>JAVSGI010000003.1:307867-615735 GCA_032334235.1 Paracoccaceae bacterium Fryx2
GTTCCCCTGCGGCGAAAGGCATCAAGCCAGCCCATGCGTCACAGCCCCTTGGTGGTGATCACACGCACCTGCCGGATGATCTTGCGCCCCTCGGCCGTGGCAATCTCGCGGTCCAGCACCTCGATGGCGCGGTCAATCTCGGCCAGGCTGCGGTAATCGACCGTCTTGCCGTCGTAGCTGACCCGCGCCACGCCGCTGGAGCGCTGCGCCGCCAGTGCCTCGCGGCGGATTTTGAGTTCGGTGATTGTGGGCATGTTTACCTCATGTAGTTTGAAGCCACTGTTCTGCGCCGTGCGGGGCTGCGCACCGCTCGAATGGATCCGGCGGCGGCCTTTTCTTGACTCCCTTCATTCTTGCCATCCCCTGCCACCTGCGCCTCCAGATCCACCCAACGCGCCTCGGACCAACGATCAGCCCCGACGATCCAGGCGGCCGCGCGAGCGTAGACCCGGCAGTCCAGAGCCTCGTTGCGCTCGCGCAGCTTTTGCCATTCAAGCCGGGCAAAGCCGCGCTTGGTGCGGACGGTGACCAATTCCTCGGCCACCAGCTGCTTCAGCCATTCGCTTTCGACCCAGTCCGGCAAATGCACGGTGCCGGGCGGATGCTGCACACCCGTTGCCAACTCCTCCCGCGTCGGGCGCGGCAGGCCGAGGTGGCGGTAGGTCTCCGCCTTGAAGGTGGAGACCGCCACCGTCCAGAGCCGCGCGCCCCGGCGCAGCCGCTTGCCAGCGTCCGTTACATCGACATAGGTTGGGCCCGACACCGGGCTGGAACGGTTGAATCCTTCGACGCCCTTGACCGGGGCGACTTGTGCCACCCCCTGCCGCCGCGACCAGGCATAAACGGCTGGAGCTTCATAACCGGTATCGACGGCGAGCTTGGCCAGCCGGAGCTGCGCACCGTTTTCATGGCTCCATGTCCGGTCCAGAAGCTTTGTCAGCTCTGCCCATGCGCCCTGATGGTCCGGGCCGCCGTCGATGACAATGTGATCAACCAACCAACTTGTCCCACCCCGACCCCAGGCCCAGACATCAACCTCGATCCGGTCCTTCTGCACATCGGCCCCGGCGGTCAGGAACAGCCCGCCCTGCGGAACGATCCCCGGCTTCCACGCCTCGCGCCGATCATAAAGCCGGGTCCAGTCCGGTGCTTCGCCAGATTCCACCCATGTCTCGCCAAGGATCGTGTTCTTGAACGCCCGGATAGCCTCGTCCGAGCCCTGTGCCGCCTCCCATGCCCGCACGATCCGCTCCCAGCTCAGCCAGCCGATCGGCGAATAAAGCGCCGAGAGGTGATAACCGACGGTGCCGGGATCGGCGGCGGTGGCGGTTGCCCGCCAAACGCCTGCCTCCAGCAACGCCGTCTTGTGGTGTTCCGGGATGGGCCGGTCGCAGCCCTCGCAATGGTATTCCGCAGCCTCGGGCCGCCCCTTCTCCCAGCGCAGCCGCTCGAACTTCAGCCACTGGAACTGGCCGCAATGCGGGCACGGCACGAAGAACCGGCGCTGATCGCTGGCCTCATATTCCCGCTCGATCCGGCTCAACCCCCGGATCGTCGGCGTCGAGACCAGAAACACCTTGCGCCGGTGCGCGAAGGTCAGCGACCGCGCCTCGGCCAGACTGATCGGGTCGCCTTCCTCGTCGGCCGAGGCCGGATAGGCGTCGACCTCATCGAGGAAAATGTAGCGCGCCGGGGTCGAGCGCAGCCCCACGGCCGAGTTCGCCCCGGTCATGATCAGGATGCCGCCCGCGAACTCCTTGGACAGCATGGTGTTGCCCGCATCACGCGACCGCGCCGGTTTGACCAGTTCGCGCAGTGCCACGCTTTCCTCGATCAGCGGATCGATCCGCTGGCGCGAGTTGCGTTTCGCCAGTTCCACGGTCGGCTGCACCGCGAGCATCGGGCCCGGCGCATGGTGGATGGCAAAGCCGATCCAGTTGTTCCCGGCCTCGGTAGCACCGACCTGTGCTGCCTTCATGAATACGATGCGCTGGACAGCGGAACTCGGTGACAGCGCGTCCATGATTTCGCGCATGTAGGGCGTGCGTGCTGTACGATAGCGCCCCGGTTCAGCGCTGGCCCGCGATCCCAGCATCCGGTGCGCATCGGCCCACTCCGACACCGTCAGATCGGCGTCGGGCTTAAGGCCCCGGCCCCAGCTGCGCAGCAGTTGATCGGAACCGTCGAAGGTGTCGGTCTCAACGAAGGTCGATACGGACCTCGGCGAGGCTGTCGAGTTGGGCACGGACATGGGCTTCCAGAACCTTCTGCATCATGACGGGCTCCAGACTTCCATGATCCGCGATCATCACCCCCAGTTCCGACGCCATCAGCGCCGCCGCCCGCGCGGGCCACGTCACCCAGGCGTCGCGTTCCTCTCGCGCCAGCCGGAACACCAGGCCCACCGCGCGGTCCCGGTCGATCAACTCGCCCTTCAGCTTGGCCAGCTTCAGCTTGCGCTCCTGCGCTTTCAGAACCTCGTTGGCGGTCCTGGCCTGCAGAAAGGTCGTGCCGCCGCCAGTGACTGGGGCGGGCAACCCTTCCTCGCGCAGCGTCTCACCCACGGCCGACAGCGCAGTGTCCGGCACCGGCTTTAGTTTGGGTGCCGGTGCCGGTGACGGTGCATTTCTTGCCTCGCCACGTTGCTTGGCAGGGTCCGTCATCGCAGCGCGCCGCGCATCAGACGCAGCCGCATCAATCGACCCATCGACGTACTGAACCAGCCGCCCGGTATCCTTGGCCTTCTGGATAGCACCGCGCGACAAGCCGACATGGGCGGCATATTGGCGCTCGCTCATCCCCTGCATCTCGCACCCTGTATTCTTCATAAAGCAATGATATTGCTTGGAAATGAGTTGATTACACTCTGCGAAGGAGCGATTCTCGGAACAGGAAATCACCCCTGATCGGAGACCAGATCATGACCATCGAGACCAAAGCCAAACCCGCCGTACCCGAAGCGTTGATCCTCGAGATCGCCACCAGACACTTCTTCGTCGAAACGCTGGAAACCCGGAACAGCGATCGGCTGGATTTCCATGATGTCGCCGTCTGGGCGATGCGCGCCGCCCTTGAAGATGCCTATGAGGCCGGACGCATTGCCGGTGCCAAGGCCATGCTGGCCGCCGCAACCTCCCGCTGAAAGGATCGAACCATGGCCACCACCACCATCCGCATCGACATCGCCACGCTGCCAGACCATCTGGACCGCAGCCGCCTGAACAGCGTCGCCGCCAGCATCGAGGAGGCGCTGAAGGAGGCAGGAATCAAAGCCGATTGCTCGGACCTGTTCTCTCACCTCAAGATCGAACTGCCGACCGCGCAGCTGGCCGCCGCCAGCGCCGTGCTGGTCGACCTGCAATTGATCTGAGGCAGGCCACACAATGAGCACGCGCGCACAGATCGCCATCCAGACCGGCCCCGAGGAATGGGCGCATATTTACGTCCACTATGATGGGTATCCCTCGCACATGCTGCCCGCGCTCGCGCGCTGGACGCCCAAAGACATCCTCGCCGCCAGTGAGATCAGGCAAGTGCGCGCTGATGAACTGGACTGTTTCGTGCCGCCACGCGCGCCGCAGATGCTGCCACGCCCAACCTGTCAGTTCTGCCACCTCTACATCTGGCAGGGCGGCGCTTGGGCCGACATCACCCCAGATACCCCCATGCCCGAAAGGCCCCAGCTATGACTTTTACCCTGAACTGCCTGCCTGAAGGCGAGATCCTCGCCGACCTGATCCGGCGCAACTGCGCCATCGGCTTCGATCTGCGGTTCTGTCGCAGCGTTGCTGTCACGCCCGAGGATCGCGACACCATCACCTGCGACCCGGGCGAGGCGGAGTTCGCGACGCTGTCTGCCCTCACCGATCTGGGCGAGGCCATCGCGATCCATGACGTCACGCTTTCCAGCGCTGGAGCCGACGAAGTGGCCGCCATCGCCCGCGCGCTGTTCGTGGCCATGGTCAATGTCCGCCGCGACCCGCCAGATGCTGCGCAGCGCCATGAAACCGAACAGGCAGCACTAATCGATCCCGACAGGATCGGATGACACGGCGTTGCACGATCATAAAGCACTGATATTGCTTAGATTTACCTACGACAATCAGCCCACCAGAGCGATGATTGTCACAGGAAAACGATGCAACTCACCCCCGGAGACCAAGCCATGACCACCCGCCGCGCCACCGACAATTCAAAAGCTTTGAACGCCTTCCTCACCGCGAAGGTCGAGATCGACGCGATGCTCGAACGCCTGACCACCCTCAGCGCGGACCATTTCGACGCTCACCCTGACGAGGTCAATTGGGGCCATGTCGGCACCCTCAATCATCATGCGGGCCTGCTGCGCCAGATCACCGACAGCGCCTTCAAGGAAGGCGAACACGCCGAGTAACGCACCAGCCATCGCGCCAGCCCCGCCCTGCGGGGCTTGACCTCGTAGAAGGGCCCGCATCCCGCGCGCCCCAATACGGAGACGACGATGACCCAGATTCAGTTGTCAGATGCCCAATCCATCATCCTGTCCACCGCCTGCGCCCGTGCAACCGGTCTGATCTTTCCCGTCACTTCCAGCCTCAAGGGTGGCGCTGTGGGAAATGTCTGCAAAAGCCTTCTGAAGCGCGGGTTGATCGAGGAAATCTCCGCCGCTGATCCCGACACGGTCTGGCGGCATGACGACGCGGGCCCCCTGACCCTGCGCGCCACGCAATTGGCCCATTCGGCGCTCGGGCTTGGCGACGCTGACCATGATGTGCCCGCCCCGCGACAAGACCTGACACTTCCGACTCAGCGCAAGGGCACGAAACAGGAGGCGCTGATCGCGATGCTGCGCGCCGACGGCGGCGCGACCATCCGCGAGATCGTGGCAGCCACTAATTGGGAGCCTCACACTGTGCGTGGATCGATGTCCGGGGTCCTGAAGAAGAAGCTCGGCCTGACCATCACTTCAGAAAAAGTCGACGGTCGGGGTCGGTGCTACAAGATTTCTTGAGCCTGACCACAGGCCGCAACACTGCCCATATTGCCGCCGTCGACCGAACCCGGTCGGCGGCTTTCACGTTCAGGCCAGTCTGATTATTGGCCGATCTGGCGCTGCTCCAGTGTTTCGTCGTCACCGTCCGACTTCATGACATCGGCGATAAGGTGGTTCACCATCTCGTCGAAATAGCGGGTCAGTTCCCGATGAAGGCTCTGAAACTCGGCGGCGATTGTCGCCTCGAAAACACTCTTGCGGGCCCGCACCATGACCGTCGTTCGTCGCTGACGAGGGTACCGATAAGGCTTCACATCATGCTTGCGGCACAACGCCACGAACACTCGCACGGCCCAAACATCCGGAAGGATATACTGCAATTCGGTTTCTGGCTCAGTCGTCTTGCTTCCGGCCAGATCCAAGCGTGCTTGCATCCGTCCAAGCGCTGCCCCGGCTGCTGCCCGTTCTCCGGGTGTCGCCCCACGCGCAAAGAGCGCCTCGAGCTTTATCAACTTGTCACGGATGTCTTCGTGGTTGTTCATCTTCACCGCGCCCTGATGCTTCAGGAGGTGGCGTAAAGCACCACCGCCTCAGCCGGTCAACCACGGCTTGGGCGTCTCGTCCTCGCTCGAACAGCCGCCGTAGCAGATAGCCACGCACCAGCGAGACGCCGACGAAGGCGAGCCCAATGGTCAGGTGCTCTGCAAAGCCGGTCGCGATGCCGAACCATGGGAACACCACGATTTGCGTCGCAATGGCCAGCACGTAGCCAACCACGATATTCGTCGCTGCCTCGACGAGCGACATGAGGCGCGACTGCTTCATCCCGCCACCTCATCCATCGGCCAGCAGTTCAGCTGCCAGAGTTCTGAGCGCATGCGCTGCAACCAAGGGGACCACACCGTTTCCACAGAGGCGGAGCCGGTCCACCCGGTGGGCCAGCCCATCAGCGCCTCGACGAACAGCGGGTTCAAGGTCCGGCGCACATCGGAGGTATCGCTCCCAGCCACCTGCATCACCAGGACTTGGCGGCCAAGCAGGCCG
The DNA here is from genome assembly GCA_032334235.1 of Paracoccaceae bacterium Fryx2. Lineage (NCBI taxonomy): Bacteria > Pseudomonadati > Pseudomonadota > Alphaproteobacteria > Rhodobacterales > Paracoccaceae > Paracoccaceae bacterium Fryx2. The sequence continues at coordinate 313,884 of JAVSGI010000003.1, forward strand.
TTGACCGGCGTGTTCGCCAATGTCGTCGCCCCGTCCTTGTGATCGCGCGCCGTCGGCGTCATCCACATACGGCTGACATGGGTCAGATCGGCCGTCCGCCGGTTGCCCGCGCTCGGCTTGCAGCCGTCGTTCGCCATTGGCGTCGGCCAGTCCCGCGCCATGCCGTCCAGACCCTTTTCGTATTTCCGGTCGCCACCCCGACTCCTGAAGCTGTCGGTCTGCGGCGTAGGCCACAGCGCTGCCGTCGTCGCGAGATTCATGCCGTGCTGCCCCGCTTCCTGCGATGGCGTCGGCTTGGTCTGACGGTTCTCGTTCGCACTGGCGCGGGGCGTCGGCCAAAGCCGCAATAGTTCCGTCCGGTTCCCGCCACTCGAGCGGGTTCCAGAGCAGGCGCGCGGGGTCGGCCAACTCGTCCCCCTCGCGGATGGCGAGGATGAAAAGCCGTTCGCGCCGGTGGGGCGCACCGACTTCCGCCGCTGTAAAGAGTCCTGCCGCAAGCTTGTAGCCCATGCCGACCAGTCCGCTGGCGACTTCGGGGAAGCCGAGGCGGAGATGATGGGCGACATTCTCGAGGAAGACGAAGGACGGCCCGACCTCGCCGATGATGCGGGCGATATGCGGCCAGAGGTGACGTGGGTCTTCGGTGCCGAGCCGTTTGCCTGCAACCGAAAACGGCTGGCATGGATATCCTGCGCTGAGGATATCCACCGCGCCGCGCCACGGGCGGCCGTCGAAAGTTCCAACGTCGTCCCAGACAACAGCTTGATCCAGGGACGCATCTTCCATCCGCGCCACGAGAGTGGCTGCAGCGTATGTTTCCCGTTCGACATAGCCCACAGCACGATATCCGGGGATGGCGATGGTGAGGCCGAGGTCGAGCCCGCCTGCGCCGGAGCAGAGGGACAGGCCGAAGAGGCATGCGTCTTCGGTTCCGGAAGCGCGTCCGGTGGGATGTAGAGCCAGGTCATGCATGTCACGCTGCGGATTTGGGTTTGCGGGCGGGTTCTGGATCGGCGTCTTTGTCGGGTGCATCGGCGGGGGTGTCAGCATTATCGCCCAGCCGCTCGGTCCGCACCTGCCCAAACGTTCGGCCATCTCCCTCGAGGATCGCATCGCGGCCGGTGTCGGCCTGCCAGCGTTCGACGGCGACATCGATGTAGGCCGGGCTGATTTCCATCGCGAAGACCCGTCGCCCGTTGGCTTCGCCCGCCATGATCTGCGAGCCGGAGCCGCAGAACGGCTCGTAGCAAAGTCCACCCCGCGCCACATGCTGGCGCATCGGGATGCCAAAGGCGTCCAGCGGCTTTGGCGTGGGATGATCGGGCCGGTCAACCTTGGCGAAACTGGGCAAAGCCCAAGTGGATGCGAGGGTTTCCTCGGCCACCTTCGGCGGGCGATTGCCCCTGATCCAGCCCATGAAACAGGGCTCATGTTTCCAGAGGTAATGCGACCGGGTGAGAACACCGCGGTCCTTTACCCAGATGATCTGCTGGTGAACGAAGGCCCCGACCTTTTCCCAGCAGGCCTCCAGCATCGCCTGCCGACGCGAGGCGTGCCAGCAATACCAGGCCGCATCCTCGGTGATCGCCTCGGCAACAGCAGCGGCGATGAAGCCATCGTAAAGTTCGGCACCTTGGCTGCTGTCGTCCCAAGTCACACCATAGGATTGCGACCAGTCCTTGTTGCGCGTCGGATGGTTCGAGCCGTCGTAATCGACGAGGTAAGGCGGGTCTGTCGCAAACAGGATCGCGCGTTCGCCATTCATCAGGCGGCGCACATCCGTGGCGCTGGTGCTGTCACCGCATAGAAGCCGATGGTCGCCGAGGATCCACAGATCGCCGGTGCGCGAGGCCAGGTTGCGCGGCGGTTCCGGGATCACGACCGGCGGCACATTGGCACCGCCGCCTTCTTCGCCTTCGCCCTCGGGCACGTAGGCCAGCAGCTTGTCCAGCTCGCCATCGGAAAACCCGACCAGCGACAGGTCGAAATCCTCGGCCAGCAGGTCGTTGAGTTCGGCAGACAACAGCGCCTCGTCCCAAGTGCCGAGTTCGGTCAACTTGTTGTCCGCGATCCGGTAAGCCCGCCGCTGCGCTTCGGTCAGATGGCCGAGCACGATCACCGGCGCTTCGGTCAACCCGAGTTGCGTGGCAGCCAGCACCCGGCCATGCCCCGCGATCAATTCGCCGTCTTCTGCCACGAGGCAGGGCACCGTCCAGCCGAACTCGGCCATGCTGGCGGCGATCTTTGCAACCTGATCCGCGCCATGCGTCTTGGCATTTCGGGCATAGGGCTGCAAACGCGCGAGCGGCCATTGCTCGATGCGCTCCGGGGCGAAGCTGAGGGTCATGCTGACGTTCCTGATGAAGGATTTGCTGGCTTCCGGACTGGACTCCGGCTGCGGAATCCATGGTGGATTCCACTGGCTTCAAGCTGGCCTCTGGAGTCCAGGGTATCCACCCCGGAGTCCACCAGCCAAGTGTCTGTTTTATTGCGCTATTTCAGGATTTCAGGGTGGATTCCACGAGGGGTGGACTCCCAAAAAAATCGCTCTGACGCTAGCGATATGCCGCGCTGCGCCCCCCAGCATACGTTTTTCCCCGGAAAGGAACCGGAAAACAATGGCTTAGCGGTTTGGCTCAGTCCCGTCCGGTTACCGGTTGATCCGAAAAACCGTCGCCACCCTCGCACCCCGTCAACCGCCTGCCACTCGTCTTTCGAACCGTCTGGACCCCGATCTGGATTCCGGTTCGGACTCTGGGGTCCACCACGGAATCCACTTCAGCATCCGATCACCAACGGTTTGTTTCACGCACGACACCGACCCTGAGAAACTTGTAGCCTCAATCTCGGAGATTGTCTTGCCTCCCGATGTCCCACCGAAAATTGTCCCGCAAACACGAAACGGCTTGACAGCCAGCTACGCCCGAGGTCGAGCGCAGCCTCAAGAAGGCAGCGGTTCGGTGCCCTTGTCCAGCAGGGTCAGATAGGCGGAGTAGGCGAAGATGCGGCCCCGTTGCCTGCCCGTGGTTTCGCGTACGATCCCGGCCTCCCGCAGGTGATCGAGAGCCGCCCCGACCGTCGGAAACGACATTTCCAACGCCTTTGACGCCGACTGGGTCGTCAGGATCGGGCGGCTTTGCAGCAGGTCATGGACGCGCAACGCGGAAGGGGCGGCCCGGCCAAGGCGGTTGATCTTCTGGCGGTCGGCATCGAAGAGGGCGAAGAGTTCCCTTGCGGTGTCGGCAGCCTGCTCGGCGGTTTCGGCCACGCCGGTCAGGAAGAATTCCATCCACGCTTCCCATGCCCCCGCCTGCCGAACCTCCTGCAACAGCCGGTAGTAATCATCCCGCCGCGATTTCAGGAACAGGCTGAGATAGAGGATCGGCTCGCGCAGCACGCCAGCCTCGCACAAGATCAGCGTGATCAGCAACCGACCAAGCCGACCATTACCATCCAGAAACGGGTGGATCGTCTCGAACTGCACATGGGCCAGCCCCGCCCTGATCAGCGGCGGCATGCCCGGGTCGTCGCTGTGCAAAAAACGTTCGAAAGCGTCGAGACAGTCCGGCAGCCGGTCGGGCGGCGGCGGCACGAACAGGGCATTGCCGGGACGCGTGCCACCGATCCAGTTCTGTGACCGCCGGAACTCACCGGGTTGCTTTGAAGCGCCGCGACCGGATTTCAGCAGGATATCGTGCATCTCGCGGATCAGCCTGAGCGACAGGGGAAACCCGCCGCGCATGCGCCGGACACCATGCTCGATGGCGGCGACATAGTTCGAAACCTCGGTCACATCGTCGATGGCGACTTGCGGGATTTCGTCGCTTTCGAACAACAGCAGGTCCGACAACGACGACTGCGTGCCTTCGATCTGCGATGACAGCAGCGCCTCCTTGCGGACATACATGAACAGGAACATTGGTGTGGACGGCAGGATCGTGGTCACGCCATCCAGCCGTCCCACGGCTGCCGTTGCCCGGTCGTAGAGCCTGAGGATCGGCGCGAGGTCGAGCGGCGGCACGGGCGGTAAAGGTGCCGGAACATACGCCCGAACCTTCTCACCCCCAGCGACAGTCTCGATATGCGTGCCGAGGCGGGTCTGTTCCGGTGTTGGCATCTCGGCACCATCCTTTAATTGGGCATCCTCGTTATTAAAGGATAACGCATGAACCTTTAACAAGGAAGCCCGGTTATTCAAACTTCCCGCGCCTGCCGGATCACGTGGTTTATCGACCTCCTCGCTGACAATTGCCTTCCGTTCAGCCGCCAGACGATGACTGCGATGCCGTATTGCCAGCGCCGGTTTGCAGTGGCACGGCTGATGCCGATCTCCCAGCAGACCAGCTTCCACGGCTTGCGGTTGGCGCGCAGCCACAGAAGCCGGGCGTCGCCAGGCTCCAGCCAGCGCAGCCACAGGAGCGTCTCGTCAGCCTCGGTGATCATTCGCGGTGATGGCAACGGTTTACGCATGCGCGGCTCCTGACCCACCTTGTCGGCGAAGCTGGAGAGGTATTCAGGCCAGGCGCTGACATAGCCCTGCGGGCGCACCGGTGGCATCGCACGCATGACGTCTGCCGCAAGCTCCAGCCGGTCCGCAACCATGGCGCGGGTCCAGTCAGCCATGGCGCACCTCCTGCCCGGCAGGGCGCTTGCCATACAGTTTCTCGCCAAGCTGGCGGACCAGTGCGCGCTCAGGCCAGGTCAGCCGCTGGTCGTCGGCAGAGACGGCCAGCACGCCCTGTTCCTGCCAGCCGTCGCGCTTGACCTGATCGGGATCCCGGCGTTGGCCGCCGTAGCCGTGCGGCATGAACAGCATGCCGGTCATGTGGCACCCCCCTTGCTGACCTTCGCCATCGCCTGACGTGCCTGCGTAGCCAAGCGACGGTCCCCGCCGTTGTCGAGATCGATCCGGCTCAGGCCGGTCTCACGATCGACATGGCTGCTTTCGCTGTGGCGGGCCCAAGAAACAAACGCTCGGCTCATGTTTCTTTGGGACACTTCAAGCGCCGATTGCGCCGCTGCTGTGATCAGTGGCGCGATGTGCTGGGTGAAGAACGGCAGCCAATCGGTCCTGTTGGGGACAAGAACCTGTTCCACGAGTCCGGCTTCCGTCTCAATCAAGACGAATGTCCCGGCAGTTGAACTTGGCCAGAACCGGACCTCGAGCCAGCCCCCTTCGATGCTGCTGTCATCGGTAAGTGGCACGCTGTAGCAACCAAGCGCCCGTGTGAAGGAGTGGTGCCAGCTGTTACCTTCTTCTTGCCAAAGCCGGTTGGCTTCATGATACCAGTCCGGCAGGTCCACGTCGTAAAGACGCCCGGCTTCGTAAACGCGCAACGTGTTATAACACATGATCATTCTTCCTCTGTGTGTGGGTAGTTTGTGAACGTGGGGTTCGGCTTTGCTGCCTCCAGACGGGCTGCCAGCGCATCGAGGGCGGCGCGGCGCGTGGCGAGGACGGCCTGCATGCTGGCGGTCAGGCGGGATTCGAGGGCGTCGAGACGCTCGGCGTCGGGCTGCTCCGGCGCATCTTGCGCAGCGATGTCACATGGCGTTACCTCGAAGCTCGCCAGAGGCCCAAGGCGGTTGGTCAGCCAGGCTTCGGGATCAGGAATGCGGGCGAGATCGACGGGGGCGATACGGGCGCGGTGGCCGGGACCCTCGGGGCGGTAGGTCACCTCCGCAGAGGAGTGTGACATTTGGCTATTATAGAGATCCCTATAATAGCCAAATGTCACACTCCTCGCCCGATCTTGCCGGGCTGCCTCGGCCGAGGGCCAGAGGTTCGGGAAGCAGGCGGCCATGTCTGCTGCATTGTCGAGCACGATGCCTGCGAGCGCCATCAGGTCGCGCCGGGTCGGCTTGAGGTCGGACCATGGCACGAGTTCGTCCACCGTCACGGGCAGGACGACGTCGGCGAGGATGTCGATCCCGAGTGGGGTGTCCACCGTCCGGTTGACGCCGCGCCCACGCCCCATCGCCTGGATCAGTTCGCCCTCGCAGATGCTCCAGCGGACTGCCTCGGCGATCGGGTCGGCGTGGGTCTCCATGGCGAGGGGGGCAGTCCGGTCGCCCGCGAGGCGCAAGCGTCGCTCGGCCATGGGATACCACCAGCCCGCATCCTCCGGGTTCGGGGCGGGCACGCTGCCGGTCAGCGCCATGGCGATGAGCTCTACTGTGCGCGGCGCGGGCAGCGTGCGGCCCAGCACGATCAGGCCGCCGATGTCGCCCCAGCGGTCGAGCCCGCTCAGTGCGTTGAAATGCACCGCCTCCACGCGGGGCGGCAGACCGGCCGCCCGCAGCGCGTCGATCGCGGCCTTCTGGCCGACGACCAGCAGATCGATGCGCGCGCCGGGGCGGCGGCACTGACGGGCGCGCAGCGCAATCCAGGCGGCAAGGTCGCGCAAACGGCTTGCGGCGGTCTTGCGGTCGCGCTCCGGCGCGTCCGGTCCGGGCGTCAGCCCACGGGCTGAGGTCGGGCTGCCGGTGACCTGGCGGATGCGGACATGGGGCTGGCGCGCGACAACGGGCGCGCCGATGTCGATCAGCGGCAGGTAGGTCTGGACCAGTTCGGGGCGTAGCGTGGCATCGAGATGCAGGATCGGTGCCTCGGCCGCCCAGCCCGCGCGCAGACGGCTGCGCCAGCGCAGGCGCAGGGCGCGGACCGAACCGGCGTCGGTGCGCTCATGGCCGAGTTCGGCACCGGCGGCATCGTGGCCATTCTCCAGCGCCTCGGCGAGGATCAGCCAAAGCGTGGCGCAGCGCCCCGGCGGCGCCCATGGCTCACCCGGGGGCGGCAGGACCTTGTCGATCCGCTTGCGCCGTTCGACGGATGACATACCCGGCAACAATCCGGCATCGCGCATCCGGCGGCGTTCCAGCCTCGCGGCGGCACGACAATCCTCGGGGGTGAGACCTACGGCTTCCAGAAGCCCGACGCGCAGGGGCCCGGGTTCCGCGACCTGCAGCGCCTTCCACAACCGGGTGCGGGCAGCGACGAGGTCCGCCGTGGCACCCATGTCGATCTTGCCCTTGGCCCCGTAGCAGACCAGCGAGCTCCGCCCCGGTTCCAGCCCGTCCTGAGTCAAGGTGGCCTTGCCGTCGAGGCCGCGCAGGCCCGATTGCCAGAAGGCCTCGTCGATGACGAGGAGCCCGACGGTGCCGATGGCCTCGGGCTTCATGTGGAACAGGCTGTCATGGGCGCAGACGACGACCTGCGCAGCCTGTGCGATAGCCTTCTGCCGCTGATAACCGCAGGCGTGGAAATGCGCGCAGAGGTGCAACTCGCCGCCGCGCTTGACCTTGCAGCAACTCTGTTCAACCGGATGCTCGATCTCCAGCGCGTCGAAGGTCGCCTCGCTGTCAAGGCACATGAGCTGGTTCGGGTTATCGGGCGAGGGATCGGGCGCGGTGCGGCCTTTCCAGAGCATGGCGCGCAGGCCAAGGCCCGCGAAGACTGTCACCTGTTCAGCGCCGAGGTCATGGCGCGGCACGGCATAGACGACCTTGCGCCCGTCCAACCCGCCCGAGGCGAGGAGGTCAGCGATGGCGGCGCGGGCGCGCGATGTCTTGCCGAGGCCCACATCGACTGGCAGGCCGAGCAGCGGCGGTAGTGGGGCCCACGCCACCAGGTTGAAATCTAGCGGATCGCGGTCCTCAGCCGCGTCCTGTGCCGCCTCGCGGGCGACCTCGACGGCGGTCCAATAGGCAGGCACGGCGGCCATGAAGCGCGAAATGGCGTCCGCGAGTGTCGCGCGGGCTTGGTCCGGCGTCAGGAATGGTGCCGGGTATGTCGGCGGCGGTAGCGGGATCTTCGCCGCGACCGCCACGAGGGCCACGACCGCCTCCGGACCTGCGGCACAGAACAGATCGTTGGCGTCGCCCGGAGCTTCGGGCACAGCAATGCGGGCATCGACGGCAAGGGCGGCCTTGCGCGCACCATCGACGCCGGGGTTGGTGTCGCGGTCGGGCCTGGCGTCATTGTCGGCGAACAATACGAGATCGGCGTTGGGGAGGCGGCTGCGCAGCGCCTCTGTCACCGGCAGCAGGTTGCCCGCATCCATCGCGGCGATGACGGTGTGGCCGGTTGCCATGTGTAGGCTGGCCCCGGTGGCCCAGCCTTCACAGATCAGGATCGGACCGGTGGGGTCAGCGATGGAAGCCGGGTCTGCCCCGATGACGCAGAAATGCCCGCGCTTGGCACCGCCCGCAAGAAATCGCTTGGCCCCGTCAGGGGCGATTGTCTCGAGGCTGTGAAGATGGCCATCCGCATCCTGAAGCGGCACGACCAGGTGCCCGCAGGCATCAGCGCGCAAGGCCAGCGGCCGGACCTGCTTGCCAGTGAGATAGGGATGACCCTCGGGGGCCGGATGCGCCATCGCCCAGATCCGTGCGGCGCGGGCGGCGGCTCTTGCGGCGGGGGTCGCGGCGTCCGGCTCGGGCGCGCCGGAGGCGGCACTAACCGGCTCGGCAGAGACAGAGGCGCCGCGCGGGCTGATCAGACTATCCGTCGCAGGACGCGTCGCCCGCTTGGCGATGCGCGGGTGCATCCCGAAATCGCCCGCCACGCCGATGCGATCACCGATCCAGTGCAGGGCTTCGTGACGGTTCAGTCCACGAAGGCGGCAGACAAGATCGACCAGCCCGCCGCCGATCCCTGCCTCGTGGTCGAACCACATCCCGGCCTTCGGACCGGCGATCACGACCGCCAGGCTGCCCTTGGTGCCCCAGCGCCATTCCTGGCCTGCACGCACACTCGGCTTGCCCAAGAGCTCGACCGCAAGCTCCTGCGCCCGTGCCCGCAACTCGGCATCGAAGGCCTGCCAGTCCCGCCCGCTCATCGCCGCCCCCGTGCATCGGGCACGCGCGCGCCGGCCAACCCGAGGGCCGTGGCGGTGGCGTGCAGGGGGTGATGCAGATTGGCGGACAAGGTGGATCAGAACCGGAGTTGGGGTGTCATTACCCCCCGGTTCTGCCGCCTTCCGGGCCTTGTCCGAAACGTCGGAACCGGTCCACCCGGTCAAGCGTCACCTCGCCGGAAAGGGTGGAACCCTTCCCGCAAGATGCTGAAATCACGTCAGATAAAGGGTGGACCCCAAGGGGTCAGAAGGGCTGTTCCGAGGACCGCCCGCCGCCGTCAGGCGAAGGTGGGTGGAACCCTTCCGGGCGTGAATGGGGTGAACGGTTCTACCCACTCGTCGGGGTGTGGCGGGAAGGGTGGAACCCTCGACGGGGGGCACAGGAAACGCACGCGAAAGAAGCCACGTAGGGGTGATCCCGGCCCAAGATTCCGCTCCCCGATAATCGCAAGCCTCTCAAATCGCCCAATTCCCAAACGCGATTCCCCTGTCTCTGGTCCGAGGATTGCCTTAATTGTCAGAACCGGTGTCGTCCCGGGGGTCATTGCGGGTGCATGCCAGAGATAGGGCCTTGGGGCTCTGGGAAATTCGGAGGGTGTGCAGTGAGCAAGGTGAGGGGAAATGCCGACGGCGTCGTCGAATGGTCGCGCCGCGATCCTTGGCGGGAACGCATGGTCGAGATGGTAGAAAAGCACTTCCGCAAGGCCTGCGATCTGAACGACATCGACATTCACGACCTGGACGATGTCATCGGGGATGCGGGCATGGTTGCAGTGAACTGCGCCTTCGAGGATTGTTGCACCACAGTCTGGGAGGACGGCAGCAATCTGTGCGCCGATTATCTCAAGCGGCGCGGCTGGAAGGAAACCGTGATAAACCGCGCCTATATCGAGGCGCTGCGCGACTCGGTCATGACACTGTACGAAGTGATCGATGTGCGACCGGGCGAAAGTTTCATTGCCCGTGACCTCGTACGCGGTGGTGATCCCGTCCGCGTTTGCGAACGCACCGCGACGAAGACGCTGGTTGTCTGGGACATCGTTGCAACCCGGATCGTGACGGTACGCGGGGTGGTGCAGATGACCGGCGCGGTTTTGCCGATCGGCCGGGACCTGGCGGAAGATATGCTGGGCCTGCTGCGCCGCACCAAGGTGCGCGCCTCGGGCATGGCTGCCGAAACCTACGGGGCTGTTGACCCTGCCTTTAGCGCTCAACTGGAGGCCGAACTGACCGACGACGAGCAGCTACTTCGCGCAGGTGCTGCCACCATCACCACGCTCTGGCTGAATGACGCAATCCGCCGCTATCTCGCCCCGCCACCGCAACTGGCCAACACCGATGGCGAGCCGATGGCGTTCGTCACACTGCATTACCGGCTTGCCCCGAACGCCACGGCGGCGGCCATCGCCGAGGCCGTGGCCAGGGTTCCCGACCTTCGCGCCGATGACGACGGCGCGCACTGGACTTGGTTCGCGCCTGCAAAACTCGCCAGCAAGGCTCGCAAGCGCCAGGGCGGCGATGATCCCGATGTCGGTCGCACGATCCACGGCGGCGTCGCCTTGAACGACGGAAAGCTGGAAGTCCGGGTAAACTCCGAGGCGCGGGCCGCGCGCATCCGCGCCTTGCTGGCGCCCGCACTCGCCGGACTGGTGCGGGAACCGCTGATCGAACGCATGACGGTCGAACAGGCCATGGCGCAAGCCCAGCGGGCCAAGGAACCGGCACCTCGGAGCCTCGAAGGTGGTGCGGGCGCGGCCGATTTGCGCAAGGTGGTTCACGAGGTCCTGGACCGCCAGTACCGCAAGACCCTGAACGCGCCGGTGCCGATGCTGGACGGCAAGAGCCCGCAGCAGGCCGTGCGCAGCGCGAAAGGTCGGATTGCCGCCGCCAACTGGCTGAAGGTGTTCGAGCAGAACACGGCACGTCTGCCTGCGGACGATCCGATGCGCGACTACGATTTCGGCTGGATGTGGGACAAGCTCGGGATAGCCGACCTGCGGTCATGATCCGCATGGATGTCCCCAGGTCTAGGGGCAACACAGGCTGGAAAAGTCTTGGGGGCGGCAAGAGATTTGCGTGTTTCGCTTGATGGTGGGCATCGATTTCACGGGATCATGGGCAGTCATTTCGCGTGAAGCTGGGCACTGATTTCGCGGGATCGCGGGCAGGTCTGGTCGGCAAATTGAGGATAGTTGCGCCTTCAGGAATGAAGGGGTGGCTTGATGCCGACAGGACGATTGAACATGCGCCGGATACGAGATGTTTTGCGATTGAAGCTTGGGCAAGGCCTGAGCGAGCGGTCCATTGCCGCTTCCCTCGGTCTGAGCAAGGGGAGCGTCGGAAGCTACACCCAACGGGCGCGTCATGCCGGGCTCACGTGGCCCTTGCCGGAGGGGATCGATGACGACAGCCTTGAACTTCTTTTGTTTCCAGCCCCGCCCACGGTGCCGGACGCGGAGCGGCTTGTGCCCGACTGGGCGGAGATTGACCGCGAGTTGCGCCGCCCTGGGGTGACGCGGATGCTGCTCTGGGAAGAATACCGTGCCGCGCACCCCGGGGGTTTTGCCTATACTTGGTTTTGCACGCATTACGAGGCTTGGAAGGGTCGGGTGCGCCCGACGATGCGCCAGACACATGTGGGCGGCGAGAAGGTGTTCGTTGACTTTGCCGGCGACACCATCGACGTGATCGACCCCACGACCGGCGAAGCGCGGGCCATGAAGCTGTTCGTGGCGGCAATGGGGGCATCGAATCACACCTATGCCGAGGCGGTGGCATCGGAGGGGTTGGAAGATTGGATCCTCGCGCATATCCGGATGTTCGCCTTTCTGGGCGGCGTGCCAAAGGCGGTGGTTCCGGACAATCTGAAGTCCGCCGTGATCAAGGCAGACCGGTTTGATCCGGGGCTGAACCGGACCTATGCCGAGATGGCGGCGCATTATGGCACCGCCGTTCTGCCCGCCCGGCCGCGCAAACCCCGGGACAAGGCGAAGGTGGAAGTGGCTGTCCAAGTGGCACAACGCTGGATTCTGGCGCGGCTGCGGAACCACCGGTTCTTCTCATTGGCCGAGTTGAACGTGGCGATCCGGCGGCTGCTGGACGAGTTGAACATGCGCGTGATGCGCGGCTATGGCGCCAGCCGCGCCGATCTGTTTGCCACTTTGGATCGGCCCAATCTTCAGCCCCTACCGCCCGAACCTTATGTCTTCGCCCGCTGGAAGCGCGCCCGCGTGGCACCCGACTATCACGTTGAGGTCGACAGCTCATGGTATTCCGTGCCCTTCGCGCTGATCAAACAAGAGGTCGATGTTCGCACAAGCGGCCAGACGGTCGAGATATTCCATCGTGGTCAGAGGGTTGCGAGCCACGTGCGCACCCCGGGGCGGCGCAGCCATGTCACCGTGGCCGACCATATGCCATCGGCCCATCGTCGCTTTGCCGAATGGACCCCGGCCAGAATGCTGGCGCAGGCAACCAAGACCGGCCCCGCCGTCGCCGCCTTTTGCGAGATGGTGATGGCTGACCGCCCCCATCCTGAACAGGGGTTCCGCACCTGCCTGGGTGTGCTGGCCTTGGTCAAAACCTATGGGCCGGAGCGCGTTGATGCGGCCTGCCAGCGGGGTGTGACCATCCGGGCCCGCACCGTCACCTCCATTCGTTCGATCCTCAAGACCGGCCTCGATCGCGCCTTCCTGGAAGGCTCCGAAGAGGTCGCCCCCCTCCAGCACGCCAACATTCGTGGCGGCAGCTATTACCATTGAGAAAGGACTAAAATGCTGACCCATCCCACCCACGACCGACTGTTGGCGCTCGGCCTGACCGGCATTGCATCGGCGCTCGAAGAACAACGCAGGTCAACCGCCTTCGACGCCCTCTCGTTCGAAGAGCGTCTCGGCCTGCTGGTCGACCGCGAGGCTGCAGAGCGCGACACCAAGAAACTGGCCTCCCGGCTCAAGTTTGCGGCTCTGCGCCAAGATGCCAGCGTCGAGGATCTGGACCTGCGCAGCCCACGTGGTCTTGACCGCAGTGTCATGGCGCATCTTGCCGATGGCGGCTGGATCGCCCGGCACGAGAACCTGCTGATAACCGGGCCGACCGGTTTGGGCAAAAGCTGGATCGCCTGCGCCCTTGGCCACAAGGCGTGCCGGGATGGGCGGCCCGTCCTCTATCAACGTGCGCCGCGCATGTTCGAGGCCCTTGCTCTGGCCCGTGGCGATGGCCGCCATGAACGCATCCTCAAAACCATCGCCCGCATGGATGTGCTGATCATTGACGATTGGGGCCTCGCCGTCCTCACCGCCCCGGAGCGCCGTGACCTGCTGGAAATCCTCGAAGACCGCCACGGCCGCGCTTCCACCATCGTCACAAGCCAACTCCCCGTTGACCAGTGGCACGAAGCCATCGGCGACCCAACGCTCGCAGATGCCATCCTCGACCGCCTCGTTCACAACGCACACCGCCTCACCCTCTCAGGTGAAAGCCTGCGCAGGCGCTCCGCCGTCACAAAAAAGCTTGACCAAATCGTTCAAGCCTGACTCCATGAAAGCGTCGGCCAGCCTGCCCACGATCCCGTGAAATGACTGCCCAGAATGGCGCGAAACGCGTGCCCACGATCGCGCGAAATCAGCGCCCATTCTCCGCGAAATCCGCAAGAGATTTGAAGGCGGCAAGGATTATGCCTCTTGAGGCATATCATTCCAGTCTGTTGCCAAAGCACGGACATTTGCTCTGTGGCAATGGTCGGTCCGATCGTCCGGACCCGCGCAACGCCGTTGCTGGCATCGGCGAGGACCGTTGCTGCCGTTATCCGCCGCAAGGCGACGGGGGTTGCAGGGCGATCGGCGTCGCCGTGCAGCGTCGGGATCGGCCACCAAAGGGATGTTGGGTTCTGCAACATCCCTCGCAATCTGCCCACCGGACCGGTTAATGGTCTCCCCTGCCCGCGCCCGATGGGCAGCGACGATCAGATCGTCATATGTGGCTTTGACGTCGTTCAGTCGCGGGGAGTTTGGGAGCGGAACCAGCGGCGTTGGCATCGCGAAGCTGTCTGGCTTCGTGGATCTGATCACGGCGCAGGCCGATGTCGGCCGCAGTCGCAATCGGGTTGGTGTCGCCAACGCGATTCTGGCCTCCGTCAAGTACCCTCACTGCTTCGCCCGCGCATGCGCGGCGTCGTAGCTGTTGGCCAGACGCCGCTTGGCTGCGGCCTTGGCGTCGTTCAGTCGCAGGGATCGGAACCATCAGCGTTGGCATCGCGAAGCTGTCTGACTTCGTGGATCTGATCGCGGCGAAGGCCGATGTCGGCGGCTGTGGTGATGTTGTGTTTGTCAACACCACGTTCCCACCCGCGTTTAGCCACCTCGCCGCGCGCCTGCGCCGCATCATATTCGTCGGCCAGACGCGGCTTGGCTGCGGCCTCGATTTCGAGCGCATGGGCTTGCGCCCAATGGGCCGCGGCGACACGATCATTACAAATGACATGGGGGGCGTTCAGCCAATGGCAGTGGCGGGCGAAAAGCTGTTGGAATCGTCAACAGCTTTTGTCGGGCCGCGTTGCCCGCTGAATGCCACCTCGCCCCATGCCTGCGCCGCGTCATACTCGTCCGCCTGCCAGTCGCCGGCCAAACATGACGCCCAAGTTCAGGCAGGGAGCTCCGTTGTGACCCACAACGCAGCTTGTCTTCGCTGAGGTCCAGTCATGTGGGTGTTCCGGGCCGAAACACCCGCCGCCGAGTTGCAGGTCCCGATGCCGCAGCATCAAGCTCTGCCGTCGCGAACCTCGTTCCCGATCAGAACGAGGTTCGTCCAAGGATTCCGATCCGGCCACTGGCATCCCCGAGCCTATCCAGCGTTTCGCAGATCCGGTACGAACACCCGCTTTGCTCCGCCGCGCTGCGCTGAGGGTAGTCGGATCAGCGTTGCCATGGCATCGGCAAGCTTGTTCGATACAGGTTCGCCTTCTACCTGTTGTTCGAGAAACCAGTCCAAAAGGCACTCCTTCTTTCCCTGGTTCTCAGCAGTGAGCCCGAAATGCATGATCGCGGCCTGCATCAGGTCGAGATAGGGCGTGCTGTAAAGCGATTCCGGCATCTGCACCGGCACGGCAGGCAGCACGAAATCTGGCCAGATCGCCTTGACCATGAAGCGCGGCATGCGGATATCGATGAACTCCCAGTCCCGCGCTGTCAGGCCCCATAACGAATACTTGCCCTCTCGCCACTGCTCGGGCCGGATGCTGGTGTGATAGCCTGAATGCAGCCCGAACCCACTGAAGTTCCCTTGGGCCCAGCTGGTGCGTTCTTCTGTGTGGCGACCCTGTGCAATCAGATCGCCGTCGCGCAGGGCGACCAGTAACTCGGTCTGACCCTCCGCCTTCCATACGACTGTCGGATCCTGCGGTGGGTTCCATTGCTCATGCGCCGGCTTGGGCTTCGGTGGTTGTTTGGCGACCTCGTTTGCGTGTCGCGCGACTGTCACGTTCTGCACATGGGACAGCGCTTCGGAATAATCCCATTGCGTACGATCAAGTGTTTTCATCGACATCGGCAGCCTCGTGACTCGGATAGGGGACTTCGAACATAAGACGAACATCCATCTCGCTCAAGCCGTTTCGATCATGAGGGTGGAACCGTTCCACCCTTTCCGGCAGGGCGAGGGTTGACCCGTTCCGAGGTCGCGCCGGGCGGCGAAATCCTGCACCGATGGGCCATGATGTTTGATCCCAGCCCCCTCCGCCGCCCCAATCCCCTACCACCCGACCAGATGACCGCCGCCGAGCGCCGCGCCGAACTCTGCGGGCTGCTGGCGCTCGGCCTGCGCCGTTTGCATATCCGAGACGCGGCCCAACTCTCTGACGCAAATGGAGAAAGTTCGCTACACTGTCCGCCCGACCAATGGCCTCGTGCAACTCCAACTCACCGGAGACACGCATGACCAATCCCATCCCCGCGCGCCTGGCCGCGCTGAAGACCACCCCAACGCCGGGCCTGAAACAGCAATGGCGCGACTTGTTCGCCACCGAGCCGCCACCGTTCAATCGCAGGTATCTCGAAAGCCGACTGGCCTACCGCATCCAGGAACTGACCTACGGCGGGCTCAAGCCCGAGACGATCCGGCGGCTGGAAATGCTTGGGGAACAGCTGGATGGCGGCAATGTCGTCACTCGCCGCATCCGCAGCAACCTGAAGCCCATGGCCGGAACCCGGCTGATCCGGGAATACCAAGGCATCGAGCAGGTCGTGACCGTATTGCGGGACGGCTTCGAATGGCAGGGGCGGCCCTACCGCTCGCTGTCGGCCATCGCGCGCGCCATCACCGGCACCCGCTGGAACGGCTGGGTGTTCTTCGGCCTCAAGAGCAACAGGGGGATGGCATGAGCAAACCCGCACAACCGGACAAGCTGATCCGGAAACTGCGCTGCGCCATCTACACCCGGAAATCCTCCGAGGAAGGTCTGGAGCAGGAATTCAACAGCCTGCATGCCCAGCGCGAGGCCTGCGAAGCTTACATCGCCAGCCAGCGGTCCGAGGGTTGGGTGCTGGTGCGCGACCAGTACGACGACGGCGGCGTCTCGGGCGGCACGCTGGAACGCCCGGGCCTGAAACGGCTGCTCGCCGACATCGAAGACGGGCTGGTCGATGTGGTCGCCGTCTACAAGATCGACCGGCTGTCGCGCTCGCTGATGGATTTCTCCAAGCTGGTCGAGGTGTTCGACCGCAATGGTGTGACCTTCGTTTCCGTGACCCAGTCGTTCAATACCACCACGTCCATGGGGCGGCTGACACTGAACATACTTCTGTCTTTCGCCCAGTTCGAACGCGAGGTGACGTCCGAACGCATCCGCGACAAGGTCCGCGCCAGCCGGATGAAGGGGATGTGGATGGGTGGTTGCCCACCGCTAGGATATGTCGTGAGAGACCGGAAACTGGTGGAAAACCCCGCCGATGCCGCGCACGTCCGCTGGGTCTTCGCCCGCTTCATCGAGATCGGCTCGGGCACCGAACTGGCGCGCGAACTGGCCGGGCGCGGGGTTACCACCGCTCGCGGCCACCGCATCGACAAGAAGTTCATCTACCGGATGCTGAACAACCGGGTCTACATCGGCGAGGCCGTGCACAAGGGCACCAGCTATCCCGGCGAACACGCGGCGATCATCGACCGCGCGACATGGGACAAGGTGCACAGCATCCTGACCGAAAGCCCGCGCAAGCGCGCTGCCCGCACCCGGGCCGACACGCCCGCGCTGCTGAAGGGGCTGGTCTACGGCCCGGACGGCGCGGCCTTCTCGCCAACCCACACCCGCAAGGGCAGCAGGCTCTACCGCTACTACGTCAGCCAGACGGTGCTGAAGCACGGTGCCGGATCGTGTCCCATCGGTCGCGTCCCTGCAAGCGAGATTGAGGCGGCAGTCATTGACCAGTTGCGCGCCGTGTTCCGCCAGCCGGAGATCATCGCGGGCACATGGAAGGCGGCGCGGGTGCAGGACGGTGGAATCACCGATGTCGAAACCCGTGAAGCCCTGACCCGCCTCGACCCGCTATGGGATGAGTTGTTCCCCGCCGAACAGGCCCGTATCGTGGCGCTGCTGGTCGAGCGGGTCGACATCGGCACCGAGGGAATGAACGTCCGGCTGCGAATGGACGGGCTGGCCGGGCTGGCGCGCGAAATGATCCCCGATGTTGGAGAGGCTGCATGACCCGCGCGAAGGCAATCCCCGAGACCATCACCATCCACGTCCCGTTCCGCATCGTGAAGCGCGGCGGGCGCAAGGAGATGATCCTGCCGCCCGGCGCACGTGAGCCCCGCCAGACCGACGATACGCTTGTCAAGGCTCTGGCGCGGGCGTTTCGGTGGAAGCGAATGTTGGACTCGGGCGAGTATGCAACGATCGCCGAGTTGGCCCAGCGCGAGCGGATCGCGGCACCGTTTCTGACGCGGACAATGCGGCTTGCACAGCTGGCACCGGATCTGGTCGAGGCGATTCTGGACGGTCGACAGCCACGAGGGCTCACGCTGGAGGCGCTGCGTAGCCCGCTGCCATCTGACTGGGCAGGGCAGAGACAGGCCTTGGTCGCTTCCGAACCCCAGCGCGAAGGATAACCCGGGCTCATCGCAGCCGGTGTGTCTTGGGGCCCCACGGCCAGCTGATCCCCCATGTTCGGGGCATGCCGCGCCATCCACGCGTGGCAATCCTGCCTGCGCCGCAGGGGCATGGCACACCTGCGAAAGCCATTCGAGGCGGCCTTCGAGCATCTCCGAAAGATGTAATGTCGCATTGCTGTTCGACGCCAGTCGTGCGCTCGATGCGAATGGTTTTGCAAACGCCATCATTCCGGGCAAGGAGGATTTTCTTTGTTTTCCAGTGCGTTGTTGCTCTGAACCGGAATGGGCGCGGTTAACAGGTCCGGAGAATATCGGCCCGGAGAGAACACTTTCGGGCCTCGCGCCACCGACCCCGGTTAACAGCCCCTCCCGCATAACCCTCGAAAACAACGGAAAAATCCGGCCTCAGCCGGATCGGGAGAAACTTTCCTCAAGGGCAACTGGCGGACAGAGAGGGATTCGAACCCTCGAGACGGTTCCCCGCCTACACACTTTCCAGGCGTGCGCCTTCGACCACTCGGCCACCTGTCCGTGGACGGGTGTTTAGCCTGCAAGGCGGGGCGGTTGCAAGGGGGGCGCGTGGGGAAATCGGCGGGGGTCAGTCGATGAGGGTCAGGGTGACGCGGCGGTTCTGGCGGCCCTTCTTCTCGATGCGGCCGATCTCGACCCGGCCGATCTCGCCGGTGCGGGCGACGTGGGTGCCACCGCAGGGTTGCAGGTCGACCTGGCCCGTCCCCTGCCCGATCCGCACCAGCCGCACGCGGCCCTGGCCGACAGGCGGCATCACCGACAGGGTCTTGACCAGCCCGGGGTTCGCCTGCAGGTCGGCATCGGTGATCCAGTCCTCGGTCACCGCCAGATCGCGGTCGATCAGCGCGGCGAGGGCGGCGTTCAGCGCGGCGATGTCGGCGGGCGGCTCGGGCATGTCGAAATCCAGCCGACCGCGCCCGGCGCCGATCTGGCCGCCGGTCACCGGCAGCGGGATCACCACCGACAGCAGGTGCAGCGCGGTGTGGACGCGCATGTGGCGATGCCTGCGGTCCCAGTCCAGCACCTGCCGCACCAGCGATCCGACCGGCGGCATCGGCACCGGCTCGGCCGGCACCAGCGCGACCCGGCCGCCTTCGGCCTTCACCGCCGTGGCAATGGCGATGCGGCCGCCGTCCCAGGCCAGCGTGCCGCTGTCGCCGGGCTGGCCGCCGCCGGTGGGGTAGAACAGCGTCGAGTCGAGCACGATGCCGCCCTCGGCGGTGTGGCCGGACACGCGGGCCTCGGCCTCGCGCAGATACGGGTCGTCACGGAACAGGAGGCGGGTCATGGGCGCGGGTCTTCGCTGTCGGAGGGATGGACATGGTCGGGAATGTCGGAGGGGTCGCGGTCCTGCGGCAGGGCCGGGCTTTCATCGGCGGGGGGCATCGCGGCCGGGTTGACCTGCACCACCCCGCGCAGCACCTCGGGGTTGCGCAGCCAGATGTCGCGCTGCGCGAAGGGCATGTCGATGCCTTCCTGCTCGAACCGGCGGGCGATCTGATGGTTGATCTCGGACCTGACCGACAGCGAGAAGTTCACGTCGCGCAGGATCACCCGTATCTCGAAGTTCATCGAATCCGCGCCGAACCCCATGAAGGCCACCATTGGCGGCGGGTTCAGCACGGCCAGCGGCTGCGCCTCGACGATCTCGCGCAGCACGCGCTCGACCTTGCGGGTCTCGCTGCCGTAGGCCACGCCGACCGGCACCGTCAGGCGACCCGACAGGTTGAACCGGGTCCAGTTCGTCACCCGCCCCGAAATCAGGTCGGCATTCGGCACGATCACGTCGTTGCGGTCGAAGGTCTGGATGCGGGTCGAGCGGACCGAGATCGCCTTGACGATGCCCTGCACGCCACCGACCTCGATCCAGTCGCCCTCGGACACCGGGCGCTCGATCAGCAGGATGATGCCCGACACGAAGTTCGACACGATGTTCTGCAACCCGAAGCCGATGCCCAGCGACAGCGCACCGGCAACGATGGCCAGCCCCGACAGGTCGATGCCCGCGAAATTTATGGCAACCAGCCCGGCAAGGAAGATGCCGATGTAGCCGACGCCAGCCACCACGGCGTTCTGCCCGCCGTGATCGAGGCTGGTCTTGGGCAGGATGGAGGCTTTCAGCGCCCCCTGGAACAGCCGCGTCAGCATGTAGCCGAAGGCGAACACCACGGCGAAGGCCAGAAAGTCGGTCGGCGAAATGCGGGTTTCGCCCAGTTGAAAGCCCTCGCGGAATCGGGTCCACATCTCGGTGATGTCGGCCATCCGCGCGCCCCAGACCAGCGCGAACAGCGGCAGCGTCGCCAGCGTCAGGACGAACCCCGCCAGCACCGGCACGAGCGCCTCGCGGCTGCCGGTATCGTCGTCGCGGTGCATCGCCAGCGCATAGACGTCGCTGATCAGTTGCTGCAGGATGACCAGCAGCGCCACCAGCCCCAGCGAGACCGCCGCCGGATAGACCAGCGCAGCCGCCGCCGAGACATATCCCACCGCCGCCAGAACCGGCCCGACGGTGCCGATCAGAACCGCGCCCTGCCCCAGCAGGCCGATCAGCCGGTTGCGGTAGCCGACGGGCTCGCCCGGCGTGGTGTCGGCAACGACATGGCGGCGCAGCAACTGGCCCAGCCGCACCAGCAGGAGCCCCGCCACCACCAGGATCGGAAAGGTCACCACCGCGGTCGCGGCATCGCCGGTCATCGCCGGGTCGAACACCACCCGGCGCAGCGCGTCGATGCCCAGAAGCAGCCCGAAGGAAAAGGCATGGATCCGGCCTTCCGCCCGCCGCTCGGGCGTCAGGCGCAACAGCGGGTCCGCCTGGCCGTTCCGCGGAAAGACCTGCCCGCCCAGCCAGTTGGCCGCGAATACCACGAACCCGATGGCGGGAAGCTGCTCGGCAACCACCGTGCCGAGGCTGCCAAGCATCCCGCTGCGCTGCAACGCCGTCGCCAGCGCCACCACCCCCAGCGTCGGGATCACCATCTGCCCCAGCGACACCAGCAGCGCCAGGACCGTCTGCCCCCGCACCGAGGCGCGCGACTGCAGCCGTTCGGTCAGCATTTCCATCCAGTGCCGCCCGCGCCAGATCAGCACCAGCGCGAACACCAGCAGCAGCAGGGTCAGCGGCAGGTTGTCGTAAAGTTCCTGCCGGGCATCCGCGCGATTCCATTGCGTCGCCGTTTCCGTCCACAGCCCCATCGCGCCATCCGACAGCGCCGAAAGCGCAGTCGGCCAGTTGGCCGGATTGATCGGCGCGGGCCATAGCCGCAGGAACTCGTCTGCCTGCCGTTCGCGCAGCACGCGGTCCACCTCGCGGATCAGCCCGTCGGCACGGCTGTAGGCCTCTTCGGCCGCGATGCCGGGGGCCTGGAGCTTGACCAGCTGATCGTTCAGCTCCTTGCGGCGGTCAGCGATCTCGCGCGCCTCGGTCACGCCTTCGGTGGGCGGCGGGCCAAGGGCCGCGATCTGGGTGCGCAGCGTGGCGATGCGGGTGGAATTCGCGCTCTGCGCCCCCAGCAGGGCCTCGCGCCACTCAACCAGCTGGGCACGCTGCTGTTCCAGCGCGACATTGGTGCTGTCCCTGTCGGTCAGCGCCTTTTCGGCGCGCGTCGCCTGCTTTTCCCAGGCGGCATAGTCCAGCGCCTGCGGTTCCGCAGTCTGCGCCAACCCGGCTCCGGTCAGCCACAGCGCCAGCAGCAGCAGCAGCAGCCCGCGCAGCACCAACCGCAACGGATCTGGCAACCGCCCGGATTGCGACATGCGGCCCGCCGCTCTCATGCTTCGCTGTAGACTTCAGGAATCGACAACGGCCCGCGGTCCAGCCAGGCGGGCACCGGCAGCCCCTTCTCCTTCAGGAAGACGGGATTGTAGAGCTTGGACTGGTAGCGGCTGCCGTAGTCGCACAGGATGGTGACGATGGTATGCCCCGGCCCCATCTCGCGCGCCATGCGGATCGCCCCGGCGATGTTGATCCCGGTCGATCCGCCCATGCACAGCCCCTCCTCGGCCAGAAGGTCGAACACGATCGGCAAAGCCTCGGCATCGGGGATGCGATAGCTGAAATCGGGCGTGAAGCCCTCAAGGTTGGCGGTGATGCGGCCCTGCCCGATGCCTTCGGTGATCGACGAGCCGGGCGCGTCGAGCCTGCCCGTGGTGTAGAAGGCATGGAGCGCCGCGCCCTCGGGGTCGGCCAGTCCGATCTTGACACCCCGGGGCTGCAACGCCATCGAGACGCCCGCCAGCGTGCCGCCGGACCCGACCGCGCAGATGAACCCGTCCACCCCGCCCTGCGTCTGGTCCCAGATTTCCGGACCGGTGGTCTCGACATGCGCCTGCCGGTTGGCGACGTTGTCGAACTGGTTGGCCCAGATCGCGCCATTGGGCTCGGTGCGCGCCAAAGCCTCGGCCAGCCGCCCGGAATAGCGCACATAGTTGTTGGGGTTCTTGTAGGGCGCGGCCGGGACCTGCACCAGTTCGGCGCCCGCCAGCCGCAGCATGTCCTTCTTTTCCTGGCTCTGGGTCTCGGGGATCACGATCACCGTGCGGAACCCCATCGACGCGCCCACCAGCGCCAGCCCGATGCCGGTGTTGCCCGCCGTGCCCTCGACGATCGTGCCGCCGGGTTTCAACTCACCGCGCGCCACCGCATCGCGGATGATGTAAAGGGCTGCGCGGTCCTTGACCGACTGGCCGGGGTTGAGGAACTCGGCCTTGCCCAGAATCTCGCATCCGGTCGCCTCGCTGGCCTTGTTCAGGCGGATGAGGGGAGTCTTGCCGACCGCTTCGGCCAGATCGCTGTAGATACGCATGGGCGGTTCCTTCCTGTCTGACCTCAAGTTTTACGGGCGCGGAACCCGGAACTCAAGCACCCGCCCCCCCGCCGCCCTGCGCGCGGGCAGAAATATCCGGCCACCGTCGGCGAAACCGCGCCGGGCAAGAACGGAATTTTCGTAGAAAATTCGTTGTCCGCCCTCAGCGGCGGCGCAGCCGGGGCCGCTCGCGCTGCAACCACAGCGCAGACAGGATCAGCGGCGCCACCGCCGCCTCCCCCGAGGCGACCAGCGCCATCAGCGCCTCGAAGCCGACCAGATGCCCGCGGATGTCCTCGGCCTCGCCCTCCACTCCGAAGATGCCCGCCGCCCCGTCCGGCAGATCGGTGAGCGCGACGTAGGAATACAGGAACTCGCTCTTCGCCCCCGGTGAAGGGTAGTAGCTTGCCACCAGTTCCAGTGCATCCAGCACCAGCCCGGCTTCTTCGCGGGCCTCGCGCCGCACCGCTTCCTCGGGCGTCTCGCCCGGGTCGATCCGCCCGGCGATCGCCTCCAGCATCCAGGGCTGCCGATCCCCGCGCGCCAGCGGTGCGGCACGGAACTGCTCGACCAGCAGCACGCGATCGCGCACCGGGTCATAGGGCAGCACCGTCACCGCATCGCCGGAAATGAACACCGCCCGGTTGACCTCCGGGCTCAGGCTGCCGTCGAAGCGGCGAAACCGCAGGTCGTATTCCTCGACCGCGAAGAACCTGGCATAGGGCTGGTGCTGCGCCGCGATCACCACATCGCCCGGCCGTGCCGAATGGCGCAGCAGCGTCGGCGCAGGCCGGGTCTCGGCCCGGACCCTGCTTGCCCCGCGCACCAGCATCTGGCCATAGCGCGCCAGCACCTCTTGCGGCGGGCGCCGCCCGTAAAGCGCCATGAAGGCGTCGGCGGTGGCCACCACCGTCTCGCCCCAGACCGCCTGCCAGTCCGCAAGAGACCATGGCGCGGCGGCGACCCAATGCCCCGGATCGGGAAAATACACCCGCGCCGACGTGGCCGCACCGCCCGCCTCCACCGCAAGATCGCGCGTGTGGTAGGCAAAGCCGCCCTCGTAGAAATCCAGCCGTGCCACATCCTCGGCCGTCATGCCGGTGACGAGCACGCCCTCGGCCCGCCCGCCCGCATCTTCCACGATCAGCGGAAAGGCCCCGCCGTCGGCCCAGTGCACCGCATGTCCGTCAAGCCGCGCAGGCCGGGCCGCGACATTCCGCCCCAGCACGACGCGCAGCAACGGCGCATGGCACAGCGTGCCGTAAAAGAAGAAATCCGCCATGATGTCAGCGCCAGCGCTTTCCGGCCCATTCGGCCATGGCGCCGCCCAGCGCGCCCCCCAGCAGCAGGCAGCCCACCACGGGCGGCGTCAGCATCAGCTGGCCATATTCCAGCATCAGCCCGAGACCGCCGGTCAGCGCCTCCATCGGCCCGTCATAGCGCATCCTGGTCGAGCGGTTCACCATCTCCAGCAGCGAAAAGCCCAGCAGCGCCCAGAACGCGATGGTGACCGAAGTCCGCACCCCGAAGCCCAGCGCCTGCCCGTAGCCCCGGCCCGTCAGCTTGCCCATCACCACCCAGCCGCAGATCGCCCCCAGCCCGGCGCAGATCAGGCTGAACGGGCCGAACCGGGTGCCTTCCGGCATGGCAGGCTTGAACAGTTCGGCCGCGAGAAAGGCCACCGCCGCAAAGGCGATGGCGGCGAAAAGCTTGGCGGCTGTCGGCATGGCGAACCTTCGTGGCGGGCCTTCGCGGCGGGTCAGACTTGCGGTCGGGTGACGGTGATCTGCGTCACGTCGCAGTTACCGCCCCGAAACGCGCCTGCGCAAGAGGTCAGGTAGAAATTCCACATGCGGCGGAACCTGTCGTCAAAGCCCATGCCCGCCACTTCATCCCAGCGGGCGTTGAAGGTGTCGTGCCAGCGCCGCAGGGTCTGGCTGTAGCTGTCGCCGAACTCGATCGAGCCGCGCAGCAGCAGGCCCGAGCGTTCGACCTCGGCGCGCAGCGCGGTCGGCGAGGGCAACATGCCGCCGGGGAAGATGTGCTTCTGGATGAAATCGACCCCGCGCCGGTAGATCTCGAACCGCTTGTCCTGCACGGTGATGATCTGCAGCGTTGCGTGCCGCCCCGGCTTCAGCCGTTCGCGCAGCGTGTCGAAATACACCGGCCAGTATTTTTCGCCCACCGCCTCGAACATCTCGATCGAGGCCACGCCATCATATTGCCCGCGCTCGTCGCGGTAGTCCTGCAGCTTTATCTCGACCAGATCGGACAGGCCGGCCTTCGCGATGCGCTCCACCGCGAAGTCGTGCTGCGCGTTGCTGATCGTCAGCCCGGTGATCCTCAGCCCGCGCTCCTTGGCGGCATATTCGGCAAACCCGCCCCAGCCGCAACCGATCTCCAGCACATGATCGCCGGGTTTGGCGCCCATCTGATCGACCATGCTGGCATATTTCAGGATCTGCGCATGTTCCAGGCTTTCCTGCCCGGTCTCGAACTTGGCCGAGGAATAGGTCATCGTCTCGTCCAGCCACAGCTGGTAGAAATCGTTGCCCAGATCGTAGTGGTGCGCGATGTTCCTGCGGGCCTGACGGCGCGAGTTGCCGCGCAGCCAATGGCGCGCATTCTCGAAGGCGCGCAGCAGCTTCATGCCGGGGAAGCCGTCGTAGATGCCGTCATTGTCGGCATGGACCAGATCCATGAAGGCCTGCAGGTCGGGGGTGGACCACCAGCCTTCCAGATAGGCGTCGCAAAAGCCCAGGTCGCCCTCGCGGATCAGCCGGGCAAAGATGTCGGGGTTGTGAATCTCCAGCACCGCGACCGGGCCGGGGGCACGGCCTTCGGCGCGGAAGGTGCGGCCGTCGTCAAGCACGAAGTCCAGCTGCCCGTGCTGCATGTCGCGCGCCACGTCGAACACGTTCGCGAAATAGCGCGGCAAACCGTGCTGGCCCTTTGTCGTTGTAAGCACTGTCTTCATCTTTCCCCCGGGATGTGGTCCCTGTTGTGTTGTCGTGGTGGCCCGCAGGCTCATTTGTGTCGTGCGGCATAGGCCGCAAGTGCCCGGTCCCGTCCTTCGGCAAGGCCGATGCGCGGGGCGGGATAGGGTGCAGCCGGGTCGAGGCCCCAGGCCAGCGGCACGGCGTCAAAATAGGAAAGCGCCTCCGGTCCGGGGTTGCGCGACGCTTCGGCGATGTAGCGGCGGCGATAGAGCGACTGCGGGTCGAACTTTTCCGCCTGCGTCGCCGGGTTGAAGATGCGGAAATAGGGCGAGGCATCGGGGCCGGACCCGGCCGCCCATTGCCAGCCCATCGCATTCGACGCCGGATCCCAGTCGGTCAGGCAATCGGCAAACCAGTCGAGACCCACCCGCCAGTCGGTCAGCAGGTGCTTGGTCAGGTAGCTGGCCACGATCATCCGGCCGCGGTTGTGCATCGTGCCGGTGACATACATCTCGCGCATCGCGGCATCGACGAAAGGCTCGCCGGTCATGCCGCGCCGCCAGGCCTCGGCATCGGCATTGTCGCCGCGCCAGGGAAAGGCGTCCCAGTCCTCGCGCCAGTTGCGCCGCGTGATGTGCGGCGTGTGGTGCAGCAGATGGTAGGCAAACTCACGCCAGACCAGTTCCTTGAGGAAGACCTCGGCCCCGGCCCGGCCCTCGTGCAGGGCGCGCAGTCCGCCATGCCAGACCCTCCGCGGCCCGATCTCGCCATAGGTCAGGTTCTCGGACAGGCGCGAGGTGCCCGCCACGCCCGGCAGATCGCGCGCCGCCGCGTAGTCCTGCACCGGCCCGTCGAGGAAGGCCGCAAGCCGCGCCTGCGCCGCAGCCTCGCCCACTGCGACATGGGCCGCCACAACCCCGGCGCCGCGCCGCATGGCCCTGCCCAGATGCCAGTCCTCCAGCCGGTCGGACGCGGGCCAGGCGTCGGGTGTCCGCAGCGTGGCGGGAACGCCGACCGGCACGGGCACGTCGCGCTGCTTCACCGCGTTCCAGAACGGCGTGTAGACCCGGTAGAAACCGCCCTGCCCCGTCGCCACGTCCCAGGGCTCGTGCAGCAGGTGGCCCGCATGGCTGACCGCCTCGCCGCCGTCCGCCCGAAGTGCTGCCTTCATCACCCGGTCGCGCGCGGTCGCCTGCGGGTCGTACAGCCGGTTCCAGTGCACCCCCGCGCCGCCCAGATCGGCACACAGCGCCTGAACCACCTCCAGCGCCGGGCCGCGCCGCAGGATCAGCCGCAGGCCCCGCGCCTCCAGCGACCTGGAAAAGACGGCAAGACCGAGCCCCAGCCGCCACAGCGCCGCAGCTCCCAGCGCCTCGGTTTCGGGATCGAGGATGAACAGCGGCAGCAAGGGACGCCCCGTCGCCGCGGCCTCAGCCAGCATCGGGTTGTCATCCAGCCGCAGGTCGCGCCGGAACCACAGGATCAGGGGAGTGTTCGTCATGCTTGCCGGGAAATCCACCATTGATCGTTCTACGCACGGCCCTTGCCGCCGGATCACTTTGCGGCGCAGCGATCCTCGAAAGCCGCATTGCCACGGATCGGGGCACGAATCCCGAATTTTCTACGAAAATTCGCCTGCCCTCAAACACTTTCCGGCATTGGCGGGCCAGCCGGTTCGCGAATTTTCGTAGAAAATTCGGGCGCGCGGGCGGCGGGGTCATGCGCCAGCCTCGGGCGCCAGCAACGCGAGGAACCGCGTCTCGCCCTCGACCACAAAACGCAGCATCCGGTCGGCCGCCGCGAGGGCGTCGCCCTGCCGGAAGCAGGCCAGCAGGTCCTGCTGCCCGCGCAGGATCACCGCCTGCGAGGCGCTGTCGCGCATCGTGGCCAGGCGCACCGCCTGCACCTGCGCCAGATAGCGGCGGATGGTTTCCTGCAGGCTGCGGTTCGGCACCGCCGAGAGCCAGCCATCGCGAAACGCCACGCTGGCGCGAAAGAACAGGCCGATGTCGCCGTCGTCCACCGCCCGTCGTGCATCGGCCACCGCCGTCTCCAGCCGCGCCAGGCCCGCCGCATCCAGCGCCTGCGCCGCACCTGCCGCGGCGCGGGGTTCCAGCAGGCGGCGGATCTCGAACACTTCCAGCACTTCGGCCGGGCTCGGCGTCGGGATCATGAAGCCCCGCGTGGTCGGCACCAGATAGCCTTCATGCGCCAGCCGCATCAGCGCATCGCGCACCGGCATCCGCGACACGCCGAGTTCGGCCGCAAGGGTAGTATCCACCAGCCGGTCGCCGCGTCCGATCTCGCCGCGCTGGATGCGCCCGATCGTCAGGTCATAGATCCGGTCCCGGTGGCTGCGGCGGGCGGATTCGGCAGAGTGTGACGGCATGAGGGGCACTTTCGGTCGATTTTCGCATACGATACTGGCACGACCCCGCCCGAGGAAAGGCAGCAATTCCGGCAGTATCGCGTAAAATCGCGGAATCCTCGCGGTTTCGACTTCCTTCAAGATCAAAATAGTTCTTGAAAAGTATACGGTATCTGACAGCCTTTCCCCAGCCCCGACCGCGACGATTCCCGCGGGAACGGGGACCACCCAGCAGGAGGACTGACGCATGACACTGACCAGACGCGCCGTATTCGGGCTCGTGGCGGGATTGATGACGCTGAGCCTGACACCTGTCGCCCAGGCGGCGGACGCGCTGCGCGTCGGGGCCTACCCCGCCAACCCGCCGTGGCAGAACAAGACCGAAACAGGCAGCTTCGAGGGCTTCGAGGTCGACATCGTCAACGAGATCGCCAGGCGCATGGGCACCACCGCCGAGATCGAGGGGCTGGATTTCAAGGCGCTGTTCGTGGCTTCGGCCTCGGGGCGGGTGGACATGGTGATCTCGTCGCTGACCATCACCGACGAACGGCTGGAAAGC
Source organism: Paracoccaceae bacterium Fryx2 (assembly GCA_032334235.1). Taxonomy (NCBI): domain Bacteria; kingdom Pseudomonadati; phylum Pseudomonadota; class Alphaproteobacteria; order Rhodobacterales; family Paracoccaceae; species Paracoccaceae bacterium Fryx2. Next base: position 342,542 of record JAVSGI010000003.1, read on the forward strand.
CAGTCCTTCACCCAGCCCTATTTCCTCGGCGCGCTGGGGGTCGGGGTCAAGGACGGGTCGGGCATCACCGATCTGGCCGGGCTGAAGGGCAGGACCATCGGCTCCATCGCCACCTCCTTCCCGGAAACCTGGCTGAAGGAACGCGCGGCCGAGCTCGGCTATGCCGGATACAAGAGCTACGACACCACCACCAACATGCTGACAGACCTGCAGAACGGCCGGATCGACGCCGCGGTGAACGACATCGTCGGCCTGCGCTACGCCTTCACCATGATACCCGGCCTGACGGTCGCGACCGAAATCGTGACCGGCGAGAAGTTCGCGATGATGATGCCGAAGGGGTCCGACAAGCTGGAAGCGGTGAATGCCATCATCTCCGAGATGAAATCCGATGGCACCATGGCGGCCATTCATGAGAAATGGCTGGGCGTGGCCCCTGCGGCCGACAGCCTGACCGTGACGCCCCTGCCGGTTCCGACCTCGGCCGACTGACCCTGAACCGGGGGGCAGCCCCCTGCCCCCCCACCTGCCGGAGCAGAGCATGACCGTTGCCTACCTTGCCAGCACGCGGATCGACGCGCCGCTGTCCTTTGTCTGGACGCATCTGACCGATGCGCGCCGCGTCGGGCGCTGGGCGCTGGGCAGCATGGATTTTCAGCCCGCCGGGCCGGGCCTCTGGCGGGGGCAGTCGCTGTTCGACGGGTCGGAAGCGATCGTCGAGGTGCGGCCGCACCGGGCGCTGGGGCTGATCGACTATCATGTCGGCACGCTGGAGGCGCGGGTGCCGCGCGTCTCGATCCGGGCGGTGGCGGGCGGGGACTGGGGGCAGGACGCGGGCTGCACCCTGGCCGCGATGAGCACCTGGCGCGCGGGCTGGATGGACGATGCCCGCTGGGCACGCACCTGCACCACGCACGATCTGGAAGTGCTGCTGTTCAAGGCGCAGATCGAAACCGACCTGGCGGCGCAATGACACCGCAGGCGCTGCGGGCCGGGTTCCGGGCGGGGGCGGTGGCGCAGACCGCCGCCCTTGCCCCCGGGTTTCAGCAGGCCAACATCGCCATCCTGCCGCAAGGCCATGCCGATGCCTTCGCGGCGTTCCTGCACGCCAACCCCGCCGCCTGCCCGCTGCTGGCGCGCGGCCTGCCGGGCGATCCGGGGCTGCCCGCGCTGGGGGCGGGGATCGACATCCGCCGCGACCTGCCGCGCTACCGGGTGTTCCGGAGCGGCGTGGCGGCCGAGATGCCGACCGACGTTGCCGACCTCTGGCGCGACGATCTGGTGGTGTTTGCCGTCGGCTGCTCGCTGGGGTTCGAGGCCGATCTGGTGCGCGCCGGCGTCACCCTGCGCTGCCATGCGCCGGGGATCAGTTGCTCGGCCTTCGACACCACGCGGCCGAACCGGCCTGCGGGGTTGTTCGGCGGCAATCTGGTCGTTTCGATGCGGGCGATCCGCAGCGATCAGGTGGCGCTGGCGACCGCGGTCACCCGCGCCCATCCCGATGCCCACGGCGCGCCGGTCCATGCGGGCGACCCGGCGGCGCTGGGGGTGGATCTTGCCCGCCCGATCGACGGTCTCGGGCTGACCGACATTCTTTCCGGCGAAACCCCGGTGTTCTGGGCCTGCGGCGTCACGATGGAACGGGCCATCGCCTCGGCCCGGCTGCCCTTCGCCATCACCCATGCGCCGGGCCACATGCTGATCACCGACCGCCCGGCGCGGCGTTTCGAAGGGGCAAGCGATGGAAGTCTTTGACATCTTCTTCAACTGGTCGGTGATGCAGCGCGCCTTTCCGATCCTGCTGCTGGGGCTGGCCAACACGCTGATGCTGGGCACGACGGCGATCATCTTCGGCGGTCTGCTGGGCGTGGTGATCTGCCTGATCCGGCTTTACGCCTGGCGGCCGTTCCGCCTGCTGGCGGTGATCTACACCGACCTGATGCGCGCGCTGCCGGTGCTGGTGGTGCTGATCCTGATCTATTATGCCCTGCCCTTTGTCGGCATCGTGTTTTCCAGCTTTGTCGCCGCCGCCATCGCGCTGTCGGCGGTGCTGGGGGCCTATACCGCCGAGGTGGTGCGGGCAGGCATCCAGGCGGTCCCGAAGGGCCAGTTCGAGGCGGCCTCTGCGCTGGGCCTTGGGTTCTGGACCACGATGCGCAAGGTGGTGCTGCCGCAGGCGATCCGCATCGTGATTCCGCCCCATGCGTCGAACTGCGTCTCGATCATCAAGGACACGTCGCTGGCCTCGGTGGTGGCGATGACCGACCTGCTGAAACAGGCGACCGACGCGCAGGCGCTGTTCGCCAACCCGACGCCGCTGATCGGGGCGGCGCTGATCTATGTCGCGATCCTGTGGCCCGCCGTGCGCTTCACCGGCTGGCTGGAAACCCGGCTGCAGCGGGCCTATGTCCGCTGATCGGCCCCAAACCGGAATGAATGATGACCAACGACAGTTCTGCGGGCGATGGCTACCTGCTGTATCACTCGATCGGCCAATACCCCGGCAAGGCGGCCGAGATGGCCGCCGCCATGGCCGGATTTGCCGCCGTCTGGGGCGCCAATGACGATGCGCAATGGGGCTATGCGCTGGGCAGGCGGCAGGGCTTCATCGACCGCTGGCGCGCGATCCTGAATGCGCCCGAAGGATCGCTGACCACGACCGAAAATGTCACCGCCGCGCTGCACGCGCTGGTTTCGGCCCTGCCCGAGGGGGTGCTGAAGGGCCGTCGGGTGCTGGTGGCGGGCGACTGCTTTCCGTCGAACCATTTCCTGCTGACGGCGATGGCCGGCAGGCTGGGCTTCACGCTCGACACCGTGCCGATGCGGCAGGGCGCGGCCTGGGTCGAGGACGAGGACATGATCGCCCGCTGGGGCCCCGATGTCGGCCTTGCGCTGATCACTTGGGTCAGTTCGACCTCGTCGCACCGGGTGGACCTGGATGCGCTGGTGGCGCATGGCCGCGCCATGGGCAGCGTCATAGGGGTCGACATCACGCAGGCTGCGGGGCTTCTGCCGTTCGACGTGACCGATCCGGCGGTGGATTTCGCCATTTCCACCAGCCTGAAATGGATGTGCGGCACGCCCGGCGCGGGCATCCTGCAGGTGGCACCCGCGCTGATCGCCGCCTGCCGGCCCGAGTTGTGCGGCTGGTTCAGCCAGGAAAACCCGTTCTCCTGGGCGCTGGACCGCTTTGCCTATGCCCCCGACATCCGCCGCTTCGACCACGGCACGCCCGGCGTGATGGCGGCGGCGGCGTCACTTCCGGCGCTTGAATGGCACGCGCGCCAGGACAAGGCGGCGCTTCTGGCGCACAATCGCGCACTGACCGCGCGGGTGATCGAGGCCGCCGACGATCTGGGCCTGACCCTGCTGACCCCGCGCGCCCCCGAACGGCGCGGCGGCAGCCTGATGCTCCGGCTGGGCACCGGGGCCGACCCGCAGGCCGTGCTGGCGGGATTGCGCGCGCAGGGGCTGTTTGCCGATGCGCGCGGCCAGATCCTGCGCGTCTCGCCGGGGGCGGTGACCACCGACGCGGGCATCACCCGGCTGATCACGGCGCTGGAAAGCCTTGGCCGCGCGCCGTGATCGGGGCCCGCGGCGGATCAGAGCGCAGGCGGGCGTTCGTTCTCTGCGATCAGGGCGGCGCCCGAGGCATCGACCTCGTGGCACCAGACCTGGAAGTTCGCCAGATAATGCGGCCCGAAGCTGTGGATCAGCGGCACGTCGGCGGCATCGCGGCCATGCGAGACCTTGGTGCGGCCGATCCGCGGGATGTTGTTGCGCGGATCGAAGGTCATCCAGCGCCCGCCGATGTAAACCTCGATCCAGGCCGAGAAATCCATCGGATTGACGATCGGCACGCCGATGTCGCCCAGATAGCCGTTCACATAGCGCGCGGGCAGGTTCATGCAGCGGCAAAGCGCAATTCCCAGATGCGCAAAGTCCCGGCACACGCCGATGCGCTCGTTGTAGGCGTCCAGCGCCGTGCGCGTCACCCGTGCGTCCATGTAGCCGAAGCGGATGTGATTGTGGACGAAATCGCAGATCGCCTGCACCCGGCCCCAGCCCGGCGGGATATGGCCGAACAGATCCCAGGCGGTCTGGCTCAACTGGTCGGTTTCGCAATAGCGGCTGCCCAGCAGATAGATCAGCACATCGTCGGGAAGATCTGCGATCGGGGTTTCCACCGCCGCCAGATCGGCCGGGTCGCGCATCCCGTCATCGGCGACGATGCCGTCGCCGGTGATGCGGAACGCTCCCGCCGGGGCCACGAAGCGGCGGCAGGTGTTGCCGAACAGGTCGTGGTAAAGCCGCGTCGGCACCTGCGGATACGTCGCCACGGTTTCCGGCGCGACCAGTGCGCCGCGGCGTTCGTCGCGCAGCGCCAGCAGGCAGACCATTGGCGTATCCTGGCCGCAGGTCACCGTGATGTCATATCCGAACCTGATGAGCATGGGGTCTGCTTTCACTGAAAATTGGGCCTCCCTCAGGATTGGGGGAGACGGGGGGCGGCCGCAACCCGGCGAAGGTTGCGCGCCTGTCCATTCCGGCGCACCTGCACGGAAATAGGACGAAACGCCCGATTTCGGGCGGTCGGCGAAAACAGCGTCTCAGGTGCGGCGCAGGCGGATCACCACATCGACCCGCGAGATCAGGGTGCCTTCAGGCGCTTGCGGCAGGCGGCAGATCTCCAGCTGATCGTTGGGCGCGTCGGTCAGTTCGGCGCTGTCTTCCCAGTAGAAATGCGGGTGATCGTCCATCCTGGTGTCAAAGTAGCTTCTGGACCCGTCGACCACCACTTCCTGCATCAGCCCCGCCTCGCAGAAGGCGCGCAGGGTGTTGTAGACGGTGGCAAGGCTGACCGGCTCGCCGCTCTGGCCGCTGGCGGCGTGCAGGCTTTCGGCGGTGACGTGGCGGTCCTTGCCGTCGCCGACCAGCAGCGCCGCCAACGAAAGCCGCTGCCGCGTCGGACGCAGGTCGCCGCGCATCAGCCAGTCTGTCGCCCGCACTGTCGCCGTCTGATCCATGCCCAAGTCCATAATGGGCACCTCTATAAATTGCCCCATCCCCCGCACTTCGGTATGGTGAGACAGTGAACTGGCATTGGGGATGCAACGATGGCGCAGATGGGTTTTTTCGATCTTTCGGACCGTTACGCGAGCCTCGATGCCAAAAGGGATCCGCTGGTCGAAATTGATGCCGTCGTGCCGTGGGAGGAGTTTCGTCCGGCTCTTGAGCGGGTCTGGCGCAAGCCTGTTGCGGATCGCAAGTCCCGCGCGGGGCGCAAGCCGATAGATGCGGTGCTGATGTTCAAGACGCTGGTTCTGAGCGCGCTTTACAACCTGTCGGATGATCAGATCGAATATCAGGTCCGCGACCGGCTTTCCTTTATGCGCTTCCTGGGGTTGGGCCTTGGTGACCGGGTGCCCGACGCCAAGACGGTGTGGCTGTATCGCGATGCGCTGGCGCAGGCCGGCAAGGTGGAGGAGTTGTTCGGGTTGTTTGACGGTCATTTGGCGCGGCGGGGCTACATTGCGCGCGGCGGTCAGATCCTGGACGCCTCCATCGTGCCGGTGCCGCGCAATCACAACACGCGCGATGAAAACGCAACGATCAAGAAGGGCGAGGTCCCCGAGGATTGGGCTGATAAGCCAGCGAAACGGGTGCAAAAGGATGTGGACGCACGTTGGACGAAAAAGCACGGCAAGAGCCACTACGGCTACAAGAACCATGTGAATGTGGACCGCACGCATAAGCTGGTCCGGCGCTACCACGTCACCGACGCCGCTGTGCATGACAGCCAGGCAGTGGATCATCTGCTGATGCAGGGCAACACCGGGTCTGGCGTGTGGGCGGATGCTGCTTATCGGTCCGAGGAGATGGAGGCCAAACTCCGCGCCTTAAAACTGAAAAGCCACATCCACCGCAAGGGCAATCGGGGCAAGCCGCTGACCGACCAGGCCAAGGGCAGCAACCGCACCAAATCCACCGTGCGGGTCCGGGTTGAGCACATCTTCGGCGCGCAGGCCAACGACATGGGCGGCACCCTGGTGCGCACCATCGGCTTGGTGCGGGCGAAGGCCAAAGTCGGCATGAAGAATCTCCGCCTACAACATGCGCCGCCTCGGCCAACTGGGTCGCATCAACCCGCACCCAGCCTGAAAACGGTCGGCCAAGGACGCAGATCGCCCCGCGCATCGCTAAAAACGGCCCTGAACCGAAGGTCCGCGAGGCGAAATGGGCGGCAGATCATAAAAACCAAGGCAACAATCGGTCAGCTGAAGGTCGCTGCCGCGCTTCGGGCAGAACCTGCTATGCCGTTGCCGCGAAAACAGTCAAAAATCGAGGTGCCCTAATGTTCATCATCGTGCAATATATGGCGCTGTGGCGGGCGTTTTCAAACGAAAACGCGCGACGGGTCGCCCGAGGCAGGTCGATTTCGCCCGCCCGCCTGTGCAGAGGTGCCGCAGGAGCGCGGACCGGGGCCGCCCTTGCCACCACTCCGATGCCGGTGTTACAGGGAAGAAAGATTGCGTGAACGGGGGGACGCGAAGTCATGACGGCATATCCGACCAGCTTCGACAAGGAAGGGCTGCTGAAATGCGCCCGGGGCGAATTGTTCGGCCCCGGCAACGCCCAGCTTCCCGAACCGCCGATGCTGATGATGGACCGCATCACCGATATTTCCGCCGATGGCGGCGCGCATGGCAAGGGCCATGTGGTTGCCGAATTCGACATCACGCCCGACCTGTGGTTCTTCAAGTGCCATTTCCCCGGCAACCCGGTGATGCCCGGCTGCCTCGGGCTCGATGGCCTGTGGCAGCTGACCGGCTTCAACCTCGGCTGGCGCGGCTGGCAGGGCCAGGGATTCGCGCTGGGCGTGGGCGAGGTGCAGCTCAAGGGCATGGTCACCCCCGCCCGCACCATGATCCGCTATTTCGTCGATTTCACCCGCGTCATCGACCGCCGCCTGAAGATGGGCGTCGCCGATGGCCGCGTTGAGGCCGACGGCGAAGTGATCTATCTTGTCAAGGACATGAAAGTCGGGTTGGCCGCTGCCGCGACCACCTGACCCTGCACGAAGGAGAGCGCCATGCGCCGCGTCGTCATCACCGGAATCGGCATCATCTCGTCCATCGGCAATACGGCCGCCGAAGTCGAGGCCAGCCTGCGGGCGGGCCGTTCGGGCATCGTCGCCGCGCCGACCTATACCGAACACGGCTTTCGCAGCCAGGTCCACGGCATGCCGCAGATCGTGCTGGAAGACCACATCGACAAGCGCGACCTGCGCTTCATGGGTCCGGGGGCGGCCTACAACTTTCTGGCCATGCAGCAGGCCGTCGCGGATTCGGGGCTGGAACCGGGCGACGTGTCGAACGACCGTTCGGGTCTGATCATGGGGTCGGGCGGGCCGTCCACGTCGAACTTCTTCAAGGCGTTCGAGACGGTGATCGAAAAGGGCGCGCCGAAGAAGATGGGGCCGTTCATGGTGACGCGCTGCATGTCCTCGACCAACTCTGCCTGCCTTGCCACGCCGTTCAAGATCAAGGGCGTGAACTATTCCATCACCTCGGCCTGCTCCACCTCGGCCCATTGCATCGGCAACGGGGTCGAACTGATCCAGATGGGCAAGCAGGACATCGTCTTTGCCGGCGGCGGCGAGGAACTGGACTGGACGCTGTCATGCCTGTTCGACGCGATGGGCGCCATGTCATCGAAATACAACGACACGCCGCAGACCGCGAGCCGCGCCTTCGACGCGACGCGCGACGGTTTCGTGATCGCGGGCGGCGGCGGCGTGGTGGTGCTGGAAGAACTGTCGCACGCCCTGGCGCGCGGCGCGAAGATCTACGCCGAAGTCACCGGCTACGGTGCCACCTCTGACGGTCACGACATGGTGGCCCCTTCCGGCGAGGGTGGCGAGCGTTCGATGCGTCTGGCCATTGGCACCCTGCCCGAAGGCCGCCGGATCAGCTATATCAACGCCCACGGCACCTCGACCGTCGCGGGCGACGTGACCGAGGTCAAGGCGGTGCGCCGGGTTTTCGGCGAAGGCTCCACCCCGCCGATTTCCTCGACCAAGTCGCTGACCGGGCATAGCCTGGGTGCGACCGGCGTGCACGAGGCCATCTACAGCCTGCTGATGCTGCAGGGCAGCTTCATCGCAGCCTCGGCCAACATCACGCAACTGGACCCCGAAATTCACCCCGACGAAATTGCGACCACCCTGCGTGAAGGGGTGGAGCTTGATTCGGTGCTGTCCAACAGCTTCGGGTTCGGCGGCACCAATGCCACGCTCGTCATGAGCAAATTCCAGAACTGAGGTTGATTGCATGGCCGATCTGATGAAGGGCAAGCGCGGGCTTGTGATGGGCGTCGCGAATGAGCGGTCGATTGCCTGGGGCATTGCGAAGGCCATGGCCGGGGAAGGCGCCGAACTGGCCTTTTCGTATCAGGGCGAGGCGTTCGGGCGGCGGGTCGAACCGCTGGCCGCCAGCCTCGGCGCATCGCTGCTGATCGATGTCGACGTGACCAAGGACGAATCTCTCGACGCCTGCTTCGCCCGGCTGAAGGATGAATGGGGCACGCTGGATTTCGTGGTCCATGCCATCGCCTTTTCCGACAAGGCGGAACTGGCGGGGCGGTTCATCAACACCAGCAAGGTGAACTTCAAGAACTCGCTGACGATTTCCTGCTTTTCCTTCATCGACATCGCGCGGCGCGCGTCCGAAATGATGCCCGATGGCGGCACGCTGCTGACGCTGACATTCCAGGGCTCGAACCGGGTCACGCCCTTCTACAACGTGATGGGGGTGGCCAAGGCGGCGCTGGAATCCTCGGTGCGCTATCTGGCCAATGACCTCGGGCCGCAGAACATCCGGGTCAACGCCATTTCCCCCGGCCCGATGAAGACGCTGGCCGGTGCCGCGATTGCCGGCGCGCGCCAGACCTTCCGCCAGACCGAGGCGAACGCGCCGCTGCGCCGCAACGGCACGCTGGAAACCGTGGGCGGCACGGCGGTCTATCTCGCCTCGGATTACGGTGCCTGCACCACGGGCGAGATTGTCCGGGTCGATGGCGGGTATCATGTGCTGGGGATGCCGCAGCACGAGAACCTCTAGCCGCAATTCCTGTTGCCAAGCCGCTGATGTCTGGCAGGCTGGTCGCACCAACAGGAGGTGCGGCCATGTCACAGATGATTTTAGTCAACCTTCCGGTGTCGAACCTGGAACGCGGGAAGGCGTTCTATCAGGCACTCGGCTTCGCGCTCGACCTGCGGTTCAGCGATGACACCGCCTGCTGCGTGGTGATTTCCGACACGATCTTCCTGATGATCCTGATGCACGAGCGGTTTCAGGGATTCTCGCCCCTGCCACGCGCCGACACCACGAAGACCACCGCAGCCCTGATCTGCCTGTCACGCGACGACCGGGCCGCCGTCGATGCGATCACCGAAGCAGCCCTTGGGGCGGGCGGGTCAGAGCCCAAACCCGCGACGGATCTGGGCTTCATGTATTCGCGCACTTTCATGGACCCGGACGGCAACGTGTTCGAACCGCTGTGGATGGACCTGTCAGCCGCCGAACAGGCCGCCGAACCACCGCCGGGCTGACACCTTCAGGCCGGGCGCACCGGCGTCATGATGCCCAGCGCCGCGCCGGTCGGGTCGGAGATAATGGCAATGCGCCCCACCTCGGGCACGCTGAACACGTCCTTGATCACCGCGCCCCCGGCCGCCAGGGTCGCCGCCACCGCCGCCTCCACGTCATCCACCGCGATGTAGGTGAACCAGTGCGGCGGCAGTTCATCCATGCCGGGCAGGTCGGTCATGTCCATGATCCCGGCAACAGGGCGCCCCTCGCGGCTGGCCACCATATAGGCGCCCCCCTCCATCGGCATGTCGGCAAAGGTCCATCCCGCCACGCTGCCGTAATAGGCGGTGGCCGCCTCGGGCTCGCGGGTCATCAGTTCCGACCACCAGATCATTCCGTGCGTGTCGCTCATCACAGCCTCCGTTGCAGGATGGCCTGCGGCTAGCCGCCACAGGCCGTTTGATTTCGGCCCATCCTGCCACGATTCGCGACCCCGGTGCAGGGTGCGCGCTGTCTCATCCGGCAGGCTGGCTCCGCCGGGGGCGCCGTTGTCCGGGGGCGCGGCGCGGCCTGCCACCCGCGCGCCTGCAAGCCGTCGCCATTCCCGCCGGCGCGCGCTAGAACCCATGGCACCCCTCCCGAAAGCGCGCCGATGACCGACTCCCCTTCCCCGACGCCGACCCGCAGTTTCCGCGCCCGCTGGGCGGCGCTGCGCAACATCGGCCCGTTTCTGGTGATGGTCTGGCGTGCCAGCCCCGGCCTGACGCTGGCGACGGTCGTATTGCGGCTGGTGCGCGCCGTGCTGCCGGTGGCGGCGCTGTGGATCGCCAAGCTGATCATCGACGAGGTGATCCGTCTGTCGGCCCTGCCCGCCCACCCCGCCACGATGGAGGGGTGGTGGACCAGCGGTCTGGCCGAGGGGCTGATGGTGCTGGTGGCGGCCGAACTGGGGCTGGCGGTGCTGTCGGACCTGCTGCTGCGGGCGGTGGGGCTGGTGGATACGCTGCTGGCCGAACGGCTGACCATGACCTCGTCGATCCGCCTGATGGACCATGCGGCGACGCTCGATCTGGAAGATTTCGAGGATGCCGCCTTTCAGGACCGGCTGGAACGCGCCCGCCGTCAGGCCAGCGGGCGGATGACGCTGATGGGGCTGCTGCTCAAACAGATGCAGGATCTGGTCACCGTCGCGACGCTGGGGGCGGGGCTGGTGATCTACAACCCGTGGCTGATCGTTCTCTTGCTGCTGTCGCTGATCCCGGCCTTTCTGGGCGAGGCGCATTTCAACGCGCAGACCTACACGCTCGATTTCCGCCGCACCCCGGAACGGCGCGAGCTTGACTATGTGCGCCAGACGGCAGCCAGCGTCGAAACTGCGAAAGAGATCAAGATCTTCGGCCTCAGCCGCTTCCTGACCGACCGTTACCGCACCCTGTCGCTCAGCTTCTACGCCGCCAACCGCAAGATCGCACGGGCCCGCGCGTTGTGGGGGGCGCTGTTCACCGGGGTCGGCACGCTGGGCTATTATCTCGCCTATGTCTGGATCATCGGGCGCACCCTGACCGGGGTGCTGACCATCGGTGACCTGACGTTTCTCGCGGGTTCGTTCCTGCGGCTGCGCGGGCTGCTGGAAGGGCTGCTGACCAGCTTTTCCTCGACCGCCGCGCAGGCGCTCTATCTCGATGACCTGTTCGATTTCTTCCGCGTCGCGCCGGAAATCCAGTCGCCGCCCGACCCGCTGCCGATGCCCCGCCCGATCCGGCAGGGCTTCGTGTTCGAGGATGTCGGCTTCCGCTATCCCGGCGCCGAACGCTGGGCGGTGCGGCACCTGAGCTTTACCCTGAACGCGGGCGAAACGCTGGCGCTGGTGGGCGAGAATGGCGCGGGCAAGACCACGCTGGTCAAGCTTCTGGCCCGGCTTTACGACCCCGACGAGGGGCGCATCCTTCTCGATGGCCACGACCTGCGGTCCTATGATGTCGATGCGCTGCGCGGGGCGATGGGGGTGATCTTTCAGGATTTCGTGCGCTACAACATGTCGGCGGGCGACAACATCGCGGTCGGCCGGATCGAGGCGCGGGGCGATGCCGACCGCATCCGCACCGCCGCCGAACGCAGTCTGGCCGACCGGGTGATTGCCGGTCTGCCGCGCGGATATGACCAGATGATCGGCAAACGGTTCCAGAACGGGGTCGAGCTTTCGGGCGGCGAGTGGCAGAAGATCGCCATCGCCCGCGCCTACATGCGCGACGCCGAGGTGCTTATTCTGGATGAACCCACCGCCGCCCTCGATGCCCGCTCGGAGTTCGAGGTGTTCCAGAGGTTCAAGGATCTGACCCATGGCAAGACCGCCGTGCTGATCTCGCACCGGTTCTCATCCGTGCGGATGGCGGACCGGATTCTGGTACTGGCGGGCGGCCGGGTCGAGGCCGAAGGCACCCACGAGGCGCTCTTGGCGCAAAACGGGCGCTATGCCGACCTGTTCGAATTGCAGGCGGCGGGCTATCGCTGAACGGGTGGAGCGGGTGAAGGGAATCGAACCCTCGTCATAAGATTGGAAATCTTCTGCTCTGCCATTGAGCTACACCCGCGACGCCCCCGGTATAATCAGCAGCCGGGGGGCTTGCAAGGGTCAGGCGGGCAAGGGCGCGATCAGGTCGGCGCCTTCGGCCCGGTTGGAGTTGACCTTCGGGTCCACCCGGTGCGCCTGCAATACCCCTGCCGCCGTGGCGTGCATCAGCGGTGCCGCACCATGCCCGGCCTCGCCCAGCCACAGCGGCCAGTCGGCGGGCTCGACCAGCACCGGCTCGCGGTGGTGGATCGTCATGCCCGGCCCGGCGTCGGTGGTGATCATGGCGCAGGTGTCGAGCGCCTGCCCGTCGCGTTCCCAATGCTGCCAAAGGCCCGCGAAGGCGATCGGCGCACCATCGCTGCGGGCGAAATACCACGGCAGGCGCGCGCCGTCCGGCCCCGCGTTCCACTCATAAAACCCGCTGGCCGGGATCAGACAACGCCGCGAGCGGATCGCCTCGCGGAAGGCGGGCTTGACCGCGACGGTATCGGCGCGGGCGTTGATGATCAGCGGGCCGTCGGTCGGCGTCTTGTACCAGACCGGCAGCAGGCCCCAGCGCATCGCCCGCAACCGCCGCCCGCCCTCGTCATGCGTGACGACCGCCACGGGTTGCGTCGGGCAGATATTGTAACGCGGCACCGGCGGCAGGTCGTTGCCCGGAACCGCATCGAACAGCCGCGCCATCGCCTCGTCGGGATGGGTGATGGTGAAGCGCCCGCACATAGCGCGTTACAGCACCCGCAGCACGATGCCCCGGCCTGGCACCGTGCCAACCTCGCCGGGCATCGAGACGTAGGGCACGGTTTCCTCGATCAGCGCCACGCGCTCCGCCATACCGGCAATCGCCGCCGCGAACCCGTCCCACAGCGTGTCCTTCACCGTCAGCACCAGCACCCCGCCGGGGCGGCAGATGCGCAAAAGTTCCGCCAGCGCCTCGGCCCCGACATGGCCGGTGGTGAAGACGCCGGTCGAGACCACCCCGGCAAACTGCCCGTCGGCAAAGGGTAGCGCCCCGCCCAGCGCCAGACGGTGCAGCGCGGTGTAACAGCCCTTGCGCGCCGCCACTGCCAGCATCCCTTCGGAAATATCCAGCCCCTCGACCTCCGGATAGCCCATGATTCCCAGCCAGTCGCCGATCAGCCCGGTGCCGACCCCGGCATCGAGCAGCGGCGCCGCCCCGCGCGGCAGATGGCGCGCCAGCAGTCCAAGGCAGATCGACGGATGCCGATACCCCGCAGCCGCCATCTCGGCGTCATAGGTTTCGGCCCAGAAGTCATAGATCTGCGCGATCTCCTCCGGGGACCGCGCGTCGTAGACCGCCCCCAGCGGGCCGTCATGTTTTTCCTGTTCCATTGCCGTCTTCCCTGCCACCTTGCGTCATGCAGCAGGATAGCCAGCGCGCGGAAATTATGGAACCATCTTCCCGGCAGGCCAGACAGAACGGAAATGCGATGCCCGACAGCCCAGAAATCCGCGCCCTGCGCGCCAGCCTTCCGGCGCTTGCGGGCTACAATGGGCCGGTGGAACGGCTGGGCGGGCTGACCAACCGGGTTTACCGGCTGGGCGATGTCTGCCTCCGCCTGCCCGGCCCCGGCACCGAAGCCTACATCGACCGCGTGGCGGAGGCCGCCACCGCCCGCGCCGCCGCCGCAGCGGGAGTGGCCCCCGAGGTGCTGCACGTCGACCCCGCCAGCGGCCTGATGGTCACCCGCTTCCTTGCCGGGGTCACCACCATGACGCCCGAAGGTTTCCGCACCCGCCCCGGTGCCCCCGCAAGGGCCGGCGCCGCCTTCCGCCACCTGCACCAATCGGGTGCCGCGTTCCCGGCGCGGTTCGACCTGTTCGCGATGATCGACGATTATCTGCGCCTGCTGGTGCCGCGCGACGTCGCCCTGCCGCCCGGCTATCACGACGTGGTGGCCGAGGCCGAAGCGGTGCGCCGCGCCCTTGCCGCCCGCCCGGTGCCGCTGGTGCCCAGCCACTGCGACCCGCTGTGCGAAAACCTGCTCGATACCGGCGACCGGATGTGGCTGGTCGACTGGGAATACTCCGGCATGAACGACCCGATGTGGGATCTGGGCGATCTGTCGGTGGAGGCCGGTTTCGATGCCGCGCAGGATGCCGAACTGCTGGCCGCCTATTTCGACGGCCCGGCCAGTGCCGCCGACCATGGCCGCATGGTGATCTACAAGGCGATGTGCGACCTGTTGTGGACGCTGTGGGGCCTGATCCAGCTGGCCGACGCCAACCCGGCCGAGGATTTCCGCGCCTACGCCGACGCCCGCTTTGCCCGCTGCAAAGCGCTGATGGCCAGCCCCGGTTTCGCGCCGCATCTGGCCGCGATCACCGCCTGAGAACAGGCGCGCCCAACCGGGACGCGCCCGCAGGCTTATTGGCCGACGGTCTTGATCCGCCCCTCGACCTTCGAGGTCACCGTGCCGGCCTTCTCGATGTAGTTCATCACGTCATTGGCCATCAGGTTGCCGTTGCCCGCGTTGATCTTCACGTTGCCGCCGCCCAGCGCCGAAAACCCGTCACCACCCGCGAGGATGAAGTCGTTGGTCGCCACCGTATAGACCTTGTCCGCCTCCAAGTCGGCATCCCCCACCATGACCGAGGCCACCCGCGACCCGGCCGGCGCCGTCGGGTCATAGACCACCGTCATCCCCGAGACATGCGGGAAGCGCCCCGCCCCCTTTTCCACCTGGCTGAAGCCGTTCTCCAGCGCCGCCAGAATCTGCGACCCCGGCAGTTCGGTCAATACCGTGACATTGCCGAACGGCAGTTCCGTCAGCACATCGCGCCGCGTCAGCTTCGTTCCGGCATCATAGGTCCGGTCGGCCCGGATGCCGCCGCCGTTGGTCAGACCGATATCCGCCCCTACCGCATCACGGATCGCATCTGCAATCAGGTTGCCCATCGCCGATTCCTCGGCCCGCACCACGTTGCGCCGCGAATCGAGCGCGCCTTCGGTGCTGCCGATCTCGACATTCAGGCTTTCGTCGAGCTTGGTCTGGAATGCCTCCACCATCGCCTGCGATTCGGGGTGCGGCGTGACCGCGGCGGTGTCGATGAAACGGAACATCGGCGTCCACGAAATCGTGCGCTTGCCGTCGCTTTCACCGATCTCCACCGTCAGGTCCAGCGGCGCGAGGTAGCGCCCGTCGATCGAGGTTTCGACATAGGCGGTGATGCCGTCATAGGCGGTGCCATAGGAATGGTCGTCGCCCGACAGGATCACGTCGAACGCCTTGCTGGCGATCAACGCACGGTCGTTCGCCATGTCGGTCTGCACCACCCCGATCACCAGGTCGGCGCCATCCTCGCGCGCCGCCTTCGCGGCCTCGACCGCGGTATCGACCGTCGGCAGGAATATCAGGTCGCCAGAGCTTGCCACCTCGGGCGTGGTGTCCTGCGCCACCGGAATCAGCGCGACCTTCAGGCCCCCGACCTCCTTCACCATCACCCCGCCCAGCCCCGCCACGGGTGACCCGTCGGCATTGGTGATGTTGATCGCGGCCCAGGGGTAGTTCGAGACCGCCATCTTCTCGAAGAAGTTCTCCGGCCCGAAATCGAATTCGTGGTTGCCCGGAACCGCGATGTCGAACGGCACCAGATTGGTCAGGTCGATGGTGTTCTGCCCCTTGTCGAACCCCGACAGGATCGAGGGCGACAGCATGTCGCCGTCAAAGGCATAGATCGTGTTCGGGTTGGCGGCCCGTTCCGCCAGCGCCACCGCGTTCAGCCGGGCAAACCCGCCCCGCTCGCCGTCGCCCTCGAAGTTGTAGATGTCGCCGACCCCCAGAATCGTCAGCTTGACCGTTTCGGCAGCCCCCGGCGCGGCGCCCAGCGCCATCAGGCTGCACGCGCCCAGCAATGGCGCAAGAAACCGGCGTGCAAGTGTCTTCATCTGAAATCTCCCACCAGGATTGATCCTGTCACACTGCGGTCAGGGCGCCCGCCTGTCAAAGACTTCCCTGCCACGCAGCACCCGCCCCTCCCCCGAATGAAACCCGCGTGACCCGACCCCGCAGCCGGCCATTGACCACCTGCCCGCATCGGTGCATGAGGGTGCCCATGCTGATCTTCAAGATTTTCCGCCGCCCCGAATGGGATGCCTTCCGCGCTGCGGGCTCGACATCGGGCGCAGCCGTCGACCGCGCCGACGGCTATATCCACATCTCCACCTCCGCCCAGGTGGCCGAAACGGCGGCAAGGCACTTCGCAACCGAAAGCGACCTCGTGCTGGTCGCGCTCCGCGCCGATGCGCTGGGCCCGGCGCTGAAATGGGAAGCCTCGCGCGGCGGGGCGCTGTTCCCGCACCTCTACCGCGACCTGACGCTGGCCGATGTGGTGTGGGACAAGTCGCTGCCGCTTGGCGCCACCGGCCACATCTTCCCCGAGGGCCTGTGGTGAGCCTTTACGAACGCACAGCCCTGAGCCTGCTGCACCGCCTCGATCCCGAACGTGCCCACGGCCTGTCGCTGGCCGCGCTGCGCGCCGGCCTCTTGCCGCTGCCCGGCCCGGTCACCTCGCCCCGCCTCGCCTGCGATCTGGCCGGAATGGCGCTGCCCAACCCGGTCGGCCTTGCGGCGGGCTACGACAAGAACGCCTGCGCGCTCGACCCGCTGATGCGGGCGGGCTTCGGCTTTCTCGAGGTCGGCGCCGCCACCCCGCGCGCCCAGCCCGGCAACCCGCGCCCGCGCCTGTTCCGCCTGACCGAAGACCGCGCCGCGATCAACCGCTTCGGCTTCAACAACGAAGGCGCGGCCCAGATTGCTGCCCGCCTGGCGCTGCGGCCCAGGGGGGGGGTGCCGGTCGGCCTCAACCTCGGCGCCAACAAGGACAGTGCCGACCGCGCCGCCGATTTCGCCGCCGTGCTGGCCGCCTGCGGCCCGCATGTCGATTTCGCCACGGTCAATGTCTCATCCCCCAACACCGAAAAGCTGCGCGACCTGCAGGGCCGCGCGGCGCTGGCGCAACTGCTGCACGGAGTGATGACGGTGCGCGCCACCCTGCCGCGCCCGATCCCGGTCTTCCTCAAGATCGCGCCAGACCTGACCGACGCCGATCTGGCCGACATCGCCGAGATTGCCATGACCACGGGCCTTGCGGGCATCATCGCCACCAACACCACGCTGAACCGCGACGGCCTGCACGGCCCCCACCGCGCCGAGTCGGGCGGCCTGTCCGGCGCGCCGCTGTTCGAACGGTCCACCCGCGTGCTTGCCCGCCTGTCGCAACTGACCGACGGCCGCCTGCCGCTGATCGGCGTCGGCGGCATCTCCACCGCCGAACAGGCCTGGCAGAAAATCCGCGCCGGCGCCTCGGCCGTGCAGATCTACACCGCGATGGTCTACGAGGGCGTCTCGCTCGCCGCCCGCATCGCCCGCGGGCTTGACGACATCCTCGCCCGCTACGGCTACGCCGCCATCAGCGACGCCACCGGCACCGGCCGCGGCGACTGGCTCTGATCACGTTCTTCTGTTCTCAAATATCCCACGGGGGCGCGGGGGTGTGAAACCCCCGCCCTTTCCACAATCGCGCCCTTCAGAACGCCTTGAACGTCATCGTCGTCAGCGTTCGCACGATGCCGGGAATGTCGAACAGCTTGCCCGACAGGTAATGCCCGACATCCTCGCCCTCGGGGATGTAGATCTTGGCGATCAGGTCGAAGTCGCCGCTGGTGGAATAAAGCTCGCTCACCACCTCGCGGTCATAGATCGCGTTGGCGACCTCGTAGGTCTTGCCGGGGGTGCAGCGGAACTGGACAAAAACGCAAACCATCGGGGTCTCCCATGTTGTGCCGCACTCTAGCGCCGCCCGGCCAGCCGGGTAAAGAGGGCGTCACTCGTCGGCCAGCGTCTCGCGCAGTTTCAGGGTCGGGGCGACGCGCGGCAGGTCATCGACCCCCAGCACCGCCTGCGGCCGCCCCAGCCGGTTGCGCACCACCCACATCAGCCGCCGCTCGGCCCTTGTGATGGCCACATAGGCCAGCCGCTTCCACAGCGCCACCCCCGCCTCCATCCGCCCCGCCTGCGAGGCGGCCCAGAGGTCGGGCGCAAAGACCTGCACGGTCTCCCACTGGCTGCCCTGCGCCTTGTGGATCGTCACCGCCGCGCCATGCAGGAAGGTCGCCCCCATCCGCGCGGCCGAGGGGATGAAGGGCTCGGCCTCGTCCGGCAGTTCGATCTTGATGATCGAGGCGGCCGACACCTGCGGGTCTTCCGCCCCCACCACATGCAGGCGCGCAAAGCCGTCGCGGTTGCCGGGGCCGAGGTAGATCACCTGCGCCCCCTTGATCAGCCCCCGCGCCTCGAGGTCGATCCGCTTCTTGCGGTGCTTCAGTGGCAGCTCGATCCCGTCGCAGATCAGCGGTTCCCCCGCCAGCAGCGCATCGACGGGCGCGCCGTGCGCCGCGCGGAACGCGGTGATCAGCCGGATGCGCGTCGCATTGCGCCAGACCAGCACCGGGCTGCGCGCCATCAGGTCGCTGTCCACCCGCTGCGCGATCTCGACCCGCGGGTCACGGCGTGCGGCATCCTCAACCATGCGCTCGAAGGTCTCGAAGCCCAGGTCGGGGTCGGCCAGCGCATGGGCCAGGTCCAGGATCGGGTTGCCCTCGGTCTGGCGGTGGATGCGGCTCAGCATCAGCTTGCGCTCGGTTCCCAGCCTGTCGAACACCATCTCGCCCGATTGTCCCACCGGGGCCAGCTGCGCCGGGTCGCCGAACAGCACCAGCATCGGAAAGATCGCGCGCAGGTCGTCGAACTGGCGTTCGTCCAGCATCGAGGATTCATCCACAAGCCCGATGTCCAGCGGTTCTTCGCGCCGCTTCCAGCCCTTGATGAAATCCGACCCGCGCAGACCCGCCGCCGCCAGCGCCCCCGGAATCGACGCCACCGTGTCGTAGAACGCCTTCGCCCGGTCCAGTGCCAGTTCGGTCAGCCCCTCGACCTCTGGCCGCGGCCCGTTGCCCGCCAGCCATTCCGCGATGCGCTCATACTGCGGGTCGTACAGCGGGGTATAGAGGATGCGGTGGATCGTGGTCGCGGGCACGCCGCGCAGCCGCAGCACCGATGCCGCCTTGTTGGTTGGCGCCAGCACCGCCAGCGTGCGGCGGTCCTTGCGCTTCCTGCCCTCGTAATCGCCCGAGACCACATCGACACCCGCCGCCGACAGCGCCTTGTAAAGCCGCGACAAGAGCATGGTCTTGCCCGACCCGGCCTTGCCCACCACCGCCAGCACCGAGGTCTTGCCCTCGGTCGGCGGGATCAGCGTGCCCTCGTGCAGATCGACGCCCATGCCGCGAAGCTGGTCGGACAGACGGTCCCAGGCCTCGGCCTGATCGTCGGAAAAGGAAAGCGCGGTGGACTGCATGGCGCGACCATAAAGGACCGCGCCGCCAGAGGCGAGAGCCCGCGTGCGGCTGCCGCGCGACGATCCCGCACGCGGCCAGCCGCGCTAGTGCGCCCGACCCGAAGGCGGCACCCCGCCATTGCCGTTGCCGCCGCCATCGGCGGGCCCCGCCCCGGCAATCTCGGCCCGCGCCACCTGCAATGCGACCTCGACCTGCGCCGCCAGCGCGGGCAGGCCGTTCTTGTGTGCATAGGCCCGCAGGTCGGTCAGCACGTCGAAAACCCAGTCATGGCGCATTGCGTCTCCGAACGGAAACCTGGTTACCGTGGCGTTCACCATATCACCCGACCCGCGGCAGGCATTACCCGCTATCTCGGCAACACACTGTCCCTGCAAACGCGACAAAGCCGCGAACAACAAAAAACCGCCGCAGCGATGCACGCTGCGGCGGTCCGGTCAGATCCGGCAAGAGTGGATCAACGGTTGCGGCTGGCTTCCAGCGTATCCTCGAAGGTGCGCAGGCCCGGGCAGGCCGCCTGCACCAGCACCGCCATGTTGCCCGGCTTGTGCTCGTTGCGCCGCATCTTCATGTGCGCCGCCGGAATCTCGGCCCAGGGCAGAACCTCGGACAGACAGGGGTCGAGCCGCCGCTCCAGCATCAGCTTGTTCGCCGCCGAAGCCTGTTTCAGGTTGGCAAAGTGGCTGCCCTGCACGCGCTTCTGATGCATCCACAGGTAACGCGCGTCGAACGTCAGGTTGAAGCCGGTCGTGCCGGCGCAGATCACCACCATCCCGCCGCGCTTCACCACGAAGACCGAAACCGGAAAGGTCGCCTCGCCCGGATGCTCGAACACCATGTCGACGTTGTTGCCCTTGCCGGTGATCGCCCAGATCGCCGCGCCGAACTTGCGCGCCTCCTTGAACCACGCCGCATACTCGGGCGTGTTGACCGTCGGCATCTGGCCCCAGCAGTTGAAATCCTTGCGGTTGATGACGCCCTTGGCGCCAAGGCCCATGACGAACTCGCGCTTGTCCTCCTCGCTGATCACCCCGATCGCATTGGCCCCCGCCGCGTTGATCAGCTGGATCGCGTAAGACCCCAGCCCGCCCGAGGCGCCCCAGACCAGCACGTTGTCGCCGGGTTTCAGCACATGCGGCCGGTGGCCGAACAGCATCCGGTAGGCGGTGGCCAGCGTCAGGGTGTAGCAGGCCGCTTCCTCCCACGTCAGGTGCTTCGGGCGGGCCATCAGCTGCTGCGCCTGCACCCGGGTGAACTGCGCGAAAGACCCGTCGGGAGTCTCGTAGCCCCAGATGCGCTGGCTGGGCGAGAACATCGGGTCGCCGCCGTTGCATTCCTCGTCATCGCCGTCGTCCTGGTTGCAATGCACCACGACCTCGTCACCGACCTTCCAGCGCTTCACCTTGTCGCCAACGGCCCAGACGATGCCCGCCGCATCGGAACCGGCAATGTGATAGGGCTGCTTGTGGCTGTCGAACGGCGAGATCGGGATGCCCAGCGCCGCCCAGACGCCGTTGTAGTTGACCCCCGCCGCCATCACCAGCACCAGCACCTCGTGGCTGTCGATGCTCGGGGTATCGACCACCTCGACCAGCATCGCCGTATCGGGTTCGCCATGCCGTTCCCTGCGGATCGACCAGGCATGCATCTGCTTGGGCACGAACCCGAGCGGCGGCATTTCACCGACCTCGTAAAGATCCTTTTGCGGCGCGTCGTAGGCGACAATGTCCTGATGGGTGTCAAGTGCCATGGGGCCCTCCTGTTGAATGGATGCCGCGACGCAGAATCGCCGCGGGTTCTGGCTGGAATTAAGCAGAGTTCAGCAACTTTGCAATAGATGGGCGGCCCATTTTGTAATTTTATGTCCGCTGCGGCGCAGAAATTTCCAGCCTTTGCTGCACCCCCGCAGCGTGGAACGCCAGGAGCGCCTGCTGCCCCGCCACCGCCGTCAGGCCGAAGGGGCCGTCGGCCACGATCCCCCGCGCCTCCAGCACCCGCAGCCCCTCGGCCAGCGCGCCGTCGCCCGGCGGCAGCTTCAGCACCGCGCCGCAGGCCACCAGCCGCGCAATCTGCGCCCGGAGCACGCCCGGAAGGTCGGCGCGCAGCACCGGCCCGTCCGCCAGCGCCGCCGCCACCAGCGGCACCGGCAGGATCGGCACGCTGGCGGCGACCCCCGCCATCAGCACGGCCCCCAGCGCCTCGGTATCCTCCCCGCCCGCCAGCCAGTCGCGCAGCGACAACGGCGCGCCGAACGCCACCGCAGCCGTGCCGAACCTCGGAAAGGTCCGGCGCAGCTTGCCCCACAGCACCCGCGCGACAAAGGCCGCGATCACCCCCGGCCGCGCGCGAAAGCGCCGCACGCCGCTTTGCCCGGCCTCGACCAGCAGCCGGTCCTCCAGCACGCGGTCATAGGCAATCGCCACCGGCACGAACACCACGTCGCGCGCCGCCGCGTCGAACCCCTGCACGATGTAGCTCAGCAGCCCCATCTTCGCAGGCCCCACCCGGCCATCAAGGCTCAGCCCGCCCTCGGGAAAGATCGCCTGGGTGGTGCCGTCCGCCGCCGTCATCTGCACATAGCGCGCCAGCACCCGGCGATAGAGCGCGTTGCGGCTGCCGCGCCGGATGAAATAGGCCCCCGTCGCCCGGATGACCCGGCTCAGCGGCCAGACCCGCGCCCATTCCCCCACCGCGTAAGACAGCGCCGAGCGGTCGGCCACCAGCCATGTCACCAGCAGGTAATCCATGTTGCTGCGGTGGTTCATCACGAAGACCACCGTCGCATGGCGGTCTATCGCCGCCAGCGCCGAATCGATCCGGCCGATCCGCACCCGGTAAAGCGCCCGGCTCAGCCGCCGCGCCGCCCGTGTGGCAAAGCCGAAATAGACCAGCGCCGAAAACCCCGGCACGATCTCGCGCGCATAGGTGCGGGCCTCCTGGAACGCCACGCTTTCCGGCACGCCGGTGGCATGGGCATGATCGACCACCGCCGCCATCACCTTCGGGTCATGCAGCAGCCGCACGATCATGTCCTGCCTGCGCAACAGGCGGAACGGCTGGATCGGGCGCTCCAGCCGGGTGTTCAGCCGCGTCACCAGCCGTTCCAGCCGCCGCCGCAGGAACCAGCGCAGCGACGGCCCGACGATCCGGTCCAGCGCCGCAATCGCGGCGAGAACCAGCACAAGCGCCAGAAGCCAGAAGGGGATTTCCACGGTGCCGGTCATGGTGCGACCCTAGGGCAGCGGTGCGCGCGCGTAAATCCTGCCATGCCGCAACGCAGCGAATTGACATCGGCATAAAGTGTCGCCTATCTGTTCTCCCAAGAAAGATTATTACCAAACCCGAGTCTGGAGCCCGCCATGCCCGAACCCCGCCCCGAGGCCGCGCCCGAGGTCAAGAAAGACGCGCCCTGGCTGTTCCGCACCTATGCCGGCCATTCCACGGCGGCGGCGTCGAATGCGCTTTACCGGGGCAACCTCGCCAAGGGACAGACCGGGCTTTCGGTGGCGTTCGACCTGCCGACCCAGACGGGGTATGACAGCGACCACGAACTGTCGCGGGGCGAGGTCGGCAAGGTCGGCGTGCCGGTGTCGCATCTGGGCGACATGCGTGCGCTGTTCGCGGACATCCCGCTCGACCGGATGAACACCTCGATGACGATCAACGCCACGGCGCCGTGGCTGCTGGCGCTTTACATCGCGGTGGCCGAGGAACAGGGCGCCGACGTGGCCGCCCTGCAGGGCACCGTGCAGAACGACATCATCAAGGAATACCTGTCGCGCGGCACCTACATCGCGCCGCCCAAGCCCAGCCTGCGGATGATCACCGACATCGCGGCCTACACGCAGAAGCACCTGCCGAAATGGAACCCGATGAACGTGTGTTCCTATCACCTGCAGGAAGCGGGGGCCACGCCCGAGCAGGAACTCGCCTTCGCGCTGGCCACCGCCTGCGCCGTGCTGGATGACCTGAAAGGCAAGGTCTCACCGGCAGAGTTTCCCAACATGGTCGGCAGGATCTCGTTCTTCGTGAACGCCGGCATCCGCTTCGTGACCGAGATGTGCAAGATGCGCGCCTTCGTCGACCTGTGGGACGAGATCTGCCGCGACCGCTACGGCATCACCGAGGCCAAATACCGCCGCTTCCGCTACGGCGTGCAGGTCAACAGCCTGGGCCTGACCGAGCAGCAGCCGGAAAACAACGTTTACCGCATTCTGATCGAGATGCTGGCGGTGACGCTGTCGAAGAACGCCCGCGCCCGCGCCGTGCAGCTTCCCGCCTGGAACGAGGCGCTGGGGCTGCCGCGCCCCTGGGATCAGCAATGGTCGCTGCGTATGCAGCAGATCCTGGCCTATGAATCCGACCTGCTGGAATACGACGACCTGTTCGACGGCAATCCGGCGGTGGACCGCAAGGTGGCGGCGCTGAAAGAGGGCGCGCGGGCGGAACTGGCGCAGATCGACGCGATGGGGGGTGCTGTGGCCGCCATCGAATACATGAAGGGCCGCCTGGTCGAGGCCAATGCCGAACGTATCGGGCGGATCGAGGCGGGCCAGACCACCGTGGTCGGCGTCAACCGCTGGACCGAGGCCGAACCCTCGCCGCTGACCGCGGGCGACGGGTCGATCATGCAGGCCGACCCCGAAGCCGAGGCCGACCAGATCGGGCGGCTGCAGGCCTGGCGCCAGACCCGCGACGCCGCGGCCGTCGAGGCCGCGCTCGCCGCGCTGCGCAGGGACGCGCAGAGCGGCGCCAACATCATGCCCGCCTCGATTGCCGCCGCGAAAGCCGGGGCGACCACCGGCGAATGGGGGGCGATGGTGCGCACCGCCTTCGGCGAATACCGCGCCCCCACCGGCGTGTCGCGCAACCCGTCGAACCGCACCGAAGGGCTGGAGCCGATCCGCGAGGCGGTGCAGGCGGTTTCGGCAAGACTCGGCCGCCCGCTGAAATTCCTCGTGGGCAAGCCGGGGCTCGACGGCCATTCCAACGGCGCCGAACAGATCGCCGCCCGCGCCCGCGACTGCGGCATGGACATCCACTATGAAGGCATCCGCCTGACCCCGGCCGAAATCGTCAACGCCGCGGTGGATCAGGAGGCGCATGTCATCGGCCTGTCGATCCTGTCCGGCTCGCACCTGCCGCTGGTGGCCGAGGTGGTGGACCTGATGCGCAAGGCGGGGCTGGACGGCGTGCCGCTGGTGGTGGGCGGCATCATCCCCGAGGAGGACGCCGCCACCCTGCGCGCCATGGGCGTCGCCGCGGTCTACACGCCGAAGGATTTCGAGCTGAACCGGATCATGATGGATGTCGTGGGTCTGGTGGACCGCAGCCCGGTCGCGGCGGAGTAAGGGGGGCAGACGCCCCCTGACCCCGGCCTGCCCGGCAAGACCTGCCGGGCAGCACGCCCTCAGGCGTGGATCGCCCCGTCGCCACAGGCCAGCGCCGCCTCGCGCACCGCTTCGGAACAGGTCGGGTGCGCGTGGCAGGTCAGAGCCAGATCCTGCGCCGAGGCGCCGAACTCCATCGCCACGCAGACCTCGTGGATCAGATCGCCCGCCATCGGGCCGATGATGTGGCAGCCCAGAATCCGGTCGGTGGCCTTGTCGGCCAGGATCTTCACGAAGCCGTCGCCCTGGAACACCGCCTTGGCGCGGGCGTTGCCCATGAAGCTGAACTTGCCGACCTTGTAGGCGCGCCCCTCTGCTTTCAGCTGCTCCTCGGTCTGGCCGACCGAGGCGACCTCGGGCGTGGTGTAGATCACGCCGGGGATCACGCCGTAGTTCACATGGCCCGCCTTGCCCGCCAGAATCTCGGCCATCGCCATGCCTTCGTCTTCGGCCTTGTGGGCCAGCATCGGGCCGGTGATGGCATCGCCGATGGCGTAGAGCCCCTTGACCGTGGTCTGGAAATGCGCGTCGGTCTTGACCTGCCCGCGCGGCAGCATCTCGACCCCCAGCGCCTCCAGCCCCAGGCCCGCGACGTAGGGCTTGCGCCCGGTGGCGACCAGCACGCAGTCGGCCTGAAGCGTGGCCTCGGCTTCGGTCTTGCGCAGCTGGTAGCTGACCGTCGCAACGCCCGCCTCAACCGTGACGCCCTTCACCGCAGCGCCGAGGACGAACTTCAGCCCCTGTTTCGTCAGGGTCTTCTGCAGCGCCTTGGCAGTCTCGACATCCATGCCGGGGGTGATGGCGTCGAGATATTCGACCACCGTCACCTGCGTGCCCAGCCGGGCATAGACCGAGCCCATCTCCAGCCCGATCACCCCGGCCCCGATCACCACCATCACCTTCGGGACCGCCGCCAGCGTCAGCGCGCCGGTCGAGGTGACCACCGTCGCCTCGTCCACCGTGACACCGGCCAGACTGGCCGCCTCGGACCCGGTGGCGATGACGATCGACTTCGCGGTGTGAACCTCGTCCCCGACCTTGACCTGCCCGGCGGCGGGAATGCTGCCCCAGCCCTTCAGCCAGGTGATCTTGTTCTTCTTGAACAGGAATTCGATGCCCTTGGTATTGCCCGCCACCACATCGTCCTTGTAGGCCAGCATCCGGCCCCAGTCGACCGCGGGCGCGCCGCCCATCAGGCCCATCTTCTCGAAGTTCTCGTGCACCTCGTGCAGCTGGTGGGTGGCGTGCAGCAGGGCCTTGGACGGGATGCAGCCGACGTTCAGGCAGGTGCCGCCCAGCGTGTCGCGGCCTTCGACACAGGCCACCTTCAGCCCCAGTTGGGCGCAGCGGATGGCGCATACATAGCCGCCGGGGCCGCCGCCGATCACGATCACATCGAAGTTTGCCATGTCAGTCTCCTTGGCTGCCGGAGCACCGGGGGGCTGCCTGCCCCCCGGACCCCCCGGGGATATTTTCAAACAGAAGAAGGATCATCGTCAGATCAGGGCGGCGAGGATCATGATCAGGGTGGCAAGGAAGCCCGCGCCCCAGATCACCGACCGCCAGGGCGTCAGGCCCATGGCATAGGCCGGGATGTAGGCGGCGCGGGCGGCAAGGTAGACCCAGGCGCAGACCTGCGTGACGCCCGAGGACTGGCCCGACAGCGTGACCACCACCACCGCGAGGGTGAACAGGATCAGCCCTTCGAAATGGTTGTTCATTGCGCGCTGCAGGCGCAACGACAGGGTAGACAGGCTGCGTTCGGGCGGTGCGTCGCGGGGGCCTGCGGTGTAGCGCGTGCCAAGCTCCATGTTGGCGGGCACGGCGAAAAGCAGGAATTGCACGGCTTGCAGCAGGCCCGACAGGGCGAGGGCGGTCAGTTCGGGGGTCATGCGGGGGCCCTTTGCGGTTTGGTCCAGGCGTGGAGCGTGGCGGGGGTGAGGATCTGGGCCTTGCGGGCGTGGAAGGCAGCCTGACAGGCGGCCTCGGCCGCGGCAAGGACCGGCAGGCCGCGCAGGGTGGCCATGAGGGCCTGCGTCGCGGGCCAGTGGCGCAGGATGCTGGTATCGCGGGCCTCGTTGCGGTTGGCGATTCGGTGCCAGCGGCCGTTCAGGTGATACTTGTCGGAGGTCTTGCCCTGGCCGTCGCCGCGGTCGTTCTTCATCAGGAAGGTGTCGGCCGAGCGGATCGCATAGTGGTTGACGCAGGCCCCGCCGCGCATGGCCCGGTCAAGCGGGCGGTATTTCGAGCGGGGCGGGCCGAACAGCACCGCGTTGTCCAGCGCCACGCCCGCCGCATTGACGACGCGCGGGTCGGGGATGCGCGGCGCGGTGGGCATGTGGTCGGAGGCGTGGGCGAAGGCGCGAAAGCGGAACATCGACTTGAACTTCACCGTGTCGGGGTCGGGGGCGGCCTCGCAGGCGGTGAAGGCGGGCAGCGTGTTGCCCGGCCAGTCGGTCAGCCCGTTGTCACCGAAGGCGCGCCACGGCAGGGCGATCACATCCGACTGCCCGGTGCGGGCCAGCAGGTCGGCCAGATGGCCCGCGCCAGGAGCGATGTTGAGAAACTCGTCGCTGTCGAGATGGCAAAGCCATTCGGCATCGCTGCCCGCCAGATGCGCCATGGCAAGCGCCATGCCCGCATCCTGCGGCGCGGTGCCGGGGGGGACGGGGTTGCGCAGATGCGTCACCACGCCCGCCGCCGCCAGCGCGTTGAGCAGAGCGTCGGACCCGTCGGTGCAATCGTTGGAACAGACCACGATGCGGTCGAAGCCGATCACGCGGTGATAGGCCACCCATTCCACCAGGAACGGGCCTTCGTTGCGCATACAGGCGACCAGCGCGGTTTGCGGGCAGGAAAGGGCGGCGGCTGTCATCGGACGGACCCGGCAGGAAGGGGGACATGCCCGGCAGCGGCGCCGCGCATGTCCGGAGGAATCACAGATCCATCAGCAGGCGGCGCGGGTCTTCCAGCGCCTCTTTCACCCGCACGAGGAAGGTCACGGCACCCTTGCCGTCAACCACGCGGTGATCGTAGCTCAGCGCGAGATACATCATCGGGCGGATCACGATCTGGCCGCCGACCACCATCGGGCGGTCCTGGATCTTGTGCATCCCCAGAATGCCCGATTGCGGCGGGTTCAGGATCGGCGAGGACATCAGCGAGCCGTAGACCCCGCCGTTCGAGATGGTGAAGCTGCCACCCTGCATCTCGGCCATCGAAAGCTTGCCGTCGCGGGCGCGCAGGCCCAGTTCGGCGATCTTCTTCTCGATGGCGGCAAAGCTCATCTGGTCGGCGTCGCGCACCACCGGAACCACAAGGCCCGACGGCGTGCCGACCGCGACCCCCATGTGGACGTAGTTCTTGTAGACCACGTCGGTGCCGTCGATCTCGGCGTTGACCTCGGGAACCTCTTTCAGGGCGTGGCAGCAGGCCTTCACGAAGAACGACATGAAGCCCAGCTTGGTGCCGTGCTTCTTCTCGAACAGATCCTTGAACTCGGTGCGCAGGCCCATGATGTCGGACATGTCGACCTCGTTGTAGGTCGTCAGCATCGCGGCGGTGTTCTGCGCGTCCTTCAGGCGGCGGGCGATGGTCTGGCGCAGGCGGGTCATCTTGACCCGCTCCTCGCGCGCCGCGTCGTCGGCGGGCACGGCGGGGCGCAGTAGCGCCGGGGCCGGGGCCGATGCCGGGACGGCGGCAGCCGCCGCCGCGACGGCGCGCGCCACGTCATCCTTCATGACCCGGCCATCGCGGCCGGACCCCTGCACCGCATCGCGGGCAAGACCGGCCTCGGCCATTGCCTTTTTCGCCGCGGGGGCATCCTCGACATCCTTCGCAGAGGGGGCGCCAGACGGGGCAGCAGTCGGGGAAGCAATCGGGGCGCCAGCAGCGGCGACGGGGGCCGGTGCCGGGGCGGCGGCGGCGGCAACCACGGCCGCACCGTCGGTCGAGATTCGCGCCAGACGGGCGGCGGCGGCAACCGTGGTGCCTTCCGGCGCGAGGATCTCGGCCAGAACGCCCGACGCGGGGCTGGGCACCTCGACCGAGACCTTGTCGGTTTCAAGCTCGCACAGCATCTCGTCCTGGGCCACCGCGTCACCGGGTTTCTTGAACCAGGTCGCAACCGTGGCCTCGGACACGCTTTCGCCCAAAGTCGGCACCATCACGTCAATCATCTTGCCCTCTCCTGCGCCAGCCTCGGCCGATACGCCTTTCAACTTCTGCTCCGGCACGGCATCCGCCGCACCAATCTGTGCCAGCAGGGCGGCGACGCCCACGGTCGCCCCCTCGGGGGCCACGATCTCTGCCAGCCGTCCGGCGACGGGGCTGTGAACCTCGACCGTCACCTTGTCGGTTTCCAGCTCGCACAGCATCTCGTCCACCGCGACCGCATCGCCCGGCTTCTTGAACCAGGTTGCGACCGTGGCTTCCGTGACGCTTTCGCCAAGCGTGGGAACCCTGACTTCCGTTGCCATGCCTCAGACCCCGACCGTCAGGGCATCGTTGACAAGGGCTTCCTGTTCCGCCTTGTGGCGGCTGGCCAGACCCGTGGCGGGCGATGCCGAGGCCGCGCGCCCGACGTAATGCGGGCGGGGATGGCTGGCGCCGATCCGGGTCAGCACCCATTCGAGGTTCGGCTCGACGAATGTCCAGGCCCCCATGTTCTTCGGCTCTTCCTGACACCAGACAACGTCCGCCGCCTTGAACCGTTCCAGTTCCTTCACCAGCGACAGCGCCGGGAAGGGATAGAACTGCTCCAGCCGCAGCAGATACACGTCATCCAGCCCGCGCTTGTCACGCTCGGCCAGAAGGTCGAAATAGACCTTGCCCGAACAGATCACCACCCGCCGGATCTCGGCATCGGGCTTCAGTTCGGTGTCGGACTGGCCCTTCTGCGCATCGTCCCACAGCACCCGGTGGAAGCTCGATCCGGTCACGAAGTCTTCCGCGGTCGAAACGCACATCGGATGGCGCAGCAGCGATTTCGGCGTCATCAGGATCAGCGGCTTGCGGAAGTTGCGGTGGATCTGGCGGCGCAGGATGTGGAAGTAGTTTGCCGGGGTGGAACAGTTGGCGACGATCCAGTTGTCATTGGCCGACATCTGCAGGAAACGCTCCAGCCGCGCCGACGAATGTTCCGGCCCCTGCCCCTCGTAGCCGTGCGGCAGCAGGCACACGAGGCCCGACATCCGCAACCACTTGGCTTCGCCCGAGTTGATGAACTGGTCGAACATGATCTGCGCGCCGTTGGCGAAATCGCCGAACTGCGCCTCCCACATCACCAGAGCGTTGGGCTCGGCAAGGCTGTAGCCGTATTCGAACCCCAGCACCGCATATTCCGACAGCATGGAGTCGATGACCTCATAGCGCGCCTGCCCGGCGCGGATGTGGTTCAGCGGGTAGTGCCGTTCCTCGGTGGCCTGGTTGATGAAGGCCGAATGGCGCTGGCTGAAGGTGCCGCGCGTGCAGTCCTGCCCCGACAGGCGCACCGGGTAGCCCTCGACCACCAGCGACCCGAAGGCCAGCGCCTCGGCCGTGGCCCAGTCGAAGCCCGTGCCGGTTTCAAGCATCTTCGCCTTGGCCTCAAGCTGGCGGCCGACCGTCTTGTGCAGGTCGAAGCCGTCGGGCACCCGCGACAGCGCGGCGCCCACCTCGGCCAGCGTCTCGGGCTTGATCGCCGTCCGGCCGGGGTGGTATTCGTCGCGGTCGCGCACCATTCCCGACCAGCGGCCATCCAGCCAGTCGGCCTTGTTGGGCTTGTAATCCTTGCCCGCCTCGAATTCCTCGTTCAGCCGAGCCTGGAAGGCGGCCTTCATGTCCTCGATCTCGCCTTCGGGGATCAGCCCGTCCTGCACCAGCCGCTCGGTGTAAAGCTGGAGCGTGGTCTTGTGCTTCTTGATGCGGTTGTACATCGCCGGGTTGGTGAACATCGGCTCGTCGCCTTCGTTGTGACCGAAGCGGCGGTAGCAGAAGATGTCGATCACCACATCCTTGTGGAAGGTCTGGCGGAACTCGGTCGCCACCTTGGCGGCATGGACCACGGCCTCGGGGTCGTCACCGTTGACGTGGAAGATCGGCGCTTCCACCATCAGCGCGATGTCGGTCGGATAGGGGCTCGACCGGCTGAACGACGGCGCGGTGGTGAAGCCGATCTGGTTGTTGACGACGATGTGGATCGTCCCGCCGGTGCGGTGGCCCACCAGCCCCGACAGGCCGAAGCATTCCGCCACGACGCCCTGCCCGGCAAAGGCCGCGTCGCCGTGCAGCAGCACCGGCAGCACGGTGTGGCGCGTCTTGTCGCCCGCCTGTTCCTGCTTGGCGCGCACCTTGCCCAGCACCACCGGGTTCACCGCTACAAGGTGGCTGGGGTTGGCGGTCAGCGACAGGTGGACGATGTTGCCGTCGAACACCCGGTCGCTCGACGCGCCGAGGTGATACTTCACGTCGCCCGACCCGTCCACGTCCTCGGGCTTGTAGCTGCCGCCCTGAAACTCGTTGAATATCGCGCGGTAGGGTTTCTGCATCACGTTGGCCAGCACCGACAGCCGGCCGCGGTGCGGCATCCCGAACACCACCTCGGTGACGCCCATGCCGCCGCCGCGCTTGATGATCTGTTCCATCGCCGGGATCAGGCTTTCGCCGCCATCCAGACCGAACCGCTTGGTGCCCATGTATTTCACATGCAGGAACTTCTCGAAGCCCTCGGCCTCGACCATCTTGTTCAGGATCGCCTTGCGCCCCTCGCGGGTGAAGTGGATCTCCTTGCCGTAGCCCTCGATGCGTTCCTTCAGCCAGGCCGCCTGCTCGGGGTTGGAAATGTGCATGTATTGCAGCGCGAAGGTGCCGCAATAGGTGCGCTTCACCATCTCGACGATCTGGCGCATGCTGGCGTGCAGCAGGCCCAGCACGTTGTCGATGAAGATCGGGCGGTCCATGTCGGCTTCGGTGAAGCCGTAGGATTTCGGGTCAAGCTCGGGGTGGTTCGAAACGTCGTGCATCCCCAGCGGGTCAAGGTCGGCGGCCAGATGGCCCCTGATCCGGTAGGCGCGGATCAGCATGATGGCGCGGATGCTGTCAAGCACGGCGCGCTTGATCTGGTCCTCGCTCAGCGACACGCCGACTTCGGCGGCCTTGGCCACGATCCTGGCGCCCGCCGCCTTGCTTTCCTTTGCCGCCGCCGGCCATTCGCCGGTCAGCGCCGAGGTCAGTTCATCGACCGGCAGCGGCGGCCAGTCCTTGCGCGCCCAGCTTGGCCCCTGCGCCTGCCGCTTGGCATCGACCTCGTTGTCGCCCAGCGCGCGGAAGAACGCGGCCCAGCCCGCATCGACCGACGCCGGATCGGCGGCATAGCGCGCCTGCAACTGGTCGATGTAGTCGGCATTGGCGCCATCCATGAAGCCGGAGGCGTGGAACTGGTCGTTGGGAGATTGCTCGGTCATCGCTGCACCTGATCGGTTGAAGACCCGCGCCACGGGGGCATGGCGCGGGACAGGTTGGTGTTACTTGCCGATGGCCTTCATCACGGCCTCGCCCAGCCCGGCCGGGCTGTCGGCCACGACGATCCCGGCCATCTTCATCGCCTCGATCTTGCTTTCGGCATCGCCCTTGCCACCCGAGACGATCGCCCCGGCATGGCCCATCCGCCGCCCCTTGGGGGCCGTGCGCCCGGCGATGAAGCCGGCGGTCGGCTTCCAGCGGCCGCGCTTCTTCTCGTCGGCCAGAAACTGCGCCGCGTCTTCTTCCGCCGCGCCGCCGATCTCGCCGATCATGATGATCGACTGGGTTTCGGGGTCTGCGAGGAACAGCTCCAGAATGTCGATGTGCTCGGAGCCCTTGATCGGGTCGCCGCCGATGCCCACCGCCGACGATTGCCCCAGCCCGAGGTCGGAGGTCTGCTTGACCGCCTCATAGGTCAGCGTGCCCGACCGCGACACCACGCCCACGCTGCCGCGGCGGTGGATGTGGCCCGGCATGATGCCGATCTTGCAGGCGTCCGGCGTGATGACGCCGGGGCAGTTCGGCCCGATCAGCCGCGACTTCGAGCCTTCCAGCGCCCGCTTGACCTTCATCATGTCCAGCACCGGAATGCCTTCGGTGATGCACACGATCAATTCCATCTCGGCGTCGATCGCCTCAAGGATGGAGTCGGCGGCAAACGGCGGCGGCACATAGATCACGGAGGCATTCGCCCCGGTCACCGCCCGCGCCTCGTGGACCGAGTTGAACACCGGCAGCCCGATATGGACCGAACCGCCCTTTCCGGGCGTGACGCCGCCGACCATCTTCGTGCCATAGGCAATGGCCTGTTCGGAGTGGAAGGTGCCCTGCGAGCCGGTCAGGCCCTGGCAGATCACCTTGGTATTTTCGTTGACGAGAACAGCCATGTGTCTCTCTTTCGTATCTGTCTGGTTGCAGGTTTCCGGGGAGGCGCGGGCCTATTTCGGCACGAACCGCACCCCCGGCCCGATGATGTAGGTTTCGTTCAGGTCAAGCCGGCCAACGCCGCAGCTGTCACCGAACGGGTCGCCGGTCACGATCACGGCCTCGATCCGGCCGTCCGGCGTCAGAAAGCTGTAGCGCTGTGCGCCGGTTTCTCTTGTCGTGCGCTCGGGCGTGCCGAAGGCGCCGGTGGCGCTGGCCGCAGGAACCGAGGCGGCAAAGTTGCCGTCGTGGGACAGGCAGACTTGCCGGAACAGCGCGGCAGCCTGGCTGCCCGCGGGGGCGGCGATGCGCAGATCGGAAACGGCCTTCGGCGCGGCGGTCCCGGGCGCTGCCGCCTGAACCGCGCCCGGCCGCGTGCCGGGTTGCGCCGAATACCAGTATTCGGCCCCGGCATATTCGGCCAGCGGATCAGGGGCAGGCGCGGGCGGCTGCGTGCAGGCCGCGGTCGTGGCCGCGATCAACAGTGCGAAACGGACCCGCATCATCATGATCAGCCCTTCACCGCCTTCACGATCTTCTGCGCGGCATCGCTCAGGTTGTCCCCGACGATCACGTTCAGGCCCGAGTTGCGGATGATCTCCTTGCCCAGATCGACGTTGGTGCCTTCCAGCCGCACCACCAGCGGCACCTGCAGGCCGACCTCGCGCACCGCGGCCAGCACGCCTTCCGCGATGATGTCGCAGCGCATGATGCCGCCGAAGATGTTCACCAGAATGCCCTTCACGTTGGGGTCGGAGGTGATGATCTTGAAGGCTTCGGTCACCTTTTCCTTGGTCGCCCCGCCGCCCACGTCGAGAAAGTTGGCCGGTTCGGCACCGTAAAGCTTGATGATGTCCATCGTGGCCATCGCCAGGCCCGCGCCGTTGACCATGCAGCCGATCTCGCCATCCAGCGCGATGTAGTTCAGGTCGAACTTGCTGGCGGCCAGTTCCTTGGGGTCTTCCTCGGTCTCGTCGCGCAGCGCCATGATGTCGGAATGGCGGTAAAGCGCGTTGCCGTCAAAGCTGACCTTGGCATCCAGCACCTTCAGCGTGCCGTCCGGCGTCACGATCAGCGGGTTGATCTCCAGCATCTCCATGTCCTTCTCGACGAAGGCCCTGTAGAGCGTTTTCACCAGCGTCACGCATTGCTTGACCAGCGCGCCCTCCAGCCCCAGCGCGAAGGCCACGCGGCGGCCGTGGAAATCCGAAAGCCCCGATGCCGGATCGACCGAGAAGCTGATGATCTTTTCCGGTGTTTCCGCGGCCACTTCCTCGATGTCCATCCCGCCTTCGGTCGAGACGACGAAGGAAATCCGGCTGGTGCCGCGGTCCACCAGCAGCGCAAGGTAGAATTCATGCGCGATGTCGCTGCCGTCCTCGATGTAGATGCGGTTGACCACCTTGCCCGCGGGCCCGGTCTGGTGCGTGACCAGCGTGCGGCCCAGCATCTGGCGTGCGAGTTCCGCGGCTTCGGTCACCGAACGGGCCAGACGCACGCCGCCCTTGTCGCCGGCCTCGGGTTCCTTGAACCTGCCCTTGCCCCGCCCGCCGGCGTGGATCTGCGCCTTGACGACCCAGAGCGGCCCGTCAAGCTCGCCCGCCGCCGTCTTGGCCTCTTCGGCGCGCAGCACGGCGCGGCCGTCGGATACCGGGGCGCCGTAGCTGCGCAGAAGCGCCTTGGCCTGGTATTCATGGATGTTCATGGATCTGTCCCAACGCTGATGATTTGGCGCGTGAATGACATAGAAACGGGCAGTTTCAAAACGGCTTTTTCACCTGCGGCGGGTTTTGGCCCCGAAAAGGCAGGTTTGTGATCACAGCCTGAAAAAGTGTGATCACAAGCGGCCCCGCCCCACCGCCGGAACGATTCGCCCGGTTGGCGGCGCGACCTTCCGGCGCAGCCGGATTCAGTTCAGAAACAGCGTGAAAAGCATCGCGTCGCCCGCCACCAGGCTTTCGAACGCCCGCCAGTTCGCGGCGCTGACGACGCGGCCCCGTTCCAGATAGGGCAAGGCATCCACGCCCTGAATCCAGCCCGCAATGTCGATCGGCGCCGGATCGGTGAACATCCGGCCCAGGTTCACCCCGGCACCGGCCGCGATCTGCGCTTCGGCGGGGATCAGCGACCCGGCTCCGTCGTTTGCCAGCCGCCAGTAGGGCACCAGCGCCTGCCCGGCCAGCAATGCCTCGGCATCGGCCAGCACGCCCTGCCACACCGCCCCGGTGCCCTGCGGCAGCACCACCCCCAGCGCCGACTGCTGGCGGTCGTTGGGCAGCCATTCGGCGGCGTTGTCGGTCTCGGCCTCGACGCGGCTCCAGAAGGTGCGGTTGTCGGCGATCATCGCCAGGAAATGCGCCCTTGCCGCCGCCGCGCGGCCCGCATCCGGCGTCTGGTCCAGCGCCCGCAGGATCAGCGCGATCATGTCCACCGCATGGAGCCCGTCCTGCCTGCCCAGAAACGGGTCGGCATCCACCGGCCCCAGCGCCGCCAGCGCCCGGCGCGACTGCAGGATCTCTGCCGTGGCGTCGGTCGGGTCATAGGCCAGCACGCTATCTGCCACCCCCGCCAGCAGGTGCGTGTAGGCCGAAAGCCAGGCCGCATCGGCGGCATCGAACCGCACCATGGGCGGCACCCCCGCCGGGTCGCTGCCCAGCATCGGCCCGGCCACCGCCACCAGATCCTCGCCCGCATCGCGCGCGCCATTGGCGTTGATGTCGAACCACAGGTCGCCCAGCGCGATCTCCAGCCCGAAAGCCGACCCGTCGCCCACCTCGGCCAGCGGGGCGCGGGCGGCATCCATCCGGCCCGACACGTCGCGGAACAGCCCGGCGATCATCCCCGGCTCGAAGGCCGCAGGCGCCGGGTTCTCGGCCATCGGCAGGCGCAGGAACGGCAGGAAGCCCACCGGATCGGTCAGCCCCGCTCGCCAGCGCAGTTGCAAGGCCGCTTCCACCGCCCCCAGAAAGCGCACGCCGCCCAGCGCAAAGCGGTCGGCATCGCCAGGCGCTGCCAACGCCTCCAGCCGCGCCCCGGTTGCCGCCAATCCGGTCCGGCCGATCTCGGCCGACAGCTCCGATTGCGCGAACCCGGCGGCAGGCAGGGCGGCGATCAGGCAGGCAAGGGCAAGGCGCATGAAAGTCCCTCCACAAATGGCCAAAAAAATATGCGCGCCCGAGGGCGCGCATACAAGCCGGTTGCAGGTCGGCTATTCCCGACCACGCGACGGTCAGGCCAGCGTCGGATCAATCGCGCGGCAGGCCTCGACCAGCCCCTTCACCGCATCGACCGACTTGTCGAACATCGCCTGTTCGTCGCGGTTCAGCTTGATGTCGACCACCCGCTCGATCCCACCCGCGCCGATCACCGTCGGCACGCCGACATACATGCCGTTCAGCCCCAGCGCCCCGTCCACCCAGGCCGCGCAGGGCAGCAGGCGCTTCTGGTCCTTGAGGTAGGCTTCCGCCATCTCGATCGCGCTGGTGGCGGGCGCATAGAAGGCCGACCCGGTCTTCAGCAGGCCCACGATTTCGGCGCCGCCGTCACGGGTGCGCTGCACGATGGTGTCGAGCTTTTCCTGCGTCGTCCAGCCCATCGCCACCAGATCGGGCAGCGGAATCCCCCCCACGGCGGAATAGCGCACCAGCGGCACCATGGTGTCGCCATGCCCGCCCAGCACGAAGGCCGTCACGTCGCGCATCGACACGCCGAATTCCACCGACAGGAAATGCCGGAACCGCGCCGAGTCGAGCACCCCCGCCATGCCGACCACCTTGTGATGCGGCAGGCCGGAAAACTCGCGCAGCGCCCAGACCATCGCATCCAGCGGGTTGGTGATGCAGATCACGAAGGCATTCGGCGCATGGGCCGCAATGCCCGCGCCGACCGATTTCATCACCTTCAGGTTGATCCCCAGCA
Organism: Paracoccaceae bacterium Fryx2; assembly: GCA_032334235.1. Lineage (NCBI taxonomy): Bacteria > Pseudomonadati > Pseudomonadota > Alphaproteobacteria > Rhodobacterales > Paracoccaceae > Paracoccaceae bacterium Fryx2. Next base: position 379,817 of record JAVSGI010000003.1, read on the forward strand.
GGTCGTCGCGGCTCATCCCCGGCTTGCGCGGCACGCCGGCGGTCACGATGCAGACATCGGCCCCCGCGATGTCGGCATAGTCGTTGGTGCCCTTCATCACGGCGTCAAAGCCTTCCGAAGGCCCCGACTGCGCGATGTCGAGCGATTTGCCCTGCGGCGTGCCTTCGGCGATGTCGAACAGCACGACATCGCCAAGTTCCTTGATCGCGGCAAGATGGGCAAGCGTGCCACCGATCTGCCCCGCGCCGATCAGCGCAATCTTAGCTCTGGCCATGATTTCCGTCTCCCGCTCAGGTTCATATGTCGCGGGGATGGGTAGCCCGTCGCAGCGTTCCGCGCAAGCCTGCTGCGGTGCAGCACGATTTCCGGGCTGCCAATGGCCGATGTTTGCGCTAAACCGGCGGCCGGGATGCGGCCTGCGGAGCAATTTGGCATACCAAGGCATACCAGACTTGGCGGCGATTGATTCGCGGCTGGCCGGCGGGCCGGGGTCCGCAGGAAGGAAGCGCGATGGAAGGGCCGGTGTTCTGGGCGGTGGCGACGCTGGCGGCGGTGCTGGTGGGCCTTGGCAAGGGCGGGCTGCCGGTGGTGGCGATGCTGTCGGTGCCGCTGCTGTCGCTGTTCATCTCGCCGGTCGCCGCCGCCGGGCTGCTGCTGCCGATCTATGTGGTGACCGACATGTTCGGGCTCTGGGCCTACCGGCGCGATTTCGATCGGCGGGTGCTCTGGATCCTGGTGCCCGGCACCACGCTGGGGGTGGGCCTCGGCTGGGCCACGGCCAGCGTGGTGCCCGAAGACCTGGTGACAGGCATCGTGGGCGCCATCGGCGCGGCCTTCGCCGCAAACCTGCTGCTGCGCAGTTCCGCCGCGCCCGCACCGCACCCCGCCCGGCTGGCGCCGGGCCTGTTCTGGGGCACGCTTACCGGCTTCACCAGCTTTGTCAGCCACGCCGGCGCGCCGCCGTTTCAGGTCTACGTGATGCCGCTTCGGCTGGGCAAGGCGGTGTTCGCGGGCACCTCGACCATCCTCTTTGCCTATGTCAACGCCATCAAGCTGGTGCCCTACTGGGCGCTGGGGCAGTTTTCGCCCGGAAACCTCAAGGTCGCGGCCCTGCTGATGGTTCCGGCCGCCCTTGCGGTGCTGGTCGGCGTCCGCATGGTGCGCGCCCTGCCCGAGGCGCTGTTCTTCAAGCTGGTCACCTGGGCGCTGCTCGCGCTGTCGCTGCGGCTTATGTGGCAGGCGTTTGCCTAGATCGGGCGGCAGGATCGGGTCGCCTCCGGGCGGTTAGGCCGGGTCGCCTTCGGGCGGCGGGGGCTCGACCACCGATTCAAAGCCCTGACCGCTGGCCACGATGCAGGTCGTGCCATCCGGCAGGGTGATCGAGATCGTCCAGCTGCCATGTTCGGCCGAGGCGAACATCTCCATCACGCCAGTGCCGCCCGCCAGCCCGACCGCCTGCCGGGTCTCGCCATAGCGGTCGGACAGTTGCGCCAGAACCGCCTTGCGCGGCGCGCATCCGGGGTTGGCGTGGCCGACCTGCGCCACCATCGCGAGCGCGGCAACACCAAAGGAAAGTGCGAAGAGTCTTCTGGTCATCGAACTGCCTTTCCGGGATGGCGCACCGGGCTGTCCGCCGCCATGCACCCTGCCCTGTTGAAGGAAACTTGCCCTGTCGAAGGTGAACCATGCCGTTCCGGCATTTGTTCCGATCATGCGCCGCATTCCCGCCGGCAGCGGCAACATCGCGCGGCCCGGGCGCAATTTTTCTGCATTGCAGCCAAAGTGGGCTTGCCGGAAGTGCCGCCGTTATGATCCACAGCGAAACATTCTTGCCTGGGAGAGAATCATGGACCCGCTTGCACGCCCCTTCCGTTCGGTGCTCTACATCCCCGGGTCGAAGGACCGCGCGCTGGAAAAGGCGCAAGGGTTGCCCGCCGACGCGATCATCTTCGATCTGGAAGACGCCGTGGCGCCTGACGAAAAGCCCGCCGCCCGCGCCCTGCTGGCGCAGACGCTGGCACAGGCCGACTACGGCCCCCGCGCCCGCATCGTGCGGATCAACGGCTTCGACAGCCCGTGGGGCCACGACGATGCGGCGGCCTTTGCCGCGGCGCTTGCATCGGGCACGCAGATCGACGCCATCCTGATCCCCAAGGTCAGCCACGCCGCCGACCTGCAGGCGGTGGCCGACGCCATCCCCGATGTGCCGCTCTGGGCGATGATGGAAACCGCGCTCGGGATGCTGAACGCAGCCGAGATCGCCGCCCACCCCCGCCTGACCGGCATGGTGATGGGAACCAACGATCTGGCCAAGGAACTGACCAGCCGCTTCCGCCCCGACCGGCTGGCGCTGCAGGCGGGCCTCGGCCTCTGCCTGCTGGCGGCGCGCGCGCATGGCCGCACCATCATCGACGGCGTCTACAACGCCTTCAAGGATGACGAGGGCCTGCGCGCCGAATGCGACCAGGGCCGCGACATGGGCTTTGACGGCAAGACCCTGATCCATCCGGCGCAACTGGCCATCGCCAACGCCGCCTTCGCCCCCTCGCCCGCCGAGACCGACCTCGCCCGCCGCCAGATAGACGCCTTCGATGCGGCACAAAGGCAGGGGCTCGGTGTCGCGGTTGTGGATGGAAAGATCGTCGAGAACCTGCATATCGTGACGGCACGGCAGATTCTGGCCAAGGCCGATGCGATCGCCGCAATGGAAACGATCTGAAAGGGGCGATCATGCTGTTGCTGATACTCGGGGTTGCGCTGTGGATCGCGGCGCATTCGTTCAAGCGCCTGGCCCCCGACCTGCGGGCCCGCATGGGCAACGCGGGCAAGGGGCTGGTGGCGGTGCTGCTGCTGCTGGCCCTGGTGCTGATGGTATATGGCTACCGCTCGGCCGCGGTGATCGAGGTCTATGCCGTGTTGCCCGGCATCGGGCATCTGAACAACCTGCTGATGCTGGTCGCGGTCTATCTTTACGGCGTGGGCGGCACCAAGGGCCTGCTTTACCCCCGGATGCGGCACCCGATGCTGTGGGGCACTGTGATCTGGGCGGTGTCGCACCTGCTGGTCAACGGCGATCTGGCCTCGATCATCCTGTTCGGCGGGCTGGGCCTCTGGGCGCTGGGCGCCATGCGGATGATCAACCGCGCGTCCGCCTGGGTTCCGCCGGCCAACGGCCGCGGCCTGAAGGGCGACGCGATGAACCTTGGGGGCACCCTCGTGCTGTTCGGCGTGATCGCGCTGATCCACGTCTGGCTCGGCCACAACCCTTTCCTCGGGACATACTAGGATGAAGCTCTACCGTTTCCTGACCGAAGACGACACCTCCGCCTTCTGCCACAAGATCACCGCCGCGCTGAACACCGGCTGGCACCTGCAGGGCGAGACGAGCTATGCCTTCGACGCCGCCCGCGGCGTGATGCGCTGCGGCCAGGCCGTGGTGAAGGACGTGCCCGGCATCTACAGCCCCGAGACCAGGCTGGGGGATCACTGATGAAAACCAACCCCGGGCGGTTCTTCGAGGATTACCGGCTTGGCGAGACCATCGTCCACGCCGTGCCGCGCACGGTGAAGATGGGCGAGCGGGCACTTTACCATGCGCTCTATCCCGCGCGCCACGCGCTCTATTCCTCGGATGCCTTCGCGCAGGCCTGCGGGCTGCCGTTCAGCCCGCTGGATGACCTGATCGCCTTTCACGTCGTGTTCGGCAAGACCGTGCCCGACATCAGCCTGAATGCGGTCGCCAATCTCGGCTATGCCGAGGGGCGCTGGCTGCAGCCGGTCTGGCCGGGCGACACGCTGCGGTCGGAAAGCATGGTGATCGGGCTGAAGGAAAACTCCAGCGGCACCTCGGGCGTGGTTTACGTCCGCACGCAGGGGCTGAACCAGCATGACGAGGTGGTGCTGGAATATGTGCGCTGGGTCATGGTGCGCAAGAACCGGCTGGACGCGGCCACCCCCGCCCCGGTGGTGCCGGATCTCGCGAAATCGGTCGGCGCCGAGGCGCTGGTGGTGCCGGAGGGTCTCGATTTCACCCGCTACGACTTCGCGCTGGCAGGCGAACGGCACCGCTGGGGCGACTATGCGGTGGGCGAGCAGATCGACCATGTCGACGGCGTCACCATCGAGGAGGCCGAGCACATGCTGGCCACCCGGCTGTGGCAGAACACCGCCAAGGTGCATTTCGACGCCACCAACCGCCCCGACGGCAAGCGCCTGATCTATGGCGGCCACGTCATCAGCCTGGCCCGCGCGCTGTCGTTCAACGGGCTTGCCAACGCGCAGATGGTCGTGGCGCTGAACGCGGGCGCCCACGCCAACCCCTGCTTTGCCGGCGATACCGTGCGCGCCTGGTCCGAGGTTCTCGACCACGCCGACACCGCCGCCCCCGGCGTCGGTGCCATCCGCCTGCGCCTTGTCGCCACCCGTCACGGCGCCGCCCCCTTCGCGCTGCGGGGTGCCGACGGCAAATACCTGCCCGAGGTACTGCTTGACCTCGACTATTGGGCGCTGATGCCGAAATGACCGCCGCTCCGGCCGTGCCCAGGGGCCCGCGCCGGGGCCGGGCCGGCCCGCGGCCAAAGCCGCCAGACCGTGATCACGCCCCGGAAATTTGTGATCACATGGTCGGATTTTAGCGCTAAACCCCGCCCACGCCCGCTGCAAAGCAGCAAAGACTCCGTGACTTGCCTGAAAAAGGCGCTATTCATCACAGCCAAGCAAAAGCCCCGGCGCGCCGTCGAAGCGCAGGCTTGCCAGACGAAAGGGATCTTCATGGCCGAAGCGAACCGGGCGACGCGCCCTCTGTCCCCCCACCTTCAGATCTACCGGATGCAACTGACCTCGGTCACGTCGATCCTGACGCGGATCAGCGGCAACGGCCTGATCATCGGCACGATGATGGTGGTGTGGTGGCTGTTCGCCGCCGCCCAGGGGCCGGAGATGTTCGCCACCGCCAACTGGGTCCTGACCTCGTGGTTCGGGGATCTGGTGTTCACCGCCTCGCTCTGGGCAGTGTGGTATCACTTCTTCGCCGGCCTGCGGCACCTCTACTTCGACACCGGGCGCGGGCTCGAGATCCACGTCGCAGAGCGGCTGGGCTGGGCCTGCATCATCGGGTCGGTCATCATGACCGTGCTCACGATCATCGTCATCTGAGGAAACCGCCATGCGCTACATCACCGACCGCAAACGCGCGAACGGCATGGGGGCCGCCAACCACGGCACCGGCCGCCACTGGTACATGATGGTCAGCGCCGTGGGCCTCGCCGCCCTGGTGCCGATTTTCATCTATTACTTCGGCACGGCACTGGGTCAGGGGCACGAGGCGGTGATCGCGATCTTCTCGCGCCCGCTCCCGGCGATCCTGACCGCGCTCGTGCTGTTCTTCGGGATGCGCCATTTTGCCGAAGGCGCCACCGTGATGATCGAGGATTATGCCCAGGGCATCACCCGCCGCCTGCTGGTGATCTGCGCGCAATCCTTCTCCTACGGCCTGATGGCCATCGGGCTTTTCGCGCTGGCCAAGATCGCGCTGTGAGGAACTGACATGACTGCTTACACATACGAGACGCATGAATATGACGTCGTGGTGGTTGGTGCCGGCGGGGCCGGCCTGCGCGCGACGCTGGGCATGGCCGAACAGGGGCTGCGCACCGCCTGCGTCACCAAGGTGTTCCCGACCCGCAGCCATACGGTCGCAGCCCAGGGCGGAATCGCGGCCAGCCTGTCGAACATGGGCCCCGACAGCTGGCAGTGGCACATGTATGACACCGTGAAGGGCTCCGACTGGCTGGGCGACACCGACGCGATGGAATACCTCGCACGCGAGGCGCCCAAGGCGGTCTACGAGCTTGAACATTACGGCGTGCCCTTCTCGCGCACCGAAGACGGCCGCATCTACCAGCGCCCGTTCGGCGGCCACACCACCGAATACGGCGAAGGCCCGCCGGTGCAGCGCACCTGCGCCGCCGCCGACCGCACCGGCCACGCCATCCTGCACACGCTCTACGGCCAGAGCCTGAAGCAGAAGGCCGAATTCTTCATCGAATACTTCGCGCTCGACCTGATCATCACCGAGGGCCGCTGCACCGGCATCGTCGCGTGGAAACTCGATGACGGCACGATCCACGTCTTCAACGCCAAGATGGTGGTGCTGGCCACCGGTGGCTACGGCCGCGCCTATTTCAGCGCGACCTCGGCCCACACCTGCACCGGCGACGGCGGCGGCATGGTCGCCCGCGCGGGCCTGCCCTTGCAGGACATGGAGTTCGTGCAGTTCCACCCCACCGGCATCTACGGCTCGGGCTGCCTGATCACCGAAGGCGCGCGCGGCGAGGGCGGCTACCTGACCAACTCCAACGGCGAACGGTTCATGGAACGCTACGCGCCGACCTACAAGGATCTGGCGTCGCGTGACGTGGTTTCCCGCTGCATGACGATCGAGATCCGCGAAGGCCGCGGCGTGGGCCCCGACAAGGACCACATCCACCTGAACCTCAACCACCTGCCCGCCGAAACCCTGGCCCTGCGCCTGCCCGGCATCTCCGAAAGCGCCCGCATCTTCGCCGGCGTCGATCTGCTGAAAGAGCCGATCCCGGTGCTGCCGACCGTGCATTACAACATGGGCGGCATCCCGACCAATTATCTGGGCGAGGTGCTGAACCCGCAGCCCGGCAACCCCGACGCCATCTTCCCCGGCCTGATGGCGGTGGGCGAGGCCGGCTGCGCCTCGGTCCACGGCGCCAACCGGCTCGGCTCCAACAGCCTGATCGACCTCGTGGTGTTCGGCCGCGCCGCCGCGATCCGCGCGGGCCAGATCGTCGACCCCAAGGCGCTTTCCCATGCCGTGAACAAGGTCGAGGTAGACCGCGCCCTGTCGCGCTTCGACGACCTGCGCCACGCGAAAGGCCACACCCCGACCGCCGAGCTGCGGCTGGAAATGCAGAAGACCATGCAGGCCAACGCCGCCGTGTTCCGCACCGACAAGGTGCTGGCCGAAGGCGTGGAGAAGATGACCGTGATCGCGGGCAAGCTGGCCGACCTCCAGGTTACCGACCGCAGCATGATCTGGAACTCCGACCTGATGGAGACGCTGGAACTGACCAACCTGATGCCGAACGCGCTGGCCACCATCGTCGCGGCCGAGGCCCGCAAGGAATCGCGCGGCGCCCACGCCCACGAGGATTACCCCGACCGAGACGACGTGAACTGGCGCGTCCATTCCATCGCCCATGTCGAGGATACCCGCGTCACGCTTTCCACCCGCCCGGTCCACCTCGACCCGCTGACCAAGTTCGAGAACGGCGGCATCGACCTCAAGAAGATCGCCCCGAAAAAGCGGGTTTACTGATGCGCCGCGCCCTGATCCTCGTCACCCTGCTGGCGGCCTGCGACCCGCAGGCGATGGCCGATGACGTGGCCCGCCGCGCCGCGCGCACCGTGGTGCTGCCGGTGGTGCAGCAATACATGCCGGGGCCGCAGGCCGAGGGCGTCACCACCTGCGTGATCGACAACGCCTCGGCCGCCGAAATCGCGGCACTGGCGCGCGATGTCGGCACCCGGGCCGGCACCAGCACGGTGCAGACCGTGCTGACCGTCGCCCGCCGACCCGCCACGCTGCAGTGCATCCTCGGGGCGGGCCTGCCGCCGCTGGGGGCCTGAGGCCATGCGCGCCGCCGTCCTGCTGCTTGCCGCCCTCGCCGCCTGCGGCCCGGTCACGCGCGAGCAGGCCGAACGCGCCTGCTACGAGCGCGCGCGCCTCGCCGAGGCGCCGCGCGGCATGGCGGGCCTTGGCGTCGGCAACAGGGGCGTGGCGGGCAAGCTCAGCGTCACCGTGACCTCCGACTACCTGATGGGCCGCGACCCCTCGGCGATCTACGACCAATGCGTCTACCAGAAATCCGGCCTGCCGCCGTCGCAGCCGCTCTATTCCCGCACTGACTGGAAGGGTTAACCCATGGTTCAGCTCACGCTGCCCAAGAACTCGAAGATCCGCACCGGCAAGACCTGGCCGAAGCCCGAAGGCACCAACGTCCGCAAGGTGAATGTCTATCGCTGGAACCCCGACGACGGCGAAAACCCGCGGGTCGACACCTATTTCATCGACACCGACAAATGCGGCCCGATGGTGCTCGACGCGCTGATCAAGATCAAATCCGAAATCGACCCGACGCTGACCTTCCGCCGCTCCTGCCGCGAAGGCATCTGCGGATCCTGCGCGATGAACATCGACGGCATCAACACGCTGGCCTGCACCTACGGGCTTGACGAGATCAAGGGCGACATCAGCATCTACCCGCTGCCGCACATGCCGGTGATCAAGGACCTGATCCCCGACCTGACCCTGTTCTACGCCCAGCACGCCTCGATCATGCCCTGGCTCGAAACCAAGACCAGCAGCCCCAGCAAGGAATGGCGCCAGTCGATCGAAGACCGCGCCGAACTCGACGGGCTTTACGAATGCATCATGTGCGCCTGCTGCTCGACCTCCTGCCCCAGCTACTGGTGGAACTCCGACCGCTACCTCGGCCCGGCCACCCTGCTGCACGCCTACCGCTGGATCATCGACAGCCGCGACGAGGCGACCGGCGAGCGGCTGAACGCGCTGGAAGACCCGTTCAAGCTTTACCGCTGCCACACCATCATGAACTGCACCAAGACCTGCCCCAAGGGGCTGAACCCGGCCAAGGCGATTGCCGAGATCAAGAAGATCATGGTCGAACGGGTGGTCTGACAGGTCCACCGCCTGCCCCGGGCGCGCCCGCCCAAGAGTTTTGCAAAAACTCTTGCAAAATCCTTGCAAGGATTTTGGTCCCGGCCCGCGCGCCCGCGCCCCAAGGCCCCCGGCCCCGCCCGGCCCTGCCTGCGGGTCAGATCATCGGCGGTCCGCCGAGATGCAGGTAGGCCGTGTCGAAATCGGCAAAGGCCACCAGCCGGTCGAAATCGTCAAACCGCACATAGCCGTTCTGGAAGGTCATCATGCCGCCCTCGCGCAGCAGCCGCAGGCTGCGGTTGACGTGAATGGCGCTCAGGCCCAGCGCATCGGCCAGCAGGTATTGCGTCAGCGGGCAGGCAAAGCCATCAGCCCCGTGCAGCCCCACCAGCCGAAGCCGCGCCCCCAGTTCCAGGAACAGATGCGCCGTGCGCTGCGCCGCACTGCGCTTTCCGAGACGGACCAGGTGTTCCACAAGCAACGCCTCGTCGCGCGCCCCGGCCCAGAGGATCGCCACCGCCAGCCGAGGCGTCCCGACAAAGGCCGCCAGCAACTCCTCGCGCAGCACCTCGGATGCCCGCACCCGCGTGACGGGGGACATGCCGTGGTTGGCCTTGCGGTACAGCACGCCGCGCAGGCCGGGAAAGTCGCCGGGAATCTGGAAATCGACAATATGGCGGGCGCCGTTGCGCAGCAGCTTGTAGGTGCAGCTCCAGCCCTCCGCCAGGATGAAGGCCGATTGCCCCGACTGCCCCTGCCGCACCAGATCGCGCCCCGCCTCGAAACAGCGGCTGCGCTGGTGCAGCCCCGCAAGCACGGCGCTCTCATCCTCGGAAAGGGCGACGAAGGCTTCGATCTTGCGGGCCAGCGGGCTTGATGGAAACATCACGGTCATGCGCCTTTCCTTACTCTGACGCACGGGCGACGGCAGCCCCGAGACGATACCGCCGCACAAGAAAATAAATATTCAAAACAAACATGGATCAGTGCGGCACGTTGCCGGCATTCGTGCTAGTCTGCCCGGGCCACTCGGGCAGATCCCTCTGTCCCTGGCCCATTTTCTGAAAGACATGACCCTATGGCCTTAGTTTCAGACGTTGCCGGCATGGCAGCGCTCTCGATCTGCGAATCTCTCCTGCTGGCGCTGAATGATCGCAGCGTGCTCGCTGAAAGCGAGATTATCGGCATCCTGACGGATGCGGCAGCAGCACATCAATCCGCATCGGAAAAGGCCGGTGGCGAAGGCCCGCACGGCGCCGCAGCAGCACTGATCAATGGAATCATCGACGGCGGCAATTCGGTGCGTCACCCCAGATCCTGACCCCGCAACCGCGCCGCGCCGTCCCGAACGCAGTCGGCAGACGCCCTCGGCGCCTCGGGCGGCCGGGCCGGTCGAAATCCTTGCCAAAACCTTGATGTGTCGGATTATCTTCTTTGTTTTCAATGAGAAGCCGGAGTTTTCACGCGTGAAAACCCCGGCCCCGGCATCCTCAATGAACCCGAACCCTGCCCATTTCTGCATAGGCCGCTGCATTCGGGCAAAACCCGCAATCGGCCGGTTCCAGATCATCGGCATGGGCCAGCGCCGAAACGCAGACCTTGCGCGCGCCGCAGGTGGCACAGGTTTCCATCAGGTCGAGATACTCGGCATAGGCCTGCTGCAACTCGGCTTCGGTCAGGCCGAACACGGCGGCCATCTTCGCCATGCGCTCGGGCACGGCGGCGGGCATCCGCACGAAGCGGACCACCTGTTCGCGGGTCATGCCCATGTCGTCAAGCTCTCGGTCCGAAAGGTGGCTCACCTCTTGCAGGCTGCGCCACTGATCTATCATGGCCTGAATGCGTTCGCGGATCATCATCGGTCTCCAAGGGAATGTCTTGGTGGCAAGACCCTGCAGCAAGCCGTGGCGGCCTGCCATGACCTTGATCAAATGGTCGGCCGATCGCCTTCCCCCGGGCTGATCCTTGGGGGCTGCCGACCGCGACAGACGAATTTTCGTAGAAAATTCGCGCCTCACCCCGCCAGGTAGCGCAGGCCCTGCGTCACGTCTGTTCGCACCGCCAGGCGCAGGCCGGGTTCGTCCCCGGCCTTCAGGGCGGCCAGGATGACGCGGTGGTGGTGCGGCGGTTCGTTGCGCCGCAGCCGGGTGTAAAGTGCGCGCATCGTCGGGCCAAGCTGCAGCCACACCGTCTCGGCGATCGCCAGCATCGCCGGGGCCTGGGCGCGCAGGTAGAGCGTGCGGTGAAACTCGAGGTTGGTGCGGATGTAGGCCACCGCATCCTGCCGCGCCACGGCCTCGGCATTGGCGGCGTTGATCGCGGCCAGCCGGTCGATCAGCGCGAAATGGGCGCGCGGCATGGCGCGCGCCGCCAGTTCCGGTTCCAGCAGCGCCCGGATCGCCGCCAGTTCCTCGATCCGCTCCGATGTCAGCTGCGGCGTCGAGACCCGCCCCGAGGACGACAGCGTCAGCGCCCCTTCTGCCACCAGCCGCCGCAGCGCCTCGCGCGCGGGCGTCATCGAGACATCGAAGCTTTTCGCCAGCCCGCGCAGCGTCAGCGCCTGGCCGGGGGCAAGCTCGCCATGCATCACCTGGCTGCGCAGCGTGCGATAAACGCGGTCATGGGCGGCAAGCGTGCTGTCGGTGGGCGGGGTGGTCGGGGCCATGGTGCCAGGGGGTCAAAGGCGCGGAGCGCGCGGATCAGCGCATCTAAACACGCCATCGCCCGCATGGGAATGCCGCTGTCGGCGGCGCGCCCGCCCGGTCAGCCGTCGAACTGCCAGCCGTGCAGCGCCTGCCCTTCGCTTTTCAGCCAGCGCCGGGGCGCGGCGTGGCCGGGGCAAAGCTGCGCCACCACCGCCCAGAAGGCGGGCGAGTGGTTCATCTGCGCCAGATGTGCCACCTCGTGCGCCGCGACGTAATCCAGCACTGCGGGCGGCGCCATGATCAGCCGCCAGGAGAACATCAGCCCGCCCGCAGCGGTGCAGGAACCCCAGCGCGACCGGGTATCGCGCAGCGTCAGGCTGCGGTAGGGGCGGCCGAGGGCTGCCGCATGGCGGTCGCAGGCCTCGGCCAGCCGGTCGCGGGCCCGCAGTTTCAGGTAAGCGCCGACCCGGGTCGCCACCCGTGCGGCGTCGCCCGGCACCAGCAGCGAATCGCCCTCGATCCGGATCAGCCGCCCGGACCCGGGGCTCAGCACCAGCCCGTGCCCCTCGACCGGCACCACCGCCCCCAGCGCCACGCTGGCCGCTTTCGGCACGCCCGCCAGCGCCTTGCGGATCCAGCCTTCCTGATCGCGCAGGAAGGCCAGCGCCTCGGCCTCGCGGGCGCGCAGCGGCAACGACAGGGTGACGCGCCCGTCAAGCCGCGACACCCGCAACGAAAACCGCCGGGCGGTGGCCGAGCGGCGCAGGGTGATCTCGACAGGCGGGGCGCCGGGAAGGATGGGCATGGGGTCTCCGTGGCTGGCCTTGCCAGCATAGCCGACAGGGCGGCGGGCGAAAGCCCCGACGCATCCCCCGGCGGGCCGGATCGCGGGCGGTGCAAAAGCCTTTGACACCCGCCTGCCCTTGTGGCAAGCGACGCCTCTACTGCATCCGCCAGCCTTGCAAGGGGACCATCATGCCCAAGGAAGAATGGGGCACGAAGCGTATTTGTCCCACGACCGGGAAACGCTTCTACGACCTCAACAAATCGCCGATCGTCAGCCCCTACACCGGCGAGGTCGTCGATATCGAGATCGCGCGCCGCAAGATGGCCGCCGCCGTCATCTCGCGCGTTGTCCCCGAGAAGGACGACGACGTTCTGGTTGACGATCTCGAAGCCGATGACGATCTGCTGGAAACCGGCGTTGCCGATGACCCGGAACTGGATGACGACCTGCTGGAAGACGACGCCGACGACAACGTGTCGCTGGACGATCTGGCCGATGTCGCGGGCAACGAGGAAGACGTCTGACGAAAATCGGACGGTGCGCGATTTGGCGCGGGGTTCGGTGCTTTTCCTCTTGCACCCCTCCGCGCCCTCGCCTAAATACCCGCAGCGGCCCGGAAACAGGCCGCACCTCCGGTGGGGTCATAGCTCAGTTGGGAGAGCGCTTGAATGGCATTCAAGAGGTCCGCGGTTCGATCCCGCGTGGCTCCACCAAACTTCCCGTTAATCCTCAATGGCATGGGAAGTGCCTGACTTGAACGGAATGTCACTCGGACACCGCAAGTCATGACCCGATGTTTACGGCAGCAAAGCTGAGCCCGCCGGTCAGGTCGCGTTGTTCTGTCGGCAAACCTGAACGCTTAAGTGCCCGTCCATCGCGGCGAAGGCTGCGGCTTCCGTGGCTGTCAGAATGCCGACAACCGACCGGCGCCCGACGGCGCGAACCCGGGCGACGCAGCCCGGTGCGGGCCATGCTGCCACTCGCGGCGCATTGCGGGTTGCCTCTGCCGTGACCCGGGACCAGACTGCCGCCGCAAAACCGTGCCGGAGGCCGATGTGAAGAATACCCACCCGATCCTTGATGCCGTCGAGGCGCATCGCGCCGATCTGGCCGATCTGGCCGACCGTGTCTGGGCGACGCCCGAGCTGCTGTATGGCGAATACGCCTCCTGCGCGGCCCATGCGGATGTGCTGCGCGCCAAGGGCTTCCGCGTGACCGAGAATGTGGCGGGCATTCCCACCGCCGTGATGGGCGAGGCGGGAACGGGCGGGCCGGTGATCGCCATTCTGGGCGAATACGATGCCCTGCCGGGGCTGAGCCAGGTTGCGGGCCTTGCCGAGCCACGCCCGCTGATCGAAGGCGGCAACGGTCATGGCTGCGGGCACAACCTGCTGGGGGCGGCCTCGCTGCTGGCGGCCTGCGCGCTGAAGGACTGGCTTGCGGCCACCGGCACCCCGGGCCGGGTGCGCTACTACGGTTGCCCCGCCGAGGAAGGCGGCGCGGCCAAGACGTTCATGGTGCGCGACGGGGCCTTCGTCGGCGTCGATGCGGCGATCACCTGGCACCCCGACAGCATGACGCGGGTGGACGACCCCGAAAGCCTGGCGAACACGCGGATGGATTTCGACTTCACCGGCCGTGCCGCCCATGCGGCCGCCACACCGCACCTCGGGCGCTCGGCGCTTGACGCGGTGGAGCTGATGTCGGTCGGCGTGAACTACCTGCGCGAGCACATGGTGAATGGCGCGCGCATCCATTACGCCTATCTCGATGCGGGCGGCACGGCGCCCAACGTGGTGCAGGCGAAGGCGAAAGTGCGCTATTCGATCCGGGCGCTGGAACTGGCCGACATGCTGGCCCTCGTCGAGCGGGTGAAGGACGTGGCGCGCGGGGCGGCGCTGATGACGGGCACCGAAGTCGCGTTCAAGGTCTTCTCGGCGGTGTCGAACAACCTCGTCAACGAGGTGATGGACAAGGCGATGCAGCGCGTGCTGGACGAGTTGGGCGGCGTGCCGTTCGACGAGGCCGACCGCGCCTATGCCCGGGCCATCCAGGCCACGCTCGGCCCGGCCGACCGTGCCTCTCCCTACCGTGCCGTGGCGATGGAGCCGCGCGACGACGAAGCCCTGTGCGACTACATCGTGCCGCTGCGCCCCGGCGGGGAAAAGATGGTGGGTTCGACCGACGTGTCCGACGTGACCTGGACGGTGCCGACGACCGAGGTGCTGGTGGCCACCCACGCCATCGGCACCTCGGCGCACAGCTGGCAGATCACCGCGCAGGGCATGGCACCCGCAGCGCACAAGGGCATGACGCACGCCGCCCGGGCGATGGCCAGGCTTGGCCAGATGCTGTGCGACGACGCGGGCCTGCTGGCGGACGCCAAGGCCGAACATGCCCGCCGCCTGGCCCGCACGCCCTACCGCTGCCCCCTGCCCCCCGACCTCGCCCCGCCGCTGGTGCCGCGCCCCGCATGAGCCCTTCAGCCGCCGCGGCCTGACGCGGCGGCGATCTTCACCGAGGGGCGCTGTCGGCCCTGACACAGGCAAGGACCTGCGCGCGTCGGGGAAAAGGTGCGGCCTGCCGATACCCTCGCTGTCGCTTTAGGGGTTCGTTCTGAAATGAACCGAGGGAGAATCGTCTCGACAGACCGCAAGGATCTCAATAGCTTGCAACGGTGTCATTTCCTGTCAGGGCCTGATCAAGCCGTTCCGCGCGCGATTCTGTCCGGCAAGACAAAGCGCTTTATTCTGGCGGCGACCCGCCCGCATGTCGATATCGTCCTATCAACGGGACGGCCCATCTGGCCGAGGTCGCGATCCACGCCAACCCGTTTCGCACTCCAGCACTCGAGTTAGGCAAGCGAGGCGCCTGTCGCGAACAAGATAAACGCGAAGATGCTTGCGGGCGTCGGCTGACTTTTTCCGAGCGCCCAGACCCGGATTGCGCGACGATGCAAAGATGCTGCATTTCGCCGCCCGATTGTCAGGGGTGTACGTGCCTTGGACAAGCGTCGGCAACGGCCAGAACTGCGGCCTTGATTGAGATGTGTCGCCATGCAGCCAAGGTCGGCCCATAGCCGCCGGTCGACCCGCACGGCTCCGATCGTTAGCTTTCTCCTTGCCCCGGCAGACAGTCCTGTCTTGTGGGTCCGCTGACGGCCGGTCAGCCTTCAAAGCTGTGACGCCCACCTCGGATGCTCCTCATCAATGACGAACCTATGCGTATGGTGCCTCTGACCTTCCAGATGCGGGTGGTCAAGCGGCAGGTTTTCGTGGCTATGCCCGATGGCGTCAGGGTCAGTGGCCGGCCAGAGGCGCAACACCGCCACCACACCCGCCGCGCCGATGCCTGCCAGGACCAACGCCGCGGCAGATAGCCCGGCGCCGGCGCCGATCCAGCCTGCGAGCGGATAGGTGACAAGCCAGCCCGCGTGGCTGAGCGCGAATTGCGCGGCAAAGACCGCGCCGCGGTCGGCCTCGCGGGCGGAACGGTTGACGATCCGCCCGATGGGGGTCTGGGTCAGCGAAAAGCCGAAACCGATGACGGCCCACAGTGCGATCAGCGCGGCAAGGCTGCCCACCAGCGGCACCAGCGCCACGCCAGCGACCATCAGAGCGGCACCGTTGATCATCACCGGGCGGTCGTCCATCCGGGTCAGGATGCGCGGCAGCAGGAATGCGGCCAGCATCGAGCCTGCGCCAAAGCCCGCGAAGGCGAGCGCCACGGATTCCTCGCCTAGCCCCAGCCCCGCCTTCACCAGGACGACGGTGTTCACATAGACCATCGCACCAGCCGCGGCGACGGCGGCCTCCATCACCATCAGCCCGCGCAGGCGGGGGGTCCGGGTGTAGATGCGGATGCCCTTGGTGACATCAGCCCGGAACCGGCCACCCCCGGCCCGCGTTCGATCGGGCAGGCGCGCGGTGACCACCAGAACCGCCGAGGCAACGAACCCCGAGACCGTGCCCGCGAACAGCACCGGAAAGCTGACCACCGTCAGTAGCAAGGCCGCCAGGATCGGAGAGGCCAACTGCTCCAGATCCTCGGCCAGCCGGAGGAGCGAGAGGGCGTTGGTATACTCGTCCTCGTCGTTCAGCACATCCGGGATCACCGCCTGAAACGCGGGCGTGAACCCGGCCGAGGCCGCCTGCAGCGCGAAGATCAACACATAGACCTGCCAGACCTGATCGACGAGGGGCAGGCAGGCGATCACGCCCGCGCGGATCAGGTCCAGCGTCACCAGGAAGGCCCGGCGCGGCAGACGTTCTGCGATGGCCGCCGCCACCGGGGCCAGCGTGACGTAGGCCACCATCTTGATCGCCAGCGCCGTGCCAAGCACCGCACCCGCATTGTTACCGGCCAGTTGCCAGGCCAGCAGCCCCAGCGATGGGACGCGGTGAAGGGGACGCGGGCCGTCTGGGCGGTCGTCATCGCAATCTCTGTCGCGCAGTTCGCCGTGACTTATCTCGCACCGATCCAGGCGATACCCGGAACCGAAGCGGTGCCGCTGGCCGACGGGCCGCTGATTGTCGCAATCGTTGCGTGCTTCCTTGCGATCATCGACATCGAAAAAGCAGATCAGGCTGGGGCTTCGGAGAATTGACGCTTGAATCCCGGCCCCCCCTTGGCCTTTGGCCCCTCGCGGCAGCGTCAGGGGGCGCTTTCACCCAACGCGATCATCCTGATGTTTGACGCTGACAACCTGACTGGATGGCACCCGCGCTCGCGGGGCTGGGGGTGTGGCACGTTCGGGGGGCCGGTCACTTCATCCGCGGCGCTTCACCCCGAAATGCGGGCGGGCCCCGTAGGGCCCGCCTTCAGGCCCTTGGGGCGCGATCAGTCGTCGTCGTCATCGCGGCCGTTGTCGTCATCGTCGTTGCGGCCGTTGTCGTCGTCGTCGTCGCGGCCGTTGTCCTCGTCGTCGTCACGGTCCCACTTCTTGCCCTTCTTGCCCTTCTTGGCCTGGATCTGGAACAGATCGGGCGTGGTCAGGCCGTTCACTTCGAACAGCTCGACGAACGTCGGAAGCGGCACGGCCTGGGCCGGGGCCGTCGCTACGGCCATGGAGGCGGCCACACTGGCAGACAGCAGGAACTTTTTCGTAAGCATCGTCTTCTCCTTTGTTTGTGGTTGCAGCGTATGAATGAAACGGGCGGGCAGCGGCCTTTATTCCTTGCGGTTTCATTTCCGGGCCATGTCGGCCACCGCTGCGCGACGCATCGTCATGGACGGTCCGGGCAGCGGGTCGCCCCGCACGCTGATCCCGGGCTGCACGGTCTTTCTGCGGAACTTGTCCCTGGTGCCGAAGGTCGGGCCTGGTGCCGGGACACCAGGGCGGGCGTGCTGCGCCACCCCGCCCGCCGGGCGACGCTCGTCGCTCAGCCCCCGGCAGCGACGGTCGCGTTGTTGGCGCGGTCGGCCAGCCGGTTCTGCCGGACGCCCCAGACGGGTTCCTCCAGTGGCAGCACCCAGGCGTCCGGGCCGAACGGGTTGATCGGCACTGCCGTCAGGTCGGCCTCCGGGTCGATGTAGCGTTGCGGCGGGCGACCGTTCAACGACTTCACGATGTCCGCGCGCACCGCCACATCGCCGTGGCCGGTCGCACGCCAGACCTGTTCCAGATACCCGGCGAACTGGTGGATCATGTCGGGCCGCACGATCATCTTGCTGGCCTGGCGCCGGGTCAGAAAAGCCTCGGGGTCAACCTGCCATTCGGTGCCGTCGGCTGCGGTCACGCGAAACGCGGCATCGGCGCTGCGGTCATAGATCCGCATCCGCCACGAGAACTCGTGCCCGTCGCCGGTCCAGCGCACCTCGGTCGGGAACAGGCCCGCGCGCAGCGGCAGCGCCACCTGGACTGCCATCCAGACCACAATTCCGCCCAGCGCCACAGCCGGCAGGGCACGCGGCGCGGGCAGAGCGGGTGCGGCATAGGGCGGCAGCGCCTCGAAATGCCCGAGGGTCCAGCGTGCCAGCTGGCGTGGCCAGTCGGGCGCAAAGAAGATCGTCGTCGCGGCAATCGTCAGCCAGGGGAAGATGCCGATGTTGAAGAACTGCGCATTGGCCGCATGGAAGAAGCAGTAGACCAGAAAGGTGGCAAGCCGCGTGCGCTGCCACAACAGCAGCGGCGCGCCGACCAGATGCAGCGCGATGGTGCCCCAGGTGCCCGCGAGAATCACCCAGTCTTGCTGGAACAGGAACCCCAGCAGGGAGTCGTCCGCCTGCGCGCGCAGCCACAGACCCAGCGGTTCGCCCGCCAGCCAGTCGGGCGTGAGCTTCACCAGGCCCGCGAACACCAGCATGATCTCCATCTGCGCGCGCAACACGAAGACCGCCGCATAGGGCACCGTCGCCGGCCCGGCCTGCGGTAGCCGCCTGGCATCGACCGACAGCGCCCGCGCCGCGGGCAGGAAGCACATCAGGATCAGGAACAGGATGATCAGGTAGAAATGGTTCAGATACTCGGCCCGGTCGAGCAGGAGGAAATAGCTGAACAGCACGGTCAGCGCGATGATCGCCATCCGGTAGAACAACCCGATCATCACGAAGAACGCAGCCGCGCCCATCGCCAGCCAGGCCAGATGGATCCAGGGCTCGGGCAGCGGGGCCACCCAGCCGAAGCCGGGATAGATGAAGTGGAACTCGGGCTCGACGAAATAGCGGTAGATCCGGTCATACCTGACGAACCGCCAGCAATCCCAGACCAGCAGCGCGCCCATCGCGATGCGGAACGCCGCCAGCGACAACGCCGGAACCGGCGTTGCCAGCCGGTTGCCCATATCCTGCAGATTGCGGTTCAGGGTGGAGGTGAGGGGCATCTTCCTGTCTCCTTCTGTTGCATGCTGCGGGAATAACGCCCCGTCGGTCTACGTTATTCCGGGTGTGGCATTTCAGGATGGAGAAACTGCGGATGGCAGAGTCGGCGCCCCGGATCGAGGTGATCTATGACGGGCAATGCCCGTTCTGCTCCTCCTATGTGCGGATGGTCCGGCTGCGGGCCGAGGCGGGGCGCGTCGACCTTGTCGATGCCCGTTCGGCCGACACGCGAGTGGCCGAGATGCGAAGGGCGGGGTTCGATCTTGATGCGGGCATGGTGGTGCGTCACGGCGGGCAGGTCTTTCACGGCGAGGCGGCCATGCGCCACCTGTCGGTGCTGTCGGCACCGGGCGGCCTGTTCAACGACCTGATGCGCCGCATCTTCCGCTCGCCCCGCCGCGCGGCCGCGCTTTATCCGGTTCTGGCACGGGGGCGGCGGTTGACGCTGCGCCTGCTCGGCCGCCGCCCGCTTAAGGATCCGGGGCGGGATGCCGGGGAATGAGCCCGCTGCGGATCGGCCCCGCAGGCAACGAAGTATTCCGGTTCGGCCCGGCTACGGTCTGGGTGTGACAGTCCGCTCGACCGCATATTCGCTGGAAGATCAGGTGTATCAAGGGCACACGAACCGCCGCACATGCCGAGCGGGGCGGTGCCATGGTCGGGCGCCAAAAAAGCGGGGCCGCGATGGCGCGGCCCCTCGGCAGTCGGATCAGATCATCGCAAAGGCGGGCTTCTGTCGGCGTGCTACCTGCCCACGACGGCGCTCATTCCCAGCTGCTGTCGTCGTCGAAACCGGCATCCTGATCGGCTTCGGCCTCCGGCTCTCCGGCCTCGGCCGGGCCGGCGAACATGCCCCCGATCGCATTGGCCAGCAGCACACCGCCCGCCACGCCCATCGCGGTCTGCGCAGCCCCGGCTAGGAAGCCGCCGCCCTGGCCCTGCGGCATCGGGGCCGGCCTGCGTGCCGGTGCGGGGGCAGGCCCGCCGCCGAACAGCCGGCCGAACAGGCCGCCGCCCTGCCCGGCGCCCTGCTGCGACGCCGCAAGATCGGCCTCCAGTTCCTCGATCCGCGCCTGGGCAGAGTTCAGCGCATGTTCCTGCACCACGATGGTCTGCGCCATGAAGTAGGGCGCGGCGGGCTGGCGGGTGATGGCAGCGGCGATGAGCCGCTCGGCCTCGCCATCGCGCGGGGGGCTTTGCCCTTCCACCCGGGCGAGCTTGTCGAACAGCCCTTCGATGGCCTGCCGGTCGTTCTGGTCCATGAGTCTTGCGTCCTTCTTGCTGTCATTCTTCGCGCTGGCCGGTCAGGCTCAGCAGAAGCTGGAAGATGTTGATGAAGTTCAGGTAAAGCGACAACGCCCCCATGACGGCCATCTTCTGCCGGGTCTCGTGGTCGTGCTGCTGGGCGTATTGCAGCTTGATCGCCTGCGTGTCCCAGGCCGTCAGCCCGACGAAGACCAGAATCCCGATGATCGAGATGGCAAACTGCAGGGCCGAGGAGCCGAGGAAGATGTTGATGATGCTGGCGATGATCACCCCGATCAGGCCCATCATCAGGAAGCTGCCGAACTGGGTCAGGTCGCGTTTCGTGGTGTAGCCGTAAACGCTGAAGGCGGCGAACATCGCGGCCGCGCCGAAGAAGGCCCGGCCGATCGAAACGCCGGTGAACACCAGAAAGATCGAGGCCAGCGACAGGCCCATCACCGCGCAGAAGGCCCAGAACAGCGTCTGCGCCGTGGCGGCCGACACCGACTCGATCTTGAACGACAGGAACAGGATGAAGCCCAGCGGTGCGAGCATGACCAGCCATTTCAGCGGCGTGGTGAAGATCGGCACGTAGAGCGCCGGAACCGAGGCGACCAGAACCGCGACTATCCCGGTCAGCGCAAGGCCGAGGCCCATGTAGTTGTAGATCCGCAGCATGTGGGCGCGCAGGCCCTGGTCATAGGCGGCGGCGGGGGCAAAGCCGGCGTGGCGGCCCTGGATTTCGGGCATGGTATCCTCCTTGGGGGTCAATAAAGGCTGCCGCTCAGCTCTTCGGCCGCGGCGGTCAGGCGTTCGGCGTCACCGGTTTCGGCGATCAGCACATGGGCGGTTTCACCGATCTGGAACCAGACGAGCGGCAAGGTGCCGTAGGGCTCGGACCGGGGCAGCGTCACCGCGAAGGCGCCGGGGCGCACCGCGAAATGCGCGACCCGGCCCAGATCGGGCGTGTCGAACACGATCTCGATGCCAGGACCCTGCGGCGAAGGAAAGACCTGCGCATCCAGCACCGTCCAGTCCGGCGCGAAGGCAGGCAGCAGGATGCCGGTCATCGCGCGCAGTTCCTCGGGGTCAAGATCGGGCACCTCGGGCATCGAGTGCATGTTGAAGCGGATCGCGCTGACATCGCGCGCGGCCAGTGCCGCGGCCACGAACTCCGGCGGCCCGGCAGAGGCGTTGACGGTCGCGACTCCCAGCGGCAGCAGCCCGGCCCAGCCCAGCCAGCCGACCCCGGCCAGCACGGCAACCGGCGCAAACCGCAGGGCGCGGCGCATCAGCCCGTCACGGCGCAGCCCGCGCGACAGCCGGTCCGCGGCTTGCCGCGCGCCCGCCGACCCGGCGTCGGTCAGGGCCAGACGCAGTTCCCGCTGCAGATGCAGATCCTGCATCACCCGCGCCGCCGCCTCGGGGTGCCGCGCCAGATGCGCCTCGACCCGGACGCGCTGCCAGTCGTCGACCTGGCCATCGACATAGGCGGCCAGATCGAGATCGGTGACCGGTTCAGTCACGTTCTGCATCGCGCCCTCCCACCACTCGCAGGCCCGCGGCCCCGGTTTCGCCGTCCTCAAATGCTCTCAGGCTGGCGCGGGCTCGGGCCACGCGCGACATCAGCGTGCCCACCGGCACGCCTGCCACCTGTGCGGCCTCGGCATAGGTCAGCCCCTCAAGCGCGATCAGCGACAGCGCCTCGCGCTGCTCGTCCGGCAGGCCCAGAAAGGCACGCCGCACCTGGCCCAGCCGCACCACCGCTTCCTGCGGTGCGTCGATCGCCGTGGGAGCCAGGGCCGCCACCGCCGCCTCGCGCCGCGCCTCGGCCTGTCGGCTGCGGCGCCGGTCGATGAAGGCATGGCGCAGGATGGTGAAGAGCCAGCTTTTCAGGTTGCCGCCCGTGCGGAACATGCGCCGCTGCTCATGGCCGCGCAGCAAGGCCTCCTGAACCAGATCCTCGGCCTCTGACGGATCGCGCGACAGCGCAAGCGCGAAGCGCCGCAGGGCGGGCAACTGGCCGACGATGTTTTCAGGTTCGTTTGTCATCCTGCCAACCTTACGGAGCCGGAGAGGAGTCTTGTCCATCGTCGGGAGGTTTTTTTTCCTGCCGCCGATTGCGTTCCGGCTGGCCCGTCCGGCCGCGCGCCTTCCGGGCCGCTCTTCGGCACGCCCTTGCCGGCGATGGTGCGGGCAGATTCCGCCTCGGGCGGGCCGACCGCGTGATTGCCAATCGGCGCGATAGATGAGACACCAAACGCCATGGCCTCCGTCGCAATGATCACCAGCATGACCCGCCGGGCCTTCGTCGCCTGGGTCATCGTGCTGACCCTCGTCTGTGTCTGGGGCGCGGGACCGCGGGCGCATCTTTCCGCGCCAATGATGGCGGGGCAACTGGCCGCCCTTGGCGCCGCCACGTCGCCCGATCTGGCTGCGGTGCAGGTCAAACCCGGTCTTGTCCAGCGGGCGGCTGACGAGCGGCCTGCAACCGGCCCGCATCTGGCGCTGCCGGGGGCCGATTTCGGGGCGACGCCCGAACGGGTGATGTCGGCGGATGGGGTTGCGCCGGACTGGACGCTGCCACCGGACCGTCGGCCTCGGCTGCCCGAGCCGCGGGCGCCACCCGCCGCCTGACGCACCGGCATGTCGCGGGGCCGCGAGTCGGCTCTGCCTGCGTGCGATGCTGCGCCGGCGATGACGCGAAGCCCGGGCACCGGGTCGGTTCCTCCGTGCCGCAAGGCACGGGCGACCGCCCCGCGTGACCTGCGGCTTGCACGTCGCTTGTCCCAATTCTTGATGTCGACCCCGTCCCGCCGAGGGCGCGCCCCCGCAGGACGCCGGGTCACAAGGACATGATCATGTCGAAAACCCTGCTTTCGAAACGCCTTCTGATCTGGGGCGTCTGTCTCTGGGGGCTGCTGTTTGCCCTGCCCAATGCCTTCTATCCGCAGGTGGAGCGGCACAATGATGCCGTCGCGGTGCTGATGGAAAACGGCGCGCTGCCGCCCGACCGGCAGGCCGAACTGGATGGCTGGCCGTCCTGGCTGCCCTCCGGCCTGGTCAGCCTCGGGCTCGACCTGCGCGGCGGCGCGCATCTGCTGGCGGAAGTTCAGGTGGCCGAGGTCTATGCCGCGCGGATGGATGCTCTCTGGCCGCAGGCCCGCGACGCGCTGCGCACCATCCGCGATCAGGTCGGCGGCGTGCGCAGGCAGGCGGCCGCCCCCGGCGAGTTGCGCATCGCGCTGTCCGATCCCGCCGGGATGGAGGCCGCCCTTGCGGCGGTGCGGGCGCTGGCCACGCCGGTTGTCAGCCTCACGGGCGTCGGGCAGACCGATATCGCGGCCCGCGCCGAAGGCGGGGTGCTGGTCATCACGCTGACCGAGGCGGAACGCGCGGCATCGGACGAACGCACCATGCAGCAGAGCCTGGAGATCATCCGCCGCCGGGTGGATGAAGTCGGCACCCGCGAACCGACCATCCAGCGCCAGGGCGACAACCGCATCCTGATCCAGGTGCCCGGCATCGGGTCGGCATCGGACCTGAAAGACCTGATCGGCACCACCGCAAGGCTGACGTTCCATCCGGTCGTCGGCCGCGCCGCCAGCGCGGAAACCGACCCCGGCCCCGGCAACCTGATCCTGCCGTCGATGGACGAGCCCGGCGCCTTCTACATCATCGACCGGAGCCCGGTCGTCAGCGGCGACGAGCTGGTCGATGCGCAACCGGCCTTCGACCAGAACAACCGCCCCGCCGTCAGCTTCCGCTTCGATCCGGCGGGCGCGCGGGTGTTTGGCGACTATACC
Organism: Paracoccaceae bacterium Fryx2; assembly: GCA_032334235.1. Lineage (NCBI taxonomy): Bacteria > Pseudomonadati > Pseudomonadota > Alphaproteobacteria > Rhodobacterales > Paracoccaceae > Paracoccaceae bacterium Fryx2. Next base: position 403,829 of record JAVSGI010000003.1, read on the forward strand.
GCCGCCAACATCGGGGCCCCCTTCGCCATCGTGCTGGATGACGAGGTGATCTCGGCCCCGGTGATCCAGAGCCACATCCCCGGCGGATCGGGAATCATCACCGGGTCGTTCTCGGTCGAGGAAAGCACCGAGTTGGCCGTGCTTCTGCGGGCAGGTGCCCTGCCTGCGGGCATGACCTTTCTGGAAGAACGCACCATCGGCCCCGAACTGGGCCAGGACAGCATCGACGCAGGCAAGCGTGCCGCGGTCATCGGCATGGTGGCGGTGATCGGCTTCATGGTGGCCTGCTATGGCACGTTCGGCGTCATGGCCACTGTCGCGCTCGGGTTCAACATGGTGCTGCTCATGGCGGCGCTGTCGGTGCTGGGGGCAACGCTGACCCTGCCCGGCATCGCGGGGATCGTGCTGACCATGGGCATGGCGGTCGATGCCAACGTGCTGATCTTCGAGCGCATCCGCGAGGAGCTGCGACAGGGCCGCCCCGCCGCCCGGGCCATCGACATCGGTTTCGACAAGGCCCTGTCCGCGATCATGGACAGCAACATCACCGGCCTTCTGACCGCGCTGATCATGTTCGCCATCGGCTCCGGCGCGGTGCGCGGCTTTGCGGTGACGCTGGGGCTCGGCATCCTCACCTCGATGTTCACGGCGGTCTATGTGACCCGGCTGATCATCGGGTCGTGGATGCGGTGGCGCAAGCCGAAGGCGATCACCGTCAGGGGGTGGCTGAAGCTGGCACCCGACCACACCGTGATCGACTTCTTCCGCGTGCAATGGGTCACCTTCGGCGCCTCGGTCGCGGCGGTCGCGGCCGCGCTGCTGCTGGTCGCGACCATGGGCCTGAACTTCGGGATCGACTTCAAGGGCGGCACCACCTTCCGCACCGAGACGACGCAGGAACCGGATCTGGGGGCCTACCGCAGCGCGCTTTCCGCGCTGGAGCTTGGCGATGTAGCCATCTCGCAGGTGTTCGACCCGGCGTTCCGGGTCGACCAGCATGTCGCGATGATCCGCGTGCAGGCGCAGGCCGGGGCCGAGGCCATTGCGGCCGAAACCATCGCAGAGGTGCAGGAGGCGCTGCGGGCCGTCGATTCGGCGATCACCTTCACGGCGGTGGAATCGGTCGGCCCCAAGGTTTCGGCCGAACTGATCTGGCTGGCACTGATGGCCGTGGGGGCCGGTGCCATCGGCATCCTCGCCTATGTCTGGCTGCGGTTCGAATGGCAGTTCGCGGTGGGCACGGTCGCGGCGCTGGTGCATGACGTGATCGTCACGGTCGGCATCTTCGCGCTGTTCCAGCTGAAGTTCGACCTGACCATCGTGGCGGCGCTGCTGACCATCCTCGGCTATTCGGTGAACGACACCGTGGTGATCTTCGACCGGTTGCGCGAGAACCTGGCGAAATACAAGGCCATGCCCCTGCGCGACCTGATGAACCTGTCGGCCAACGAAACCCTGAGCCGCACCCTGATGACCGCGATGACCACGCTGATCGCGCTTGTCGTGCTGCTGGTCTTCGGCGGCGACGTGATCCGGGGCTTCGTCTTTGCCATGCTGTTCGGGGTGATCATCGGCACCTACTCGACGCTCTATGTGGCCAAGAACATCGTGCTGTTCCTCGGGCTGGACCGCAGCGACAAACCGAAGCGCGGCGCCGACCACGAATTCGCCAACATCGACGCGTGACCTTGCGCACCGGCCGCCGCAGAGCCCGGCCGGGCGCCTGCACCGAAGGGTCAGGGGCGACCCGCGCCGGGACGCGGGCGGTGCGGCCGGGTCCGGCGTCGGTCATCGGTCATCGGCCTTGCTATATCCCCCCCCGGGGGGATAGGCCCGACTGATGTCGAAACCCCGTGCCCAAGGCGCCCTGCCCCATGACCGGCCCGCCCACCCGCATCCGGCCGGGCACGGGCCGCACCGCTACCCTTTCGTGACCGGCGACCTGCACCGCCGTCGGCCGGAGCCGCCTGAGCCATGATCGAACTCGCCGGCATGTTCCTTGCCGCGCTTGCGGCCGCCACGCTGATCCCGGCGCAGTCCGAGGCGGCGCTGGTGGCTCTGATCGTTGCAGGGGGGCATCCGGTCTGGCTGTTGCTGGCGGTGGCGACGGCGGGCAACGTGCTGGGCTCTGTCGTGAACTGGGCCCTCGGCCGGTTCCTGATCCGCTTTGCCGACCGGCGCTGGTTCCCTGTCTCGCCCCGCCATATGGACCGGGCGACGGGCTGGTATGCCCGCTGGGGATACTGGAGCCTTCTGGCGGCCTGGGTGCCGGTGGTGGGCGACCCGCTGACGCTGGCGGCGGGGGTGATGCGCGAACCGTTCTGGCGGTTTGCGCTGATCGTCACGCTGGCCAAGGGCGGGCGCTACCTTGTGCTGGCCTGGGCCACGCTGCAATTCACCTGACCGGCCAGACCCGCCCGGCACCCCTTGCCGTGCCCCGCCGGACCACCGCGACACCACCTTCAGCGGCGTGAAAGTCCATGCGGCGATGCCGGCGGCTCGGCGCTTGTCTCAAGGTGTCGGGGGCAATGTCGCAAGGCCCTGCCCCGGGCCGTGCCGGAGATGCCCGGTCGTTGTGCGCGCCCGGCCGGAAAAGGTGCATCGGCCCCGGCCAGTCCGGCACCGCAGCGGCATCCGGCGGATTTCCGGTTGTCAAAGGCGGATGTTTGCGCATAGCAGGGCGCAGACACGCATGGACCCGGTGCAAGCCCGGGTGGCTCTTCCGGCCGCTGATCCGCCGGACCACCTGACCTGACACGCAGATCAACAATCGACGCGCGGCCGGTTTGGTCAGGGTCGATCAGGAACGGATTTACATGATTTCACTCCACGCTTACCGTGACCAATGGACGGGCAACATCCGGGGCGATCTGATGGCGGGGCTGGTCGTGGCCCTTGCGCTGATTCCCGAAGCCATCGCCTTTTCGATCATCGCGGGGGTGGACCCGAAGGTGGGGCTTTACGCCAGCTTTTCCATCGCGGTGCTGGTGGCGATCACCGGCGGGCGGCCGGGGATGATCTCGGCGGCGACGGCGGCGACGGCGGTGCTGATGATCACGCTGGTCAAGGACCACGGGCTGCAATACCTGCTGGCGGCCACGGTTCTGGCGGGCCTGATCCAGATCGGCGCGGGGCTGCTGAGGCTGGGCTTCGTGATGCGCTATGTCTCGAAATCGGTGATGACCGGGTTCGTGAACGCGCTGGCGATCCTGATCTTCCTCGCGCAATTGCCGGAACTGGACCCGAGACTGGTCTCATGGCTGACCTATGCGCTGGTCGCGGCGGGTCTGGCGATCATCTACCTTTTCCCGCTGCTGACCAAGGCGATTCCGTCGCCGCTGGTCACCATCGTGGTGCTGACCGGCCTGACGCTGTTCTTCGGCTGGGACGTGCGGACGGTGGGCGACATGGGCGCGCTGCCCGACACGCTGCCGGTCTTCCTGATCCCGCAGATTCCGCTGAACATCGAGACGCTGACGATCATCCTGCCCTATTCCGTCGCGGTTGCGGTGGTGGGGTTGCTGGAAAGCCTGATGACGCAGAACATCGTCGATGACCTGACCGACACCAGGTCGGACCGCAATCAGGAATGCATCGGCCAGGGGATCGCCAACACCGCCACCGGCTTCATCGGCGGCATGGCGGGCTGCGCGATGATCGGCCAGTCGATCATCAACGTGAAGTCGGGCGGCCGGGGGCGGCTTTCGTCTTTCGCGGCGGGGGTTTACCTTTTGTTCATGGTGGTCGTGCTGGGTGACCTTGTCAGCCAGATCCCGATGGCGGCGCTGGTCGCGATCATGATCATGGTCAGCGTCGGCACCTTCTCGTGGTCGTCGATCAAGAACCTGCGCCTGCACCCGCGCTCGTCGTCCGTCGTGATGGTCGCGACGGTCGTGGCCGTGGTCTATACCCACAACCTCGCAATCGGCGTGCTGGTCGGCGTGCTGCTGTCGGGCATCTTCTTTGCGGGCAAGATCGCGCAATTGTTCAACGTCACCAGCACCATCTCGAAGGACGGGCGGGTGCGGACCTATGTGGTCGAAGGCCAGCTGTTCTACGGGTCGGTCGAGGATTTCATGAACGCCTTCGACTTCAAGGAGGCGCTGGAAAAGGTGGTCATCGACGTGAGCCTCGCGCATATCTGGGATGTTTCCAGCGTGCAGGCGCTGGACATGGCGGTGCTGAAGTTCCGCCGCGACGGCGCCGAGGTCGAGATTGTCGGCATGAACCAGGCCACCGAAACCATCGTCGACAAGCTTGCCATCCATGACAAGCCGGGCGCGATGGACAAGCTGATGTCGCATTGAGGGAGGGGACCATGACAAACCCGCAGAAGATCGTCGCCCTGGTGGACGGCTCGATCTATTCGACCAGCGTCTGCGACCATGCCGCCTGGATCTCGCAGCGCACCGGCGCGCCGGTCGAGCTGATCCATGTGCTGGGCCGCCGCGAGGCGTCTGACACGCATGACCATTCGGGCGCGATCCGCCTTGGCGCGCGCACGGCGCTGCTGCAGGAACTGGCCGAGCTTGATGCGCAGCGGGCCAGGCTGATCAGCCACCGCGGCCGGGCCATTCTGGAGGATGCGCGCGCGATTCTCGACCGGGACGGCGTGACCGACATCACCACCCGCCTGCGCCATGGCGACATCGTCGAGGCGGTGGCCGAGGTCGAGGGCGACGCCCGTGTGATCATCATCGGCAAGCGCGGCGAGACCGCCGACAATGCCAAGGGCCATCTGGGGACGAACCTCGAACGGATCATCCGCGCCAGCCACCGGCCGGTCCTGGTGGCCTCGCGCGCGTTCAGGCCGATCACGAAGGTTCTGATGGCCCATGACGGCGGCCCCTCTGCGATGAAGGCGGTCGACCACATCGCCCGCAGCCCGCTGTTCCAGGGGCTTGCCGTCCACGTCGTCACGGTGGGCACCGCCACGGCCGAGGTGAAGAAGGGTCTTGAAGATGCACAGGCCCTGCTGCAGGCGGCCGGGATCGAGGCCGAAACCTCGATCCTGCCGGGCAACCCCGAAACCGCACTCGGCAAGCTGGTGGAAGAGGCGCAGTTCGACATGCTGTTGATGGGTGCCTACGGCCATTCCCGCATCCGCAACCTGATCATCGGGTCAACCACCACCGCCATGATCCGGTCCTGCAAGGCGTCGGTCGTGCTGATGCGGTAGGGGGGCCGGTCCGGCCGACAGGCTGGCGATGCGCGCCGGGCCGCGACGCCCCGGTGCGGGAGGCGCCGGCCCGCGGGCCGGGCGGTCGAAGGCGGCAGAGGGGTCGGCCCGTTTGCGGGCATCGCCACCGGGCCGACCTGATGCGACGCATGTTGGCGCCAGACAGCCGGATGTCGCAAGCCTGCCCGCACGCGGGGTTCAGCCCGGAACGCCGCCCGGCGTCCCGCCCGCCAGGCCCAGCGCGGCGACCGCATCCAGCAGCGCCGTCCGGACCAGATCGAGCCCGGCCTCGTCCTCGCCCGTCGGCTGAAGCAGGGCGATGTCGCGGCTGGCCCCTTCGGCGCGCAGAAGCCGGAGAACGACATCCCTGCGGATGGCGGCCTGCTCGCGGGCATAAAGCTCGGGCAGGATCGCGATGCCCGCGCCCGAGGCCGCCATGAGGCGCACCGAGTCGAGGCTGGTGCCCTCGTAATCGTCCGAGACGATGCCGCCGCAGGCCGAGGCAAGCGCATGGACGATCCGCGACAGCCGGTGCCCGCGGTCAAGCGTCAGGAAGACCCGCCCGCGCAGATCCCCGGCGGCCACCGGCGCCTCGGAGGCCGCCAGCGGGTCGTCGCGCGCCACCGCGATCCACAGCCTTTCGCCGAACAGCCGGACCTGGCGCGTGTTCGGATGATCCTCGGGGGTCGAGACGATCAGGTCGAAGCGGCCGGCGCGCAGGCCCTGCTCCAGCCCCTGGGTATTCTCCTCGCGCACCGCCACGCGGAGGTCGGGGTGCTGGCGGTGAATCGACGCGATCGCCCGCGGCAGAAGATAGGGCCCGATCGAAGGCAGCACGCCCAGCCGCAGCCGACCGCCGAACGGCAGGCCGTGGGTGACGCTGGCGCGCAGGTCCTCGACCTCGCGCAGGATCTTCTGGGCGCGCCGGATCACCTCGGCGCCCGCGGCGGTGGGCTGAACACCCTGTCGGCCGCGCAGGAACAGACGCGTGCCGAGGTCGGCCTCTACCTCGGCGATCTGTGCCGAAAGGCTGGGCTGGCTGACGTTCAGCGATTCGGCGGCAAGTCCGAAGCGGCCGTGACGGGCCACGGCGACGATGTATTCGAGTTGACGCAGGGTGGGGCGCATTTTCATAGCCTTGAACTATGGAAAGGTTAGAAACGATGTATTGGGCTTATGCAAGCGGCCAGTGCATCCGGGCGGTGACCTCAGCAAGGAGCCCGCCGTGCCGTCCACCCTCGATATCCTGACCGGAAACCTTCTGGTGCCGACCATCCTGTTCTTTGCGCTTGGCCTGATCGCGGCCTTCGCGCGTAGCGACCTGTCGATCCCCGGTGGCGCGGCGAAGTTCATGTCGATCTACCTGCTGCTGGCCATCGGCTTCAAGGGCGGGGTCAGCCTTGCCGACCATGGCGTCAGTTCGGACCTGTTCTTGGCGCTGCTGGCCGGGGTGGCGCTGTCGCTGGCGGTCCCCTTCGTGGCCTTCGCGCTGCTGCGGGTGATGTCGCGGCTCGACCGGCTGAATGCGGCGGCGGTGGCGGGGCACTACGGGTCAATCTCGATCGTGACCTTCGTCACCGCGACCAGCCTGCTCGACACGGCGGGCATCGCCTACGACGGCTACATGGTGGCCGTCGCCGCGGCGATGGAGGCGCCGGCCATCGTCTCGGCGCTGTGGCTGGCCCATCGCGGCGGCGGGGCTGCGGCGCGGCCGATCCGGCTGGGGCGCGAACTGCTGGCCAACGGCTCGATCGTGCTGCTGGTCGGCGCCTTCGCCATCGGCGCGTTGACCGGCGGCCGCGGGATGGAGATGATCGCGCCCTTCATCGTGACGCCCTTCACCGGCATCCTGTGCCTGTTCCTGCTTGACATGGGCGTGACCGCGGGGCGCAGCCTGATCGGAAACCGCCACCTGCTGTCGCCCGGCCTGCTGGCGGCGGGGGTGCTGATTCCGCTGGCCGGGGCGGCGATGGCGCTGGGGCTGGGGGGGCTGGTCGGGCTGTCGGGCGGCAGCCTGTTCCTGCTGACGGTGCTGGCGGCCTCGGCCTCCTACATCGCGGTTCCGGCGGCGATGCGCATTGCGCTGCCCGAGGCCGAACCGGGGATCTACCTGACCATGTCGCTGGGCGTCACCTTTCCCTTCAACCTGACGCTGGGCCTGCCGCTTTACCTCTGGCTGGCGACCTGACGGGGCGTGGCGGGGTCGGCGCGGTCCGGGTCAGATGGGCAAGAAAGGCCGCCGCCACCACCGACAGGTGCTTGCCGCGCGGATAGGCCACGTTCCAGACCCGCATCAGCGGAAAGCCCTGCACGTCCAGCGCCACCAGCCGGGGCGTCGCCGCCTCGGCCGCCATCGTGTCCTGCGACAGGATCGCCAGCCCCAGCCCCGCCACCACCGCCTCCTTGATCGCCTCGTTCGAGCCCAGCTCCATCCGCACCCGTGGCCGGATGCCGCACTCGGCAAAGAACCTCTCGGCGGCGGCGCGGGTGCCCGACCCCGGCTCGCGCAGGATGAAGGGCTCTCCGGCCAGCTGCGCGAACGGCAGGTCGCGCGCGCGCGCCAGCGGATGATCGGCCCGCGCCAGCAGCAGGATCGGATTGCGCGCCACGGGCGTTGCCACCACATCCAGCCCCTCGGGCGGCTGGCCCAGGATGCAGAGGTCGTCCTCGTTCGCGGCCAGCCGCGCGATCACCGTCTGGCGGTTGGTGACGGTCAGCGCCACCTCGACGCCAGGGTTCAGGGTGCAGAACTCTCCAAGCCGACGGGGCAGAAAATACTGCACTGTCGAGACGATAGCGATCTTCAGCCGCCCCCGCCGCAGGCCCTGGAGGTCGGCCAGCTGCATCTCCAGCCGCTCGATCCCCCCCAGCGTCTCGCGCGCGGTTTCGACCACCGCCCGCCCCGCTTCGGTCAGGTAAAGCCGCTTGCCGATCCGGTCCAGCAACGGCAGCCCGAGCGACTCTTCCAACTGCTTGACCTGCGCAAAGACCGCAGGCTGGGTCAGGTGCAGCTCTTCGGCGGCGCGGGTGTAGCTGGCGTGCCGCGCCACCGCGGCGAACACCTGCAACTGTCGGAACGTGCAGCGCATGATAACCTTTTCCCTGTTCTGAGACTAAAAACTATTCAGTTTGGTTTATTCATGCAAGGCGGCATACGGAAACCGACCCGAGACATCGGGCAAAGGCAAGCGAGGAACCCATGGCCGCAAAGACATATGACGCCGGTGTGAAGGACTACCGCTCCATCTACTGGGAGCCGCAATATCAGGTGAAGGACAGCGACATCCTTGCCGTGTTCAAGGTGGTGCCCCAGGCGGGCGTGAGCCGCGAGGAGGCCGCAGCAGCGGTCGCCGCCGAAAGCTCGACCGCCACCTGGACGACGGTCTGGACCGACCTTCTGACCGATCTGGACTATTACAAGGGCCGCGCCTACGCGATCGAAGACGTGCCGGGCAGCGACGATGCCTTCTATGCCTTCATCGCCTATCCGATGGACCTGTTCGAGGAAGGCTCGGTCGTCAACGTCTTCACCTCGCTGGTGGGCAACGTCTTCGGCTTCAAGGCGGTGCGCGCCCTGCGGCTGGAGGATGTGCGCTTCCCGCTGTGGTTCGTGATGACCTGCCCCGGCGCGCCGCACGGGATGAAGGTCGAACGCGACCTGCTGGACAAATACGGCCGCCCGCTTCTGGGCTGCACCATCAAGCCGAAGCTGGGGCTTTCGGCCAAGAACTACGGGCGCGCGGTCTATGAATGCCTGCGCGGCGGGCTCGACTTCACCAAGGACGACGAGAACGTGAACTCGCAGCCCTTCCTGCGCTGGCGCGACCGCTTCCTGTTCTGCCAGGAGGCGATCGTCAAGGCCGAGGCCGAGACCTCCGAGCGCAAGGGCCACTACATGAACGTGACCGCCGGCACGATGGAGGAAATGTACGAGCGCGCCGAGTTCGCCAAGGAGATCGGCACCCCGATCATCATGTCGGATTATCTGACCGTCGGCTGGTCGGCGCACACCAGCCTGTCGCGCTGGTGCCGCAAGAACGGGATGCTGCTGCACGTTCACCGCGCCATGCACGCCGTGATGGACCGCAACCCGAACCACGGCATCAACTTCCGGGTGCTGGCCAAGATCCTGCGGCTGATGGGCGGCGACCACCTGCATTCCGGCACCGTGGTCGGCAAGCTGGAAGGCGACCGCGAAGCCACCATCGGCTGGATCAACCTGCTGCGCGACCGCTTCATCAAGACCGACCGGTCGCGCGGGATCTTCTTCGATCAGGACTGGGGGCCGCAGCCGGGCGTGTTCCCGGTGGCCTCGGGCGGCATCCATGTCTGGCACATGCCGGCGCTGGTCTCGATCTTCGGCAATGACTCGGTGCTGCAGTTCGGCGGCGGCACGCTGGGCCACCCCTGGGGCAACGCCGCGGGCGCCTGCGCCAACCGCGTGGCGCTGGAAGCCTGCGTTCAGGCCCGCAACGACGGCCGCGACCTGGAAAAGGAAGGCAAGGAAATCCTGACCAAGGCCGCCAGGACCAGCCCCGAATTGCGGATGGCGATGGAGACCTGGAAAGAGATCCGCTTCGAATTCGACACCGTCGACAAGCTCGACGTGCAGCACCGCTGAGCCACAGGAAAGGACACCACAATGAGCGTTCAGGATTACAAGTCGCGGCTGTCGGACCCGGCCAGCCGCAAGATGGGCACCTTTTCCTATCTGCCGCCGATGACCGAGGACGAGATCCGCAGTCAGGTCGTGTGGATCGTGAAGAACGGCTGGAATCCGGCCATCGAACATACCGAGCCGCAATTTGCCGCGGGCACCTACTGGTACATGTGGAAGCTGCCGATGTTCGGGGAAACCGATGTCGATGTGATCCTCGCCGAGCTGAAAGCCTGTCATGAGGCCAACCCCGACAACCACGTCCGGCTGATCGGCTACGACAACCTGTCGCAGAGCCAGGGCGCCAACATGGTCGTGTATCGCGGCGCGGCCGTCTGATCCCGCCGCCCGCCACCCCATGCGGTGGCGGGCGGCACCCTGCCCGCCGCATCCTTTCCGCAGCGGGCCCCAGCCGCGCCCGTTGCGCGGCCCCCCCTTTCCCCGAGGTCATCATGGACGAAATCACCCGACCCTTCCGCATCGCCGACGAGCCCTGGTATCGCCCCGTGGCCGACGAGATCGCGTTGTTCGAGGCGGCCCATGCCGCGCACATGCCCGTCATGCTGAAAGGCCCCACCGGCTGCGGCAAGACCCGCTTTGTCGAGCACATGGCCTGGCGGCTGGGCAAGCCGCTGGTCACCGTCGCCTGCAACGAGGACATGACCGCATCGGACCTTGTCGGCCGCTTCCTGCTGGATGCGCAAGGCACGCGCTGGCAGGATGGCCCGCTGACCTTCGCCGCCCGTCACGGCGCGATCTGCTATCTGGATGAGGTGGTCGAGGCGCGGCAGGATACCACCGTGGTGATCCACCCGCTGACCGACAACCGCCGCGTGCTGCCGCTGGAAAAGAAGGGCGAGCTCTTGCGCGCGCACCCCGACTTCCATCTCGTGATCAGCTACAACCCCGGCTACCAGAGCCTGATGAAGGATCTGAAGCAATCCACCAAGCAGCGGTTCGGCGCGCTGGATTTCAGCTGGCCCGACCATGGCGTGGAGGTCGAGATCGTGGCGCACGAGGCGGGCGTGGACCGCGCGACCGCCGACAAGCTGGTCTCGATCGCCGAGCGGGCGCGCAACCTGAAGGGCCACGGGCTGGACGAGGGCATCTCGACCCGGATGCTGGTCCATGCCGGCGGGCTGATCGCGCAAGGGGTAGCACCGGTCCCGGCCTGCCGGATGGCGCTGGTCCGACCGATCACCGACGATCCCGACATGCGCGACGCGCTCGACGCCGCCGTCATCACCTTTTTCTGAGGTCTGGCCATGACCCTTGCAGAGCTTGACGACCTGCCCGCGGCCGCGCGCGCCCTTCTGGCGACCCTTGCACCCGAAGCCGCCCGCAGCCTTTCGCCGCAGGGGCGCGAGGTCTGGCGCGAAGGGGCGCAGGCGTTGCACCGCATGGGCCGGGGCGAAGAGCCGGTCTGCGCCTGGATCGAGGCTGCACCGCCGCTTGCGCGCGAACTGGGCGAGGATGTGCTGCCCGATCTGGCCCGCGAATGCCTGGGCCTCGCCTCGCGCACCTCGGGGGCGGTGATCGCGCAGGTGCTGGCGACGGCGCCTCTGGCCGCGCGGCGGCTGGGGGATGCCGATCTGTTCCGGGCCTATCTGGGCTTTCTGAACGTGCTGCTGGCGCAGGCGCCGCGGGCCTTGCGCCCGATGCTCGACCATCTGGACGAGCTGTTTGGCGTGCTGACCCTTGGCGGCCTGCGCCGCTGGGCGCTGTGGGGCGCCGAGGCGCACCGGACGAAACACGCGGAACTTCTGCGCTACTTTGCACTGGAAAGCGCCGAGGCGAAGGCTGTCCTGCAGCGCGAACGCAAGGGGGTGCTGTTCGTCGACATCCACCGCCGGATCGGCGCCTATCTGCGCGCGCTCTGGGGCCGCGACTTCGCCATGCGGCCGACCTCGGGCGACTACGAGGCGCGTGAGGGGCTGCGGCCGTTCATCGAGGACGGCACGCTGCACCTGCCCGACGCCTGGGATGACTGGCAGGGGATCGCGGGGCTTGATCTTTACCGCGCCGCCGCCGCCCATGCCGCAGCGCATGTGGTGGCCCGGCGCGCGCCGCTGGGGATGGACGGCCTCTCGCTGCTGCAGCGCGCCTGCATCGGCCTGATCGAGGACGCCCGCGCCGAGGCGCTGGCCATCGCCCGCTTCCCGCGCCTGCGCGACCTCTGGGCGCGGTTCCACACCGGCGACGGCCCGCTGGACCGGATCGCCCGCGCGCTGCTGCTGCCGGAGGCAGAGACGACCGACCCCCATGCCCTCTGGGCACGCGCGGCCTTCAAGGACGCGGACCTCTCTACAGAAGCGACATCGCGCGCCCTGGGCCTGACGCTGGCCGAGCGGCTTGGCGCCCTGCTCCCGCCGCCTTCCGCCCCTTACCGTGATGACAACCGCGCGCTGTGGGAGGCGGATGACTGCGACTGGGACGACGCCCCCGCCCCCGAACAGCGGCGCCTTTACGTCTCGGTCTCCGAAATGGTGAACGAGGTGGAGGTCGAGACCGCGGGCGAGGATGCGCAGGAGGTCTGGGTCTGCGCCACCGAGTTCTTCGACGATGACGGCATCAGCTACAACGCGCGCGAGGGCCGCGAGCCGGTTTCGCCGCCCCGCACCTACCCCGAGTTCGACCACCGCATCGGCCTGCACCGGCCCGACTGGGCCACCGTGCTGGAAAAGCGCCCGAAGCCGGGCGATCCGCAGGTTGCCGAGGCGATCCTGCGCGACCACCGCCCGGTCCTTTCCCGGATGCGCCGCGTGCTGGAGGCGATGCAGCCACAGGGGGTGCGGCGCCTGCGCAGGCTGGAGGAAGGCGACGATCTCGACCTGAACGCCGCCATTGCCGCGCGGCTGGACATGCGGCTTGGCCAACAGCCCGACCCGCGGGTGATGATGCGGCTGGTCCGCAGCACGCGCGACGTGGCGGTGATGCTGCTGCTCGACCTGTCGGAATCGACCAACGACCCGGTGGGGCAGGACGGCCGACGCCTGATCGACATGACACGCGAGGCGACCGTGCTGCTGGCCGAGGCGGTGCATCGCGTGGGCGACCCCTTCGCGCTGCACGGTTTCTGCTCGGACGGGCGGCACAACGTGTTCTACCAGCGGTTCAAGGACTTCAGCGATGACTGGGGCCCCCTGCCCAAAGCCCGCGTGGCCGGAATGGAGGGCCGCCTTTCGACCCGCATGGGCGCCGCGATCCGCCATGCGGGCTGGCACCTCGGCCAGCAGCGCGCGGCGCGCAAGCTGCTTCTGGTGCTGACCGACGGCGCGCCCGCCGACATCGACACGCGCGACCCCGCGCACCTGCGCCACGACGCCCGCGCCGCGGTGGACGAGGTGACCCGCCAGGGCGTGCAGCCTTTCTGCCTGTCGCTCGACCCGCAGGCGGATGGCTATGTGGCGCAGATCTTCGGCCCGCGCGGCTACCAGATCCTCGACCGGATCGACCGCCTGCCCGAACGCCTTCCCCGGCTCTACGCCGGCCTGACGCGCTGACCCTCGGGCTGGGGCGGCATGAACAGCGCAGGGATCGCCCGGTGCGATCCCTGTTGCGGCCTCTGCGGGTCAGAAGCTTCCGAACGCCATCCCGAGCGCGATGATCAGGACGCAGGCCACCGTGGGCACCAGCACCGCCACCACAAAGATGTCGCCATAGGCCTGGCGGTGGGTCATGCCGCAGATTCCCAGAAGCGTTATCACCGCGCCATTGTGCGGCAGCGTATCAAGGCCGCCGGTTGCAACGGCGACAACCCGGTGCAGCAGCGCGGGGTCCACGCCCTGGATGGCACCTTGCGCCAGGAGCGTCGGCCCCAGCACATCCAGCGCGATCGACATCCCGCCCGAAGCCGACCCGGTGATTCCGGCCAGGGCGCCCGAGGAAAGCGCCGCCGAGATCAGCACATGCCCGCCCGACAGCCCGTCCAGGCTTGCCCGCAAGACCTCGAACCCCGGCAACGAGGCGATGACCGCGCCAAAGCCGACCAGGCTGGCGGTGTTGAAAAGCGGCAGAAGCGCGGATTCCGCGCCGGAGTTCAGAACCTGCATCACCTGCGGCGGACGGCTGAGGATCAGCGCCAGCGCCAGCGCCACCCCAAGCGCGGTGATGACCGACCACAGCCCCTTGACGCGCGAGATCTCGGTCTGGCCATAGACTGCCCCGGCAAGATACCCCGTATCCAGCGCAGGCAGGATGAAGCTGCCCATGATCAGCGTCACCAGCCCCACCGACAGGATCGGCAGCAGCGCGATCCAGAAGGAGATCGGCTCGCCGTTGGCCGGCGCATCGGGAACAACGGGCACGGCATCGCCCAGCAGCGACGTTGCGCGGGTTTGCAGCCAGATCACGCCAAGCCCCAGCATGACAGCGCCCGCAATCAGCCCGAGGCCGGGCGCGGCAAAGGGCGTGGTGCCGAAGGTCGCCATGGGAATCGCGTTCTGGATCGATGGCGTGCCGGGCAAGGCGGTCATGGTGAAGGTAAAGGCCCCGAGCGCAATCGTCGCCGGGACCAGCCGCGCCGGAAGGCCGGTCGTGGCGAACAGCGCGCGCGCAAGTGGCCACGCGGCAAAGGCCACCACGAACAGCGACACGCCGCCATAGGTCAACATCGCGCAGGCCATGACCACCGCCAGAATGGCGTTCTTCGGGCCAAGGGCCGAGGCGATCCCCGAGGCCAGGCGGGCGGCGGCCCCCGAAGCCTCCATGACCTTGCCGAACAATGCGCCCAGCAGGAACAACGGGAAGAACGACACCACGAAGCCCCCCGCCGCCGCCATGAATATCTGTGTATAGCCTGCGAGGACCGGCATACCCGTCGCCGCGGCGGCCGACAGTGCCAGCACGGGCGCCAGCAACAGCACCGAAACCCCGCGCCATGCCCCGATGATCAGCAGAGCCAGTGACAGGACGAGCGGCAGCGCGGACATGTGACCTCCTTTTGCTGCGATGCAGCATAGCCGAGTTCGCGGGCAAGCGCGAGGTGCCCAAACCGCAATTTCCGGCAGGGGCCGCGGTCTTTGGCGGCCGCTTCGGGCGAACGGGAAATGCTCCGGGCTGGCCGGCGCATGGCCAAGCCCGCCATGGGTGGTGCCGACCAGGGCTGCCCCGTTGCCCGACACGGAACGCCTTGTCGCGGGTGGTTCAGGGGCCCGGTGCCAGGGGAAAAGATGCTGAATGTCGTGGCCGATTGAAGCGGCCACCCTCTACCGGCACGAAAGCGGCAGTTTCCTGCCGCCCCGGCCCGCCGTTTGCAGCCGCGCAGACACCCGATCGCACCGACCCTGCCCATCATCCCGATTCGGGGTTGCCATTCCCCTGACGGCTGCGGCCGGGTGTCGTCCCGGGCCGGACGGTCTGCACCGGCCCGCCGCGGCCGGATGCCCCGGCCTTGGACCACGGCGCTGATTGACGTACCTCAGACTTGGCGGGATAGTCGCCCCCAGGGGGGGGACTTGCCGTGCGACCAACCGTCAACGACATCGCCAGAGAGGCGGGCGTCAGCCTTGCCACCGTGGACCGCGTGCTGAACGCCCGGCCGGGCGTGCGCGACAAGACCATCCGCGCGGTGCAGGACGCGATTGCCCGGCTGGGCTATGTGCGCGACGTGGCGGCGGCCAATCTGGCGCGGCAGCGCACCTACCGGCTGGCCTTCGTGCTGCCCGACACCGAAAGCCAGTTCGTCGGCACGCTGGTCTCGGCGCTGCACGCCGCCCGCCCGATGGCCGCCAGCCTGCGCAGCGAGGTGCAGCTTTGCCGCTTTCCCGCCGAAGACCCGCACGCGCTGGCGCACCTGCTGGCCGAACTGGCGGCGCAGGGCGTGGCGGGTGTGGCGCTGATGGCGCCGGAAACCCCGATCCTGCGCGACGCGATCCGGGCGCTGCGCCAGCGCGGCGTGGCGGTGGTGGCGCTGGTGTCCGACCTGCCGAACACCGAGCGCGACCATTTCGTCGGCATCGACAACCGCGCGGCGGGGCGCACCGCGGCGGTGCTGATGGGGCGCTTCCTGCGGGCGGGGCCTGCCAGGGTGATCGTGCTCGCGCAATCCATGCTGCTGCGCGAAAGCAACGAGCGGCGGCTGGGCTTCGACGAGGTCATGCTGCGCGACTTTCCGCAGGTGACGGCGCTGCCGACGCTGGAAAGCCACGGCTCGGCGCGCATCCTCGGGCAGGCCATCACCGAAACCCTGCGCCACACGCCCGAGGTCGGCGGTATCTACCTTCTGGGCAGCGGGCATCGCTACCTGAGCCAGGCATTGCGCGACCGGGGGCTGGCGGGCAGGCTGGTGGTGATCGGGCATGAACTGACGCCGCATGTCCGCGCGGCGCTGGAGGCGGGCAGCATGGATGCCGTCATCACCCAGAACGTCGGGCATCTGGTGCGCTCGGCCCTGCGGGTGCTGCGCGGCAAGATCGACCACAGCCCGATCGACGCGGGGCAGGAGCAGATCAGGATCGAGGTGGTGCTCCGCGAAAACCTGCCCGCATTGGCCGACGACACCGAGGATGACATCAGGGAGGCATCATGAAGACGATCAAGGGACCGGCGCTGTTTCTGGCGCAATTCGCGGGCGACGCGGCCCCGTTCAACGACTGGCGCTCGATCACCCGCTGGGCAGCCGATTGCGGATACGTTGGCGTACAGGTGCCAAGCTGGGACGCGCGGCTGTTCGATCTGGCCCGCGCTGCGGAATCGGTCGATTACTGTCATGAATTCAAGGATATCGCCGCCGAAAGCGGTATCGTGGTGACCGAGCTTTCAACCCATCTGCAAGGGCAGCTGGTGGCGGTGCATCCGGCCTATGACATTGCGTTCGACGGCTTTGCCGCGCCCGCGATGCGCGGCAACCCCAAGGCGCGGCAGGAATGGGCGGTGGAACAGCTGCGTCTGGCGCTGACCGCCTCGCGCAATCTGGGGCTGACGGCGCATGTCACCTTTTCCGGCGCGCTGGCCTGGCCCTACGTCTACCCCTGGCCGCAGCGCCCGGCGGGGCTGGTGGAAACCGCGTTCGACGAACTGGCAACACGCTGGCGGCCGATCCTCGATCATGCCGAGGAGAAGGGGGTCGATCTATGCTACGAGATTCATCCGGGCGAAGACCTGCACGACGGCATCAGCTTCGAGATGTTTCTGGAACGCGTGGGTAACCACGCCCGGGCGAACATGCTGTACGACCCCAGCCACTACGTCCTGCAACACCTTGATTACCTTGACAACATCGACATCTACCACGACCGCATCCGCATGTTCCACGTCAAGGATGCCGAGTTGAACCCCACCGGGCGGCAGGGGGTCTATGGCGGCTACCAGCCTTGGGTCAACCGGGCGGGCCGGTTCCGCAGTCTGGGCGACGGGCAGGTGGATTTCGGCGCGGTGTTCTCGAAACTCACGCAATACGGCTTTGACGGCTGGGCGGTGGTCGAATGGGAATGCGCGCTGAAGAACGCCGAGGACGGCGCGCGTGAAGGCGCGGCATTCGTGCGCGACCACATCATCCGCGTCACCGAAAAGGCGTTCGACGATTTCGCAGGCGGCGGCACCGATCAGGCCGCCAACCGCCGGATGCTGGGGCTGGAGGGCTGACCATGGCGATCGAGGGAAAAACCACGGCGCGCGCGCCGCGCATCCGGCTGGGCATGGTCGGCGGCGGGCGCGATGCCTTCATCGGCGCGGTGCACCGCATCGCGGCACGGCTGGATGACCAGTATGATCTGGTGGCGGGCTGCTTCAGCGCCACGGCGGAAAAGTCGCACGCCTCTGGCGCCGACCTCGGCCTGCCCGAGACCCGCGTCTATGCCGATTTCACAGAAATGGCCGCCCGCGAGTCCCGGCTGAAGGACGGGATCGAGGTGGTCGCCATCGTCACGCCCAACCACATGCACGCCCCCGTGGCGCTGCAATTCCTGCGGCGCGGCATCCACGTGATCTGCGACAAGCCGCTGACCGCCACCCTGCCCGAGGCGAAACGGCTGGCCAAGGCGGCAGAAGCGTCGGGCGCGGTCTTCGTGCTGACGCACAACTATACCGGCTATCCGATGGTGCGGCAGGCCCGCGCGATGGTGGCTGCGGGCGATCTGGGCGAGATCCGGGTGGTGCAGGTCGAATATGCGCAGGACTGGCTGGCCGAACCGATCGAGGCCACGGGCCAGAAACAGGCCGACTGGCGCACCGATCCGGCGCGGTCTGGTGCCGGCGGGGCCACCGGCGACATCGGCACCCATGCCTTCAACCTCGCCTCCTTCGTCACCGGCCTGACGCTGGAAAGCCTTGCCGCCGACCTGCAAAGCTTCGTGCCGGGGCGGCGGGTCGATGACAACGGCCATGTGCTCTTGCGCTTTCAGGGCGGGGCGCGGGGGATGCTGTGGTGCAGCCAGGTGGCGACCGGCAATGAAAACGCGTTGCGCCTGCGGGTGCATGGCACCAAGGCGGGGCTCGACTGGTGCCAGGAAGACCCGAACGCGCTGTGGTTCACGCCGCTGGGCCAGCCGCGCCAGCGAATCACCCGGGGCGGCGCCGGGGCGGGGCCGGAGGCCGCGCGGATGACTAGGGTGCCGCCCGGCCACCCCGAAGGCTATCTGGAAGCCTTCGCCAACATCTATCTGGAAGCGGCCGCGGCGATCCGGGCGGCACAGGCGGGCACCTCCCCTGAACCGGAGGTTGTGTATCCGACCGTGGCCGACGGCGTGGCGGGGGTGGCCTTCGTCGATGCCTGCGTGCGCTCGTCGCGCAAGAACGGCGCATGGGTCAAGCCAAACCTCTGATCTAAAAGACAATGACACCGGCCCGATGCTGCGCCCACAACGTCGGGCCGGTCGCCTCGCAGAAATGAGGGGCGTACCTCAAAAATCCGTTTACAGCGCCCTGCCCGCTTCGCTATCCTCATTCCCAAGAACGAAGGCCGGACGGATTCGATCCGGCACTTAAGTCAACCCGGGAGGAGACGAGATGACACGCAGATTTCTTGCCGCCACGTCCGCCGTGGCGATCATCGCAGGTGCCGCAGCGGCACAGGCGGAAGACCTGACCCTGTGCTGGGCCGCATGGGACCCGGCCAACGCGTTGGTCGAACTGTCGAAGGATTTCGAGGCCCAGTCCGGCCACAAGATGAACTTCGAGTTCGTGCCCTGGCCCAACTTTGCCGACCGGATGCTGAACGAGCTGAACTCGGGCGGCAAGCTGTGCGACCTGCTGATCGGCGACAGCCAGTGGATCGGCGGTGGCGCGGAAAACGGCCATTACGTCAAGCTGAACGACTTCTTCGACACCGCGGGCATCAGCATGGACGATTTCATGCCCGCCACCGTCTATGCCTATTCCACATGGCCCAAGGGCACGCCGAACTACTACGCCCTGCCCGCGATGGCCGATGCCAATGCCTGGTTCTACCGCAAGGACTGGTTCGCCCGCCCCGAGATTCAAGCGGCGTTCAAGGAAAAATACGGCCGCGATCTGGCCGAACCCAAGTCCCAGACCGAACTGCTTGAAATCGCGCAATTCTTCCAGGGGCGCGAGATCGACGGCAAGACGGTCTATGGTGCGTCGATCTTCACCGAGCGCGGGTCCGAAGGCATCACCATGGGCGTCACCGGCGCGCTCTATGCCTGGGGCGTCAAATACGAAAACACGCCGGGGAAGTATGACATGGAAGGCGCGATCAACTCGCCCGCCGCTGTCGAGGCGCTGGAATTCTACAAGGCGCTTTACGACACCGCGACCCCGCCCGGCTACACCAATGCCTACATGGGCGAAAGCCTCGACGCGTTCAAATCCGGGCAGGTGGCGCTGGCGATGAACTGGTTCGCCTTCTTCCCCGGCCTCGCCGCCGACCCCGAGATCGGTGACAAGATCGACTTCTTCGTGAACCCGCCGCAGGTCACCGCAGGCTCCACGCTGGGCGGTCAGGGCATCTCGGTCGTCAGCTATTCCGAAAAGCAGGACGCCGCACTGGAATACATCAAGTGGTTTGCCCAGCCAGAGGTGCAGGCCAAATGGTCCCAGCTTGGCGGCTATTCCGCCGCCAACTCGGTGGTGAATGACCCCGCCTTCAAGGACTCCAGCGCCTTCGCGGGCGACTTCCTCGAAGCGATGGGCGCGGTGCAGGACTTCTGGCAGGAGCCGGCCTATGCCGAACTGCTGCTGGCGATGCAGTCGCGGATGCATGACTACGTCGTGGCAGGAAAGGGCACCGCCAAGGAGGCGCTGGACGGTCTGGTCGCCGACTGGACCGAGGTCTTCAAGGAAGAAGGCAAGCTCTGACCTCCCCGGGCGCGCCGCCCCTTCCGGCGCGCCCGTCACCTCCGGCAGGACATGCGGCCATGACAAGCAACCCCATCGACCGGCTGGCGCGCGCCACCCCGGCGCCAATGGCGGCACGGATGCGCGGCCTGTCGGACCGCGCCATCGCGTGGCTGTTCGTGGCGCCGACCATCTTCCTGCTGCTGGCGGTCAACATCTTTCCGCTGATCTGGACGGTGCGGCTTTCCTTCACCAACTTCCGCGCCAACCGGCCAAATCAGGCGGTGGAATGGGTGGGGCTCGAGAATTACACCCGCATCCTGACCGATCCGGGCATCTGGCAGAACATGCAGGTCACCGCGCATTTCCTGTTCTGGACGATTTTCTTCCAGGTGATCATCGGCTTCAGCCTTGCCTGGCTGATCAACCGCAAGTTCCGCGGCAATGACCTGTGGACCACGCTGATCGTGATTCCGATGATGCTGTCTCCGGCGGTGGTCGGCAACTTCTGGACCTTCCTCTATCAACCCCAGATCGGCCTGTTCAATTATGTCGTCGAATTTCTGACCGGCACCCCCGCCGCCAGTTTCCAGATGCTGGGGTCGGTCACCCTGTCGCCCTGGGCCATCGTGATCGTCGACACCTGGATGTGGACGCCCTTCGTTATGCTGATCTGCCTCGCCGGGCTGCGCTCGATCCCCGACTACATCTATGAAGCGGCCGAGATCGACCGTGCGTCGAAGCTGCGGCAGTTCTTCACCCTGACGGTGCCGATGGTTCTGCCCTTCCTGATGCTGGCCGTGCTGTTCCGCGGCATCGAGAACTTCAAGATGTTCGACCTCGTCGTGCAACTGACCGGCGGCGGGCCCGGGTCGGTGACCGAGCTTGCCTCGATCAACCTCAAGCGCGAGGCGTTCGAGAAATGGCGCACCGGCTATTCCTCGGCCTACGCGATCATCCTGTTCGTGACGGTGTTCGGCCTCGCCTCGATCTACGTCAAGGCCCTGAACAAGGTGAAGGAAAGATGAGCGCCTATTCCATCACCGAACCGTCGGGGCGCCAGAAATGGGTCGCGGGCACGCTGGTGATCGGCTACGCGCTGATCACGCTGCTGCCGCTGGTCTGGATCATCATGACCGGCTTCAAGACCCCGGCCGACGCGATCAGCTATCCGCCGAAGGTGGTGTTCCAGCCCTCGCTGGAAGGTTACGTCAACCTGTTCACCACCCGCACCCGGGTCACACCCGAGGCGCTGGCCGCCCTGCCCCCGCCCTCGGGCTTTGCCGAAACCATCGTGCGCAACCGCGGCATGGTGATCGCCGGGCCGTCGAAGTTCGGCGAGCGTTTCGTGAATTCGGTGATCATCGGCTTCGGCTCGACGTTCCTGTCGATCGTGCTCGGCACGCTGGCGGCCTATGCCTTCTCGCGCTTCAAGATTCCGCTGAAGGATGACCTCTTGTTCTTCATCCTTTCGACCCGGATGATGCCGCCCATCGCCGTCGCGATCCCGATCTTCCTGATGTATCGCAGCCTCGGGCTGTCCGACACGCATCTGGGCATGATCCTGCTCTACACCGCCGTCAACATCAGCCTCGCCGTCTGGCTTCTGAAGGGTTTCATCGACGAGATTCCCCGCGAATACGAGGAGGCGGCGCTGATCGACGGCTACACCCGCTTTCAGGCCTTCGTGAAGGTGGTGCTGCCGCAGGCCGCAACCGGCATCGCCTCGACCGCGATCTTCTGCCTGATCTTCGCCTGGAACGAATATGCCTTTGCCGTGCTGCTGACCTCGGGCACCGCCCAGACCGCGCCGCCGTTCATCCCGACCATCATCGGGATCGGCGGGCAGGACTGGCCGGCCGTCGCCGCCGGGGCCACGCTGTTCCTGCTGCCGGTGATGGTGTTCACCATCCTGCTGCGCAAGCACCTCTTGCGCGGCATCACCTTCGGGGCGGTGCGCAAATGACCTCTGCTGCATTCATCTTGGCCCAAGTATCCCCGCCGGAGGCACCCGGCACCGGCGGCGGGAGCCTCCGGCGGGGATATTTGAAAACAGAAGAAAGGGGTGGGGCATGAAGGCGTTCCTGTCCGGTCTGGTCCGGTTGCGCCGCGGTCCGTGGGAAATGCTGGCCACGCTGCTGATAGCACTTGGGGTGGTGATGCTGATGCAGCCCTTCGTGCTCTGGGCCTTCACCTGGTCGTTCCTTGTCACGCTGCTGGGCACGGTGATGTTCATCATCACCAGCCACTTTCCGGAGTAACCCCTTGGTCGAGATCGTCATCCGCAACCTGCGCAAGGAGTTCGGCGCCTTCGTCGCGGTGAAGGAATCGTCCTTCACCATCCGCGACGGCGAGTTCTTCATGCTGCTGGGGCCGTCGGGCTGCGGCAAGACCACCACGCTGCGGATGATCGCGGGGCTGGAACTGCCGACCAGCGGCGAGATCTGGCTGGGCGGCGACGAGGTCAGCCAGAAGCCCGCCAGCCAGCGCGACATTGCCTTCGTGTTCCAGATGTTTGCGCTTTACCCGCACATGAACGTGCGGCGCAACATTTCCTACCCGCTGGTCAGTCAGGGGATGCCGCGCGCCGAAGTGCGGGCGCGGGTGGCCGAGGTGGCGCGGATTCTGGGCATCGAAAGCATCCTCGACGCGCCGGTGGGAGGGCTTTCGGGCGGCGACCGTCAGCGGGTGGCGCTGGGCCGTGCCATCGTGCGCCGCCCCGCTGCCTTCATGATGGACGAACCGCTGGGCGCGCTGGATGCCGAGTTCCGCGAGCGCATGGCGGAAGAACTGCGCGCCCTGCACGACCGGATGGGGGCGACCACCGTCTATGTCACCCATGACCAACTCGAGGCGATGCAGATGGGCGACAAGATCGTGGTGATGAATCACGGCTCGGTCGAACAGTTCGGCACGCCGCAGGATATCTACGACCACCCGGCCACACTGTTCGTCGCCGATTTCATCGGCAGCCCGTCAATGAACTTCCTGCGGTTCGACGGTTCGTTCCGGGCGGGCGACGCGCAGATCAGCCTGGGCGGCCATGCCGTCGCCACGCCGGAACTGCACGACAGCGCCACCCTGCGCCCGCTGGTGCTGGGCGTGCGGCCCGAGCATGTGCGTCTGAGCGATGCCGGGGCCTACCGGGGCCGGATCGAGGCGGCGGAATATCTGGGCACCACCCAGATCGTCACCCTCACCACGCCGCATGGCACGGTGAAGGCGCGGATCGGGTCGGGCAGCCCGGCGCGGGTGGGCGAGGTCGTGGGGTTGGAGTTCACCGGCTCCACCCTGTCACTGTTCGATGCCGCCACCGGGCGCGCCTTCCGCACGGCGGCGAATGCGGGGGTGAACCATGGCTGAGGTGGTGCTGGACGGTCTTTCCAAATCCTTCGGCAAGACCAAAGCCTTGCAACTGGTTTCTCTGGTCATCCGCGATGGCGCCTTCGTCGTGCTGCTGGGCCCCACCGGCGCGGGCAAGACCACCACCCTGCGCCTGATTGCCGGGCTGGAGAAGCCCGACGCGGGCGACATCCGCATCGGCGGCACCTCGGTGCTGGGCGACATGCCGGCCCAGCGCGACGTGGCGATGGTGTTCCAGCAATACTCGCTTTACCCGCATCTGACGGTGCGGGAAAACCTCGCCTTTCCGCTGCGCTCGCCCATCCTGCGCTGGGGGCAGGCGGCGATCGAAAAGCGGGTGAAGGACGTGGCCGAAGTGCTTCGGATTGCACACAAACTCGACAACAAGGCCACCCAGCTTTCGGGCGGCGAGATGCAGCGGGTGTCGATCGGGCGGGCGCTGGTGCGCAGCCCGCGCATCTTCCTTATGGATGAACCGCTGTCCTCGCTCGACGCGAAACGGCGCGCCGACCTGCGGGTGGAGCTGAAGCGCATCCATGCCGAACTTGGCGCGACCTTCCTTTACGTGACGCATGACCAGATCGAGGCGATGACCATGGCGACCCATGTCGGCGTGCTGGATGCCGGGCGGCTGGTGCAGTTCGGCAGCCCGCGCGCGATCTACGAACACCCGGTCAGCACCTATGTCGCGACCCGGCTGGGCCAGCCGCGCATCAACCTGCTGCCCGCCACCCTGTTCGGCCCGGCCCCGGCGCGGGCGGCGCAGATCGGGCTGCGCCCCGAACATATCGTGCAGGGCGAGGGGCTGGATGCCACCGTGCGCCGGGTCGAGCATCTGGGCGACCAGACCCGCCTGCACCTGACGCTCGGCCCCCACGACCTGATCACGCTGAGCGACGTTCACACCCCGCTGAAACCCGGCGACACCCTCGCCATCCGCCCGCAGGACCCCTTGTGGTTCGATGCCGGCGGGCTGCGGCTGACCTGAGGAGGAGAGGCGATGAAACAGTTCATCAACAGCAAGGAATCGCTGGTGACCGAGGCGACAGACGGGCTGGTGCGCACCTCGGGCGGTCGGCTGGCGCGGCTTGACGGCTATCCGCACATCCGCGTCGTGCTCCGCGCCGACTGGGACCGGGGACGGGTGGCGCTGGTGTCGGGTGGCGGGTCGGGGCATGAACCCAGCCACGCGGGCTTCGTGGGGCGCGGGATGCTGACGGCCGCGGTCTGCGGCGACGTGTTCGCCAGCCCCTCGGTCGATGCGGTGCTCGCGGGGATTCTGGCGGTGACCGGCAAGGCGGGCTGCCTGCTGATCGTCAAGAACTACACCGGCGACCGGCTGAACTTCGGGCTGGCGGCGGAACGGGCGCGGGCCTTCGGGCTGCGCGTGTCGATGGTGATCGTGGATGACGACGTGGCGCTGCCCGACCTGCCGCAGGCGCGCGGCGTGGCGGGCACGCTGTTCGTGCACAAGATCGCGGGTGCGCTGGCGGAAGGCGGCGCCGACCTTGATGCCGTGACGACTGCGGCCGAGCGGGTGATCGGCGGGGCAATTTCCATCGGGATGTCGCTCGACACCTGCACCGTGCCCGGCTCGCCCAAGGAGGACCGGATCGGCCAGGGCAAGGCCGAACTTGGCCTTGGCATCCACGGCGAGGCCGGAGTGGAGCAGGTCGATTTCGCAGGCGCCCGCGCCGCGATGGCGATGGTGGTGGAACGCTTGGCGCCGCATGTCGGGCCGGGGGCGCATGTCGCGCTCTTGAACAACCTCGGCGGCGCGATGCCGCTGGAAATGAGCGTGCTGGCCGAGGAACTGGCCCGATCTGCGCTGGCCGACCGGGTGCAGTGGATCGTGGGGCCGGCCGCGATGATGACCTCGCTCGACATGCAGGGGTTTTCGGTGTCGCTGCTGCCGGTGACGCAGGATGAGGTGGCAGCCCTGGCGGCCCCGGTCGCCCTGCCCGCCTGGCCCGGCCTGAACGCGCTGGGCGGGGTGGCGCTGCGGCCGCTGCCCGACGGGCTGACCCCGATCCAGGCGCTGGCCTCGGCGCATCCCGGCCACCGCGCCGTGGTGGATCGCTGCTGCCGCGCGCTGATCGCGGCGGAGCGTGACCTGAACGCGCTGGATGCCCGGTCGGGCGACGGCGACACCGGCTCCACCCTGGCATCGGCGGCGCGTGCCCTGATTGCGGCGCTGGACCGACTGCCGCTGGCCGACACGACGCAGCTTTACCGCGCCATCGGGACAGAGCTGAGCCAGACCATGGGCGGATCGTCCGGGGTGCTGCTGGCGATCTTCTTTGCCGCCGCGGGCGATGCCTCGGCTTCCGGCAAGGGCTGGATCGGGGCGCTGGTCGCGGGGCTGGAGCGGATCAGCCAGGTCGGCGGCGCGGTGCCGGGTGACCGCACGATGATCGACGCGATGGCCCCGGCGCTGGCGGCCTTGCCCGGGGGCCTCGCGGCGGCGGCTTCGGCGGCGCGGGAAGGGGCGGATGCCACCGCCCGCATCACCCGCGCCAAGGCCGGGCGGTCAAGCTATCTGGGGGCCGACAAGCTGGCGGGCCACAACGACCCCGGCGCCGAAGGCGTGGCACGGGTGTTCGAGGATCTGGCAAGAGCCGTCACCGCGCCAGCAGATACTCCCGCCTGACCACGTCATAGCCCTGCACCGCAAGGCCGTCGGCAAAGGCCGCCTGCATCGCCGCGCGCACCTCAAGCCGTGCCGCCAGCGCCGCCGCCGGATCGGCGGTCAGCAAGGCGCCGAAATCGGCGGGGATCGCGATGCGCAGGGCATCGGCAGGCGCGTCAGCCACGCCCCCCGCCGCCAGCGCCGCGACATGGGGGGCATCCAGCGCCCAGTCGGCCAGCAGCCGGTCCGACGGACTGCCGCTGTTGATGCCCGCCATCACGCCATAGTAATCCTGACAATAAACCGAGACCCGCGCCCCCAGACGCGCGATGTTCAGCGCGGCGTTGGCGTGGCGCAGCGGGTCGTAGGTCCAGCGCACGCAGGTGATGCCGCGCGCCAGACACCAGTCGCGCTGATACCATTTCAGCGCCGCCCCCAGCCCCTGCCCGCGCGCCTGCGGCAGAACCGCCAGCCGGTGCGAATGCTGCATCCCCGGCGTCGCGGTTGGGAAGCCGAACACATAGCCCAGCAACTGCCCGCCCTCGAACGCCCCCGCTGCAATCCCCCCTTCGGCCTGGACAACCATCATCAGGTCGGCCGGGTCTTCCTTGTCGCCCGCGCCCCAGACCGTGCATTGCAGCGCCTCGGCGGCGCGGAATTCGTCCATCCCCGCCAGATCGCGCAGAAGGGTCACGCGGCCACCTTCTCGCGGCTCAGCGTCATGCGGTCGAGGAAATCCCAGTCAAGGCTCACCCCGATGCCCGGGCCTTCCGGCACCGGCATGGAACCGTTCGACGCCTCCAGCCTTTCCACGATGATGTCGCGGGCGAAATAGCGGCTGGAACTGGAGGTGTCGCCCGGCTTGGTGAAATTGGCGAGCGTTGACAGGTGGATGTTGTGCGCCCGCCCGATGCCCGATTCGAGCATCCCCCCGCACCACACCGGCACGTTGAAGGCGGCGCAGAGGTCATGGATGCGCAGGCTTTCCAGATATCCGCCCGACCGCCCGACCTTGATGTTGATCACCCGCGTCGCATCGGTCTGCAACGCCTTGCGCGCGTCCGCCGCCGAGCGGATGCTTTCATCCAGACAGACCGGCGTGGCGATGCGGGCCTGCAGCGTGGCGTGGTCGTGGATGTCATCCCAGGCCAGCGGCTGCTCGATGTAGTCCAGAGCGAAATCGTCCAGCCGCCGCAGCACCGCCATGTCGGCCAGCGTATAGGCGCTGTTGGCATCGACGCTCAGGTGAATGTCGGGGAACGCATTCCGCACCGCAGCCAGCAGACCGAGGTCATGCCCCGGCATGATCTTCAGCTTGATCCGCTTGTAGCCCTGATCGTGATGCGCGCGCACCCGGTCCACCGTGCCGGGCACCGGCCCGATGCCCAGCGACACGCCGACATCGACCGCCGTGCCGGTGCCGCCCAGCAGGGTTTTCAGCGGCAGGTTCAAGGACTTGGCCCACAGGTCCCAGAACGCCATCTCGACCGTGGCCTTGATCATCTGGTGCCCGCGCCAGGGCAGCAGCAGCTTTTCCAGCGCGGCGGGGTTCTCGAAACTGGCGCCCACGATGCGCGGCAGCAGAACCTCGCGCAACAGCGCCAGCGCGCCGGGAATGGTTTCGTCCAGATAGTCGGGCAGCGGGTCCATCACCCCTTCGGCATAGCCCTCCAGCCCGCCCGAGCGCAGGATCAGCAGCGGAAACAGCTTTTCCGTCATCGTTCCGGTGGAAATGGTAAAGGGCGTCAGCAGCGGCAGGCGCACCAGCCGCAGTTCGGCGCTGTCGATATGAAGGGGGGCGTGGGTCATGGCGGCTCCTTTTCGGGCGGCATGGCGAAACTCTAGGCTTCTAATAGTTTTCTTGCAAGATTGACGGTTGGAAAGTTTTCTGACACGCTTTCCCGATCAGCCAGGGGAGACGGCATGGGGCGAGTCGACGGGCAGCAAGCGGCGGAACCATCAGACCTCGCGCAGCGGCTGTCTGCCAGCATGACCACCGCCACCCGCACCGAGCGCGCGATTGCCGGCTACATGCTGACCAACCTGAAAAGCCTGCCGTTCGAAACCGCGGCTTCCGTGGCGCAGAAGATCGGCGTTTCCGAGGCGTCGATCGGGCGCTACTGCCGCGCCATCGGCCTTGCCCATTTCAAGGATCTGAAATCGCGGTTGCAGGATGATCTGGGCGACAAGGCCTGGCTGATCGGCGACCGGCTGCGCGACTTCCACGCCCGGTCGCGCAATGGCGATGCCGAGGCGGCGCGGGCGCTGGAACTGGAGCTGGCGGCGATTGTCGCGGTGCATGACATGGCAGCGGGGCCCGAGTTTGCCCGCACCGTGGCGCGGCTGGCCGCCTGCCCCGCCGTGCATGTCGCGGGCTTCCAGACCGAACGCTGCCATGCGATGCAGCTTGCCAACGGGCTGCACTACCTGCGTCCCGGCGTGCATCTGGCCGACCTTGCGGGCGGCAACTTTGCCGAGATCCTGCTGGCCGACCCGGCCAAGACCTGCCTCGTGCTGATCGACGGGCGGCGCTATTCGCGGCTGACGTGGAAACTGGCGGTCGATGCGCGCGGCCTTGGCATTCCGGTCACGCTGATCACCGACCCCTATTGCGACTGGGGGCGCGGCGTGGCGACCGAGATGTTCGCGGTGCCGACCGACCTCAACCATTTCTGGGATGCCACATCGGCCATGGCCAGTCTGATCGGGCTGATGGTCAACGGCGTCTTCAACCAGCTTGGCGCCGGGGTCGAGGCCCGCATGGCGCGCGTCTCGTCGCTTTATGGCGACTTCATCGGCCACACCGGCGACCCAAGAACCACAAGAAAACAAACCACCCCAACAGGAGCGACCCCATGACCTTTTCCCTGCACCGCAAGCTATTGGCCGCCAGCGTCAGCCTGACCGCGCTTCTGGCGCTGAACCCCGCCTGGGCACAGGAGGCGGTGATCGTGCTGCCGTCCTCCGAGGTCGGGGTTCCGACCTACAACGTGGTGGCGGCATCGAACACCAACACCGGCTCGACGCTGATCTACGATACGCTGGTGTTGCAGGATGCCGACCAGTCCTATGCGCCCGGCCTTGCCGAAAGCTGGGAAGAGGCGGCAGACGGCATGGCCTGGACCTTCAAGCTGAAATCCGGCGTCAGCTTCCACAACGGCGAGCCGCTTAACGCCGCTGCCGTGGCGGAATGGCTGGGCTTCTATGCCAGCACCGACAACAGCTACATGACGCAAAGCATCGAGAAGATCGAGGCGGTGGATGATGCCACGGTCAAGCTGACGATGAAATTCCCCGACCCGAACCTGCTTTACAACCTGTCGAGCAGCTTCATGGGCGTGGTGGAACCCAAGGCCTACAAGGAACTGGGCGAGGATTACGGCGTGACCGAAGCCGTCGGCACCGGCCCGTTCAAGATGGAAAGCTTCACCATCGGCACCGAAACCGTGCTGGTGCGCAACGACGATTACACCTGGGGCCCGTCGCTGGCGGTCAACAAGGGCCCGGCCAAGATCGAACGCCTGACCCTGCGCGAGATTGCCGAGGACAGCACCGCCTTCCTGGAACTGAAAACCGGCGGCGTCGACATGCTGATGAGCGTGCCGACCGACTTCCTCGGCGAACTCGCCAAGGAACCCAACATCGCCACCCTTACCCTGCCGGGGCTGGAGGTGGTCTACATGCCGTTCAACGTGACCAAGGAACCCTTCACCGACATCAAGGTGCGCCAGGCCGCGGCGCTGGCGGTCAACCAGCAGGAAATCCTTGAATCGGTCTATGGCAACGTGGGCTCGGTGGCCGACACTTTCCTGATTTCCTCGCTGCCCGAAGGCGATGTCGCGCCGGAATACAAGATCAGCTATGACCCGGCAAAGGCCAACGCCCTGCTCGACGAGGCGGGCTGGATGATGGGCCCCGACGGCGTGCGCGCCAAGGACGGCACGCCGCTGTCCATCACGCTCTGGACGCAAAGCGACAGCATCTTCCGCCGCCTGACCGAAGTCATTCAGGCCGAACTGAAGGCGGTGGGCATCGCGTCCGAAATCACCACCTTCGACAGTTCCACCATCCGCGACCAGTACAAGACCGGCGAACAGCAGGCCGCCGTGCGGTCGTATTTCTGGAACAATGCCGACATCGTGGACTGGTTCTTCGGCGCCGACCGGCTGGGCTATCCCAACGTGTCGATGTTCAACGACCCCAAGGCCGAGGAACTGCGCGCCAAGGCCATGACCGGCTCGAAGAACCAGGAAGAGCGCATCGCCAACTTCGTCGCCTATCATGAATACGTGCTGTCGCAATTCCCGATGGCGCCGATCTACCAGCCGGTGCAGAACATCGGCTACAACAAGGATCGCCTGAAGCTGCCCGAAACCATCCGCTCGCCGCAGTTCCAGGGGCTTGCGATCCTGGAAATGGAAGTGATCGAGTGATCTGAAGCCAGGCGGGGAAAACCGATGATCGGCTACGTGCTCAGGCGGCTCTTGCTGCTGATCCCGGTGTTCCTCGCCGTGTCGCTGATCATTTTCGCGATCATCCACCTGATTCCGGGTGATCCGATCGACAGCCTGATCAAGGTCGGCTCCGGCCCCGAACAGCGCGCGGTGATCGCCGCGCGCTACGGGCTGGACCGGTCCTTGCCGGAACAGTATTTCATCTGGCTGGGCAAGCTTCTGACCGGCGATCTTGGCACCGCCATCGTCGGGCGCCGCCCGGTGATCGACCTGATCGCGCAGGCCCTGCCGCATTCGCTGGCGCTGGGCGGGTTTGCGCTGCTGTTTTCCACCGTGATGGGCATATTTCTGGGCGTCGTGGCGGCGCTGAACCGCGAGAAGCTGGCCGATCAGGTGATCATGGGCGGCGTGCTGCTGGGTTCCACCCTGCCCGGCTTCTGGCTGGGGCTTCTGCTGATCCTGGCCTTTTCGGTGCATTTCCAGTGGTTTCCGGTGTCCGGCGCGCGCGGCTGGTCGTCGCTGGTGCTGCCGGTGCTGACCATCGGCCTTGGCGGCACCGCGCTGGTCGCCCGCGTCACCCGCGTCGCGATGATCGAGGCCGGGCAGCGCGATTTCGTGCTGCTCCTGCACGCCAAGGGGATGCACCCGCTGCGCATCCAGCTTGCCCATGTGCTGCGCCACGCCCTGATCCCGGTGGTGACGATTCTGGCGCTCCGCATCGGCTGGGTGCTGGGCGGCGCCGTCACGGTCGAGGTGGTGTTCGCCCGCCCCGGCCTTGGCACGCTGCTGATCAAGGCCCTGAACCAGCATGATTATCCTGTGGTGCAGGCGTGCCTCCTGATGCTCGCCATGGCCGTCATGCTGGGCACCCTGCTGGGCGACATATTGCAGGCCGTGATGGACCCGCGCGTTCGGGCGGCGCTGAAATGACCGCCACGCCGCACGGCGCGCTGCGCCGCACCATCGCCACGCCGAAGGGCGCGATTGCCGGGCTGTGGCTCGCAGGCCTCGTGCTGATGGCGATTTTTGCGCCGCTGCTGACGCCCTACGACTACGACGTGCAGAACCTGAAGGGCGCGTTCCAGCCGCCCTCGGCCCAGCACTGGCTCGGCA
Organism: Paracoccaceae bacterium Fryx2; assembly: GCA_032334235.1. NCBI lineage: Bacteria > Pseudomonadati > Pseudomonadota > Alphaproteobacteria > Rhodobacterales > Paracoccaceae > Paracoccaceae bacterium Fryx2. The sequence continues at coordinate 435,460 of JAVSGI010000003.1, forward strand.
CCGACGAATTCGGCCGCGATCTTCTGACCCGCATCATGCACGGCGCGCGCACCTCGCTGTCGGTTTCGTCCATCGCCATCGGCATCTCGGTCACGGTCGGCATGATGCTGGGGGCGGCGGCGGGGTATTTCGGCGGGCGCTTCGACCGGGCGGTGACGGTGGTGGTGGACCTCACATGGTCCTTCCCCGAAATCCTCGTCGCGCTGATCCTGGTGGCGATCATCGGCCCCGGCATCACCGGCACCATGGCGGCCATCGGGGTGGCCTATCTGGCGCAGTTCACCCGCCTGACCCGCGCGCAGATCATGGCGATCAAGGGCGAAACCTACATCGAGGCTGCCCGCAGCCTTGGCGGCTCCAACATCCACATCGTGTTCCGCCACCTGATCCCCAACGCGCTGGCGCCGGTGCTGGTCAGCGCCATGCTCGCCACCGGCGACGCGATCATCCTTGAGGCGACCCTGGGCTTCTTCGGCCTTGGCGCGCAGCCGCCCACGCCAAGCTGGGGCGCCATGATGTCCTCTGGCACGGCACTCCTGTTCAAGGCGCCGTGGATCATCCTGTTTCCCGGCCTTGCCGTCGCGATCACCGTGGTGATGATCAACCTCTTTGGCGATGCCCTGATCCGCGCGCTCGACATCCGCGCCCGACTGAGGGAGGCATGATGCTGCTGGAAGTCGAAGCCCTGTCGGTCGCCATCGAACGCGTCCAGCCGCTGGACCGCATCGGCTTTGCGGTGGACCGGGGCCAGATTCTGGGGCTGGTGGGCGAATCCGGATCGGGCAAGTCGCTGACCGCGCTGGCGATCACCGGCCTTCTGCCGCTGATCGGCGGGCGCATCACCGCAGGCCGAGTGCTGTTCGACGGCACCGATCTGGCACAACTGCCCGAGGCGCGCCTGCGCGCCCTGCGCGGCCGCCGCATCGCCTTCATCACCCAGAACCCGATGACCGCACTCGACCCGGTGCAGCGCATCGGCGAACAGATCGACGTGGTGTCGCGCCTGCACCTGTCGCTGAACCGCGCCGACGCCCGCGCGCGCAGCATCGACCTTCTGACGCAACTCCGCATCCCCGAGGCGGCGGCGATCTGCGACGCCTACCCCCATCAGCTTTCGGGCGGCATGAAGCAGCGCATCGTCATCGCCATGGCGCTGGCGGGCAAGCCCGACCTGATCGTGGCCGACGAGCCGACCACCGCGCTTGATGTCACGGTGCAGGCGCAGATCGTGCACATCCTTGCCACGCTGGTGCGCGAACAGGGGCTGGCGCTGATCCTGATCACGCATGACATGGGGGTGGTGGCGCAGGTCTGCGACTCCGTCGCGGTGCTCTATGCCGGCCGTCTGGCCGAGGCGCGCCCCGTCCGCCCGCTGTTCGCGCAGCCTTCCCATCCCTACACCGCCGCGCTGATCGACTGCATCCCGCGCGAGGGCATGGCCCCCGGCGCGCTGACCGGCATCCCAGGTGCTGTGCCCGGCGTGGCGCGCTACCCCGAAGGCTGCCGCTTCCACCCCCGCTGCCCCGCCTGCCGACCCCGCTGCCAGACCGAGGTGCCGCTGCCGCGCCCGCTCGGCGATGGCGTGGTGGCCTGCCATTTCCCGCTGGGGGGCGCCGATGCCTGAACCCCTTCTGACCCTGACCGATCTTTCCCGCCGCTTCACCAGCCCCGGCGGCTGGCTGTCGAAACCGCGCAGCATGATGGCGGTGCGCGGCGTGTCGCTGTCCATCCCGCGCGGCGCGGTGGTCGGCGTGGTGGGCGAAAGCGGCTGCGGCAAGTCCACCCTCGCCCGGCTGGTGCTGCGCCTGCTGGAACCGACCGGCGGCTCTGTGCGCTTCGACGGCACCGACCTTGCTGCGCTGAAGCCGCGCGACCTGCGCCGCCTGCGCCGCCGGATGGGCATGGTGTTCCAGGACCCCTACTCCTCGCTTGACCCGCGCTACAGCATCGCCGAGGTGCTGGCCGAAGCCTTCGTGGTGCAGGGCGAACCGCTGCCGAAGGGCCATGTCGCCGCACTGCTCGATCAGGTCGGCCTGTCCTCCGCCTTCGCCACCAGCTACCCGCACCAGCTTTCTGGCGGCCAGCGGCAGCGCGTCGGTATCGCCCGCGCATTGGCTCTGCATCCCGATTTCGTGGTGCTGGACGAGCCGACCGCCTCGCTCGACGTGTCGATCCAGGCGCAGATCGTAGCCCTGTTGCAGGACCTTCAGGCGCGGCTGGGGCTGACCTACCTGTTCATCAGCCATGACCTCGGCCTTGTCCGTTACTTCTGCGACCGGATCGTGGTGATGTATCTGGGCTCGGTGGTCGAAGACCTGCCCGACCCGCAGGCCGCCCCGCGCCACCCCTACACCGCCGCGCTGATGGCCAGCAACTTCACCCCCGACCCGCTGCACCGCAAGGAGCTTTCGAACCTGACGGGCGAGATTCCCTCGGCCTTCGCCCTGCCCCCCGGTTGCGCCTTCGCCGCCCGCTGCCCGCGCGCCACCGAGCAATGCCGCGCGAGCGTGCCACCCCTGACCACCGACGCAGGCGGCCATTCCGCAGCCTGCTTTCACCCGATCTGACTCCCGGAGCCCCCATGACCCGCCACGTTCTGACCGCCGAATTCCTGCACGAAAGCAACACCTTCAAGCAAGGCTCCACCGACCTGCCCGCCTTCCGTACCCAGATGCTTGCCGAAGGCGCCGAGGCCATCGCCGCCCGCGGTGCCGCCAATACCGAGCTTGGCGGCTTCATGGATGCGGCGGCCGAGGCGGGCTGGCGGATGACCCATGTCATCTCCGCCCATGCCGAACCGGGGGCCAAGGTGGCGCGCGCGGCCTATGACCTGATCGCGGGCAGGATCTGCGACGCGGTGGCGGCCCAGAAAGACAGCCTCGACGGCATCCTGCTGGGCCTCCACGGCGCGATGGTCCCTGATTTCTGCGAGGATGGCGAGGGCGAGCTTTTGTCGCGCATCCGCGCCATCACCGGGCCCGACCTGCCGATCGCCATCACACTGGACCTGCACGCCAACGCCACGCCGCAGATGGCGGCGCTTGCCGACATCATCGTGTCCTACAAGACATACCCGCACATCGACATGCGCGCCCGCGGCCTTCAGGCCGGCCGCCTGCTCGATGCCGCCATGTCGGGCAAGACCGCCCCCGCCACCCTGCGCGCGCACCGCCCGATGCTTGATGAAACCAATGGCGGGCGCACCGACAGGGGGCCGATGCTGCCGGTTTACGCCCGCGCGCTGGCGGCAGAAAGCGAGCCCGGCATCCTCGCCGTGTCGATCAACGCGGGCTTCGGCGATGCCGACATCCGCGATGTCGGCCCCAGCGTGCTGGTGACGCATGACCGCAAGGTGCCGGGGGCCGCGACGCGTGCCCGCGAACTGGCCGAGAGCCTCGCCGATGCGGTCTGGGACATGCGCTTCACCTCGGAAAACACTTTCCTCGACGTGGCCGAGGCCGCCGCGATGGGCAAGGCGTTCGATGCCGCAAACGGCCCGCTGATCATCGCAGACTATGCCGACAACCCCGGATCGGGCGCCTATGGGGATGCGACCAACCTGCTGGCCGCGATGCTGGATGCGGGACTGACCAATGCCACCTTCGCCCCGGTGATCGACCCCGAAGCCGCCGCGATCCTGACCACGCACAAGCCCGGCGACGAAGTGACGCTCGCCCTTGGCGGCAAGGTCGATCCCAGCTTCGGCGGCGGCCCGCTGACCCTGACCGGCACGGTGATGCATGTCTCGGACGGCGCGCTGACCGGAGACGGGCCGATGATCGGCGGGCTGCACTTCACCTTCGGCCCCACGGCGGTGCTGCGGGTGGCGGGCATCGACATCCTGGTGGTGACCGAGCGCGGCCAGATGCTCGACCAGCAGCAGTTCAAGGCTTTCGGCATCCAGCCCGCCGAAAAGACCGTGGTGGCGCTGAAATCGATGCAGCATTTCCGCGCCGCCTTCGAGCCCATCGCGGGCAAGGTGATCGTGTGCGACTCGGGCGCGCTTTCCACCCCGCAGGCCCATCGCCGCCCCTACCGCAACGTGCCGCGCCCGATCTTCCCGCTCGACCGCGACATGGTGCTCTGACCGCAACCAACCAGCGCCCCCGGAGACGCCTCCGGGGCCGCCTCGCCCGTCCCCTTTCTTCTGTTCGAAAATATCCCCCGCGGAGCGTCCGCCCGCGCCGTTGTCCCACGGTCTCAGGATCGGAAACCACGCGGACACCCCTCCCGGCCTGCCCCGAATCGAATCCCACTCGACGCCCTGTCCGCGTGCTGCGCGGTAGCGCGGCCGCGCCATGCGGGGTTTTGCGCGCTCTTCTGAAGGAACGGGCGTAAGCCCGCACAGCCTCAGCGCAATTTCCGGCTGTGGCGCGCTTTCACGTTCAATTTGAAAGTGAACGAAATTTTTGGTAAGATTATCCCATGTTCTTGAAATAATTATTGGGTGAGCAGCATGTCGATTGTTGGCACTTTCCCGGGCCTTTACATTCAGGAAATTCCCTCCGGTGTCCGGACCATTGCAGGCGTTCCCACCTCGGTGGCGGCCCTGATCGGTCGGGCGCGGCGCGGCCCCGTGAATGTTCCGGTCGTCATAAACTCCTACGGCGATTTCGAACGGACCTTCGGCGGTCTGTGGACCGGCTCCACCCTCAGCTTCGCCACGAAGGATTTCTTCGTGAACGGCGGCGGCCAGGCGGTGATCGTGCGGCTGTTCGCCCCCAGCTTCGCCAACGAGGCGGCGCGCCAGGCCGCCCTTGCCGCGGCACAGGCGGCGGCACAGACGGCGGCCGATGCCATCGTCGCCGCGGCGCAGGCGGCCGTGGATGCCCCGGTGGCAACCGAGCAGGAGGTGGCCGATGCCGCCACCGCCGCCGTGGCTGCGGCCGGTGCGCCGGGTGCGGCGGCCCTGTCGGCCGCAACCGCGGTGGCCGCCGCGGCCGAAGCCTCCGTCGCGGGTGCCGCAGCCCTGACCGACGTGCTCGACGCCGCAACGGCGGCCGTGGCGGGTGCCGTGACCGCCGCCGCCAATGCCGCGGCCCCGGTCACCCGCGCGCGGATCAACCTTGGCGGCGGGCTGTCGCTGGAGGCCGCGAGCGAGGGCGCCTGGGCCAATGGCCTGCGCGCCCGGGTCGATCACAACGTGCCTGCTGCGGCGGGGGACGCCTTCAACCTGTCGATCCGCGATGGCGGCACCGGCACGGTCGAGGTGTTCCGCAACCTGTCGGTCGCCGCCGACAGCCCGCGCCGGGTCGATCTGGTGCTGGCCAACGGCTCCACGCTGGTGCGCGCCTTCGGGGCGCTGCCGGGGGGGCGCCCGGCCGACAGCGGCCCGGTGCCGCTGGGCGGCGACGCCTTCGCCGCCGCCGTGTCCACCGGGGTCACGGTGCCAGCCTCGGACGGGGTGGCGCTGACCGCACCCGACTACCTGGGCTCGCGCGCCAACAAGCAGGGCATCTATGCCCTAGAGGATGCAGACATCTTCAACCTGCTCTGCATTCCGCCCTTCGCCCCCGAAACCGACACCACCGCCCCGGTCTGGACCGAGGCGGCGACCTACTGCGAGGAACGCCGGGCGGTGCTGATTGTCGATCCGCCTTCGGGCTGGGGCACGGTGGCGCAGGCGGTGGCGGGCATGGCGGCGGGGGTCGGCACGGTCAGCAGCAACGCGGTGCTCTACTTCCCGCGCCTGCGCCAGCCCAACGTGCTGCGCGACGGCCAGATCGAATCCTTCGCCCCCTGCGGCGCGATTGCGGGCGTGATCGCCAACACCGACAGCCGCATCGGGGTCTGGAAGGCCCCGGCCGGCCTTCAGGCGGTGCTGCGCGGCGTGCCCGCCCTGACGGTGCCGCTGACCAATGCCGAGAACGGGCAACTGAACCCGCTGGGGCTGAACTGCCTGCGCAGCCTGCCCCCGGCCGGGCGAGTGGTCTGGGGCGCGCGCACCCTGCAGGGCGACGACCGGCTGGCCAGCGAATGGAAATACCTGCCGGTGCGGCGCACGGCACTTTACATCGAGGAAAGCCTCTACCGCGGCCTGCAATGGGTGGTGTTCGAACCCAACGACAATCCGCTCTGGGCGCAGATCCGTCTGAACGTCGGGTCTTTCATGAACGGGCTGTTCCGCAAGGGGGCGTTCCAGGGCGCCTCGGCCGATGACGCCTTCTTTGTCAAATGCGATGCCGAGACGACGACGCAGGCCGACATCGACCGCGGCATCGTCAACATCAGCGTCGGCTTCGCGCCGCTGAAACCGGCCGAATTCGTGGTCATCCAGCTCCAGCAGATCGCTGGCGAGAGCGCGGCGTAAGGGGGGCCGGGAAACATGGCACAGTTCAGCGTCAACACCAACCGCTTCGATCCCTACAAGAACTTCAAGTTCCGCGTGAAATGGGACAACGAGTATGTGCTGGGCGTCAGCAAGACCAGTATGCTCAAGCGCACCACCGAGGTCATCAAGCACCGCGAGGGCGGCGACCCTTCCACCTCGCGCAAGAGCCCCGGGCGGACGGAATACGAGGCGATCACCCTGGAACGCGGCGTGACCCACGACCCGCGGTTCGAGCAGTGGGCCAACAAGGTGTGGAACTGGGGCGCGGGGCTGGGGGCCGAAACCTCGCTGGCCGACTTCCGCAAGGATCTGACGCTGGAGGTCTACAACGAGGCCGGGCAACTGGCGCTCGCCTACAAGATCTACCGCTGCTGGGTCAGCGAATACCAGGCGCTGCCCGACCTTGACGCCAATGCCAATGCCATCGCCATCCAGATGATCAAGCTCGATCACGAGGGCTGGGAACGGGATTACGACGTCAGGGAGCCGACCGAAGGATCGTTCACCGAACCGGCCTGACCGGGGTTCGGCCGGGGTCCGCCCCGGCAGAGCAGCGGCAGGCGAACAGCAGGGGGCAGCTTGCCTCCCGGGTATGCATGTGCCCGGGCAGGCCTGCGGCCCGAAAGAAGGCAGGACGTGATGAACAGGGTTATGCAAGAGGCCGACGTGCTGTTGCTGGCCACGTCCGGGCCGGTCTCGCCGGCGCGGCGGGCGCTGGCACTGGCCGGGGCCGGGGGGATAGAGGCCGCCGCAGACCTGCCTTTGGGGGCGCGCGACGCCGCCCTGATGCGGCTGCGCGCGCTGTGGTTCGGGGCGGATTGCCCCTGCGAGGACACCTGCCCCGCCTGCGGCCAGCGGGTCGAGTTCACCGCGCCCCTTCCCGCCCTTGCCGAAGCCGCCGCCCCGGCGCCGACCGGGTGCGGCCGCCTAACCCCCCGCAGGCTGACCACCGCCGACATCCTTGCCATCGAGGGCCTGCCCCGCGCCGAGGCACGTCTGGCACTGGCCCGCGCCGCCGCCGGGTCGGACGATCTGTCCGAAGCCGAGGTCGCCCGGATCGAGGACTGGCTCGCGGCCGCCGATCCGCTGGCGCATGTGGTGTTCGACCTGACCTGCGCCCATTGCGCGGCGGCGTGGTCGCGCCCCTTCGACATCGTGCGCCACCTCTGGGCCGACCTCGCCGGGGCGGGCCGGCGGCTGCTGGCCGAGATTCATGTGCTGGCCAGCGCCTATCATTGGACCGAGGCCGAGATTCTGGCGGTGCCCCCTGCCCGGCGCCGCGCGTATCTGGAGATGATCGGGTCATGAACCGGCCGTTTCCCCACCGCATCCCGCCTGCCGACGCCCCGCTGCCCCCTGCCCGGCGCCGCGCCCGTTCAGCGAAAGGCGGCCCATGAAACGCCTGTTCGATCACCTCATCGACCGGGCGCGCGGGGTTGAAGCCTCGGTTGCACCCGGAGGCAGGCCGCCCCTCGCGGACCCTTGGGCGCCCGAGGAGGCAGAGCCGGAGCCCGCCCCCCCCCGCACCACGCCCGCCCTGCCGGTGCCGGGCCCGCCGGGGCCACCCGGCGCGGCGGCGTCTGCCCCGCCCGTCGAGACGCCCGGCCCCCCGGTTGCTGCGGCCCCGGGAAGGGGCGGGGTGCCGGGCCGGGCCGGGCCGGCCGGGAATGCCGGGGCCGCGGGCCGGGATGGCCCGGCCGGGCCACCCTCTGCCACGCGGCCGGACCCGGCCCCCCGCATCGTCGCGGCCGAACCGACGCCGCAAGCCCCCCGGCCTCGCGCCCCCCCGCCCCGGCCCTGCCCCGCCGCACGGTCGCGCCGCCACTCGCTGCCCGCCCCCAGGCCCCGCCGCCGGAACCCGCGCGTCCGCCCGTCCGGCCCGAACGCACGCCCGCCCCAGCCGCGTCGCGCCCGGAACTTTCCGCCCCCGCACCCGCCGCCGCACAGGCCGCACCCACGCCCCCGGCGCGTGCCCCAGCCGCACCCCAGCCCATCCGGCAGGATCCGCTGCCCCGCGCCCTGCAGGCGACGGCGCGAGCTGCCCCCGGCACCCCGCCAAAGGCCCCCGCCCTGCCCCCCGTGCGGATCGAGATCGGCACCGTCGAGATCCACGCCCCCGCCCCGGCCGCACCGCCCGCCGCAACCGTGCGCAAGCCCGCCCCGCGCCGCCCCGCGCTCAGCCTCGACGCCTATCTTTCCGGCAAGGGGGGCGGCGCATGAGCACCGTTCTCGCCCTGGCCGGCGTGACCGCGATCCTGCAGGACATGCTGGCGAACCGGCTGGCCGAAGACCCAGTGGCCGCCGCCGCAGGCCCGGTGGCAATGACTGCCCTGCCGCCCGACCGGGTCGATCTGGGCGAGGCCAACGACCCGACGCAGGTCAACGTGTTCCTCTACCAGATCAGCCGCAATACCGGCTGGGTCAATCTGGGCGAGCCGGTGCGCTCGGCCCGGGGCGATCGGCTGTCCGCCCCGCCGCTGGCGCTTGACCTGCACTACCTGATCACCGCCTATGCAGCCCAACCCCTGCGCGCCGAGATCCTGCTGGCCCAGATCGCGCAGACCTTCCACGAAACCCCGGTGCCGACGCGCGGGATGATCGGCCAGGCCCTGCAACCCGCCGCCCCGCCCGCCGGGTTTCCGCCGGGGCTGGGGCAGACCGGCCTTGCCGGCCAGTTCGAGCATCTGCGCATCACCCCCGAGGCGATGCCGAACGAGGACATGTCGCGGTTGTGGAGCGCGCTGGAAGCCCGCTTCCGCCCGACGCTGGCCTACCGCGTCACCACCGTGCTGATCGACAGCGATCTGGGCACGCGGCAGGCGCTGCCCGCGCTGCACCCCCGCGCCCGCGCCGCGACGCAGCCCCGCCCGGTGATCCTGACCGTCGCCGCCGAGGACGGCCCGCTCGCGGCGGTGCTGCCGGGCGGCGTGCTGGTGATCACCGGCACCGGCCTGCAGGCCCCCGGGATGCGGCTGACCATTGGCGAGGCCGACCTCACGGCCGAAATCACCAATGTCGCCCCCGACCGGATCGCGCTGACCCTGCCCGCGCCCGGCCCCCTGCGCGCCGGTGCGCATCCGGTGACGATCCGGCATCTGGCGTTGCTGGGCGACCCGCCCGCCCTGCGCGAGACGGCCACGTCGAACCGGGGCATCATGGTGCTGCAACCGCAGGTCACCGCCGCCTTCGTCCAGGGCGGCGAGGTGATCGAGGATGGCGTGACGCTGCGCGACGGCGTGCTGACCCTGACTCTGGTGCCCGATCTGGGCCGCAGCCAGCGGGTCGCCGTGGTGCTGAACGCCCGCGACGGCTCGGGCCGCGCCTACAGCTTCCGCGCGCCCGACGGCAATGGCATGGACCCCGCCACCGAAGCCGCAGCCAGCGTCGGGGTGCCGCTGGCCCGGGTGGTGGCGGGCGACTACCTGCTGCGGGTGCAGGTCGATGCCGCCGAAAGCCCGCTGGGCATCGCCGGGGACGGGAGCTTTGACAGCCCCGTCGTCACGATATGACCTCCGCCCCCGCCAACCCTTTTGCCGCGCTGCAATCGGCCTGCGCCGCCGCCCGCGCGCGCCTGCTGGGCGAGGATGCGGCACCCCAGCCTCACGACCGGCTCGACCGGCTGGTGGCGGCCTTCGGGCTAAGCGGTTTTGAGCGCGACGTGCTGCTGCTGGCGGCGGGGATCGAGGTTGACAAGGGTCTTGCCCCCGCTCTGGCCGCACTCGACCCGGAAGGGCGGCCCGGCCTCGGCCTCGCCCTGCCGCTGGCCCGCCTGCCCGGCGCGCATTGGAGCGCGCTGTCGCCCGACCGGCCGCTGCGCCGCTGGCAACTGGTCAGCCTTGGGACCGGCCGCCCGCTGGCCCGCGCCGAGGTGACGGTGGACGAGCGCATCCTGCACCATCTGGCCGGGCTCGACCCGCTGGACGACCGTCTGTCCCCCTACCTCGCCCGCCTGCCCGAACCCGGCTGGATGCCGGACGCGCTGGCCCGGCTGACGGACCGGGCGGCGGCGGCGCTGCAATCCGACCGACCGCCGCTGATCGAGATCGAGGCCGACGACCCCCGCGACGCACGGGCGCTGGCGGCACGGGCGGCGGCAACGGCGGGGCTTGGCCTGTGGCGGCTGCGCGCGACCGACCTGCCCGCGCCTGCGACCGAACGGCGGGCCTTTGCGACCCTCTGGGCGCGCGAGGTGCATCTGTGCGGCCGCGCCCTGATGATCGAGGCGCCGGGGCCTGCGGTGACCGATCTGGTGGCCGGACCGGGGGCGATGTTCCTGCACGGGGCGGCGGGCGATCTTGCCGGGCCGCGCCCGCGCCTGCGGCTGCGGCTGCCCGCCCTTGGCCCCGCCGAACAGGCGCAGCTTTGGCGCGACCGGCTGGGGGCGGCGGGCCGCGGCCTGAACGGTGCGCTCGACGCCGTGACCGGGCATTTCTCGCTGGGCTTTTCCGATGTCGAGGAGGCGGCGGCCACCGCCCGGCCGCAGCTTGGCGTCGGCATCGACCCGGCGCAGCGCACCCTATGGGCAGCGGCGCGCGGCGTCGCCCGGCCACGTCTGCGCGACCTTGCGGTGGAAATCGAGACGCGCGGCTCCTGGGCCGACATCGTGCTGCCCGAGCGGGAAAAGACCGCCCTTTCCGCCATCGCGGCCCAGGTGCGCCAGCGCCGCAAGGTCTATGCCGACTGGGGCTTCGCCCGCCCCGGCGACCGCGGGCTGGGGGTCAGCGCGCTGTTTTCCGGCCCCAGCGGTTCGGGCAAGACGCTGGCCGCCGAACTGCTGGCGGCCGAGCTTGACCTCGATCTGTTCCGCATCGACCTCAGCCGGGTGGTCAGCAAATACATCGGCGAGACCGAAAAGAACCTCGCCAGCGTGTTCGATGCCGCCGAGGACGGCGGCGCGATCCTGCTGTTCGACGAGGCCGACGCGCTGTTCGGCAAACGCTCGGAGGTGCGCGACAGCCACGACCGCTATGCCAACATGGAGGTGGCTTACCTTCTGCAACGGATGGAGGCGTATCGCGGCCTCGCGATCCTGACGACCAATTTCCGCGCCGCGCTCGACAAGGCCTTTGCCCGGCGGCTGCGCTTCGTGATCGAGTTCCCCTTCCCCGGCTATGACGAGCGGGTGACGATGTGGCGCAAGGCGTTCCCGGCACGGGCGGCGCTGAACGGGGTGGACCCGGCGCTGCTGGGCCGCCTGTCGGTGACCGGGGGTGCGATCCGCAACATCGCGCTGAACGCTGCCTTCCTTGCGGTCGAGGCCGGGCAGCCGATCGGCATGGCGCATCTGGCGCGTGCCGCCGAACTGGAATGCGACAAGCTCGACAAGAAGATCTCGTCGGCCGAGATGCGGGGGTGGCTGTGATGCGCGCGGTCAGCCTGTCGATCGGCCACCTGCACCTGCACGGCTTTTCCCCCGCCGAGGCGCGGCGGGTCGAGGACCGCTTTCGCGACGAACTGGCCCGGCTGCTGGCCGATGCGGACGGCTTCGCGCAGCTTGCCGCCCGGACAGCGCGTGCCCGGATCGACGGTTCCCCCAGCCCGGAACAGGTCGGGGAACAAGCCGCCCGCGCGCTGGTCGACAGGCTGCGCGAAGGGCCGGGGCCATGACCGCGCCGCTGCGCCAATCTGCGGCCCCCGCCGCCAAGGCAGAGGCCACGCCCGCCCGGCCCGGGCCCGAGCCTGCCGCGACGGTTGCGCTGGGCGTGGCTTTGCTGCCCGCGCCAGAGGCGCTGCGGCAGGCCGGGTTCGACGATCTGGCGCAGGCGCTGGGTCTGCCGCGCGACCGCACGCTGGTGCGGTTCGAGCGGTCGGGGTTCGGGCTTTCGGCCACCACCGGCCGGGTGGAAGGCGGCCGGATCATCCTGCACCCCGACCGTTTCCGGCCCCGCCTGCCGCAGGGGCGCGGGGTGCTGGCGCATGAACTGGCGCATCTGGCGCAGGCCCGGCTGGGCGGTGAGGCCGCCCTCCTGCCCGCCGAATACGAGGCGGTCGAGATCAGCCGCCGCGCCGCCGAAGGCCGGGTGCTGCCCCGTGCGCGCCAGCCGCTTTCCCCCGCCACCGTGCTGCGCGACGACAGTCTCGAAGAACTGGTGGCCGAACGCTACGCCACCGAACTGATCCGCATCCGCAACCTGCTGCGCGGGTGGCTGGGGTTTCTCTGGGTCACCGACGGCGCGATCCGCGAGGCGCTGACCATGGTCGAGGGCCTGCCGTTCGAGGTGGTGCGCGCGATCTTCGGCCACCTGACCCCCGGCCAGCGCGAGACCTTTCTCGACAACGTCTCGCCCGGCCATTTCCCCCGCTTCCGGCGCGAAATCCTCGCCGCCTTCAGCATGACCGAGGCCGCAGTGATCGCGGAGCAGGATGAGGATTTGTTTCGCGGCATGGACTTCCACGGGCTGGAACCGGCCGAGGTGGTGGCGCTGGGCGACATCTTCGACCGGGGCTTTCCGGCGGCGGCGCTGGCGTGGCTCCGGGCCGACCCGGCGCAGGGGCCGCATCTCGGCCGCCTGCTCGACACCGACCTGCGCGACCGGGCCGCGGCCGATTACAACCGCGCGGGGGCCGTCGAACAGGCACGCAGCGATCTGGAAACCAGCCGTGACGCGCGCGCCGCCGCCGCCACCGCCGCCCGCGCCGATGAAACCGGCGCCGCCGCCATCGCGCGCATCACCGCCCTGATGGCCGACCCCGACGACGACGCCCGCATCGCGGCACTCGACACGCTGTCGGGGTTCCTTGGCCGGCTGCAGATTTTCGAGGGCATCGTCGAAGCCTTGCAGGCGCCGACAGCGGCCGGGGGGCTGATCGACACGCTGCTTGACGGTTTCCCCGGCGAGGCGCTGGTGGCCCCGGCAGCCGAAGCCCCGGCCGATGGCGCGCCCACCCATTCGCGGATCGAAACGCTGCTGCGCCTCGCCGCCCTGCGCCCGCCATGGAAGAACGTGGCGCTGGCCGAAGACCTGCTGACCAGCGCCTGGATCTTCAACGTGGTGACCAGCGCCGAGGCGCTGCTGGCGTTCCAACTGGTCAAGGCCCTGCCCGACCAGGTCCGCGCCGGGCTGATGGAGGAAAACGGCGGCCGCTTCGGCACGCGGCTTTACGCCAGCCTGTCGCAGTCGATGCGCGAGTCGGCGGGGTTGAACTTCTACCGCGGCGGCGAGGGGCGGCTCGATCTGGCAGGCATCCAGGCGCAGCTTCTGGATGACCTTCTGTGGTCGCGCGCCGAGATCGGCCGCCTGCAGGGCCTGATCCGCATGGCCGGGGCGGCGGGCGAGCAGGAATGGGTGTTCAACCGCTCGCGCCAGGTCAGCGAGGCCGCGCCCCAGGCCTACGACGACGCGGTGTTTCGGGCGCAGATCGTCGAACCCTTCATGCTCTATGACAGCCGCATCCGCGACGGCGGGCGTCGCACCGCATGGGAACCGGCCTACGGCGACTGGGCGGTCGAGAACGCGTGGGACATGATCGGCCAGTCCTTCGCGGCCATCGGCCACGGCTTTGCCCTGCTGGGCGACAGCCGCGAACCCGGTGCGATGATCGGCAACGCGCTGTTCGGCCGGTCGCTGGGCGGCGAGGGCATCAGCGCGGTGGCCTTGCAGAACCTGATGGGCGGGTCGTTCATGGGCATCCGCTTCGTCAGCCCCGAGGACCGCATCGCCGACCCCGAGCTTGCCGCCGAAGTGGCCGAGGCCTCCGAGGCCGACCGCGGGGTGAACTACATCGACAGCGCCTTCTGGGATACCGACCGGGGCGTGATCGAGATGCGGGCCAACGCGCTGGCCATCGCCGCGATCCGCTACCCGATCGGCGACATGCTGGTATCGACCGGCGCGGGCCGGATCGAGGGCATGGAAATGGCGCTCGGCTACCCGACCCGCGAAACCGGCCCGCGACCCACCACGCTGGACCTGCGGATGGGCACGCTGGAACTGCACGACCTGCTGATCGTGCTGCGCGGCAGCATGTTGGGGGTCAACACCGTGACCCTGACCGGGCTGGAGGTCGATCTTGGCCGCGACGCCATCGCCAACCGCCTGCCCGAGGCCGGGCGCGGGGTCGAACCCTGGGCGGTCAACCCGATCACGCCGATCCTGCGGCTGGTCGGCCTGACGCTGGGCAGCGAGATCACCGACCGCGCGGGCGAGATCGTCACCGCGCTGACCGCCCCCACCCACGCCACGCCGATGATGATCACCGTCGAAGACCTGACCCTGTCGGGCGTGCTGACCAGCGGCGGGCAATACATCGAGTCGGTGGCGGTCCAGCAGGCCCGCATCGGCATTGCGGGCAACCTCGACGACTACTTCGAGATCCTGTGGCAAAGCGTGCGCGCCAACATCCAGCGCAAGGTGCGCCTGATGATCCTGATCCGCAACCTGCCGGAAGGCGAGGAACGCGACGCGATGCAGCAGCGCATCGACCGGATCGCCAGCCGCGTCAGCGCGCTTCAGGCGTTCCGGCGCGAGATTCTGGCGGCGCAAGAGGTGGTGGCGCGGCTCGGCCCCACCCGATCCACGCTCAGCGACGCCGACCGGGCCGCACTGGAAACGGCCGAGGCGTTCCTGGCCCCATTCGCCAACGGCGGCATCACGGTCGATGTCGGCAGGCTGCATGTCGCGGGGATGCGCGGCCGCATCACCACGGGCGAGCTTGCACTGACCGACGTGCACGGGCGCGGCCACGGCTCTGCCGGGCTGCTGGCCTTCCTGACCGACAGCGAGGCGCTGGGGCGGATCATCGACGGCCCGGCCCATGTGCCCGCCACCGTGCCCGAACTGGGCCGCGAGACCGCCGAATTCACCCTGGAACTGAACGACATCACGCTGGAGGAGTTTTCGCTCGGCGCGGGCATCCCGACCGTGGCAGAGGCAGCCGAAGGTTGGGCCAAGGCTGAAGCCGCGCTGGCCGAGCGGCCGTGGGATCCGGCGCTGATCGCGCTGGAGGACGAGGCGCACACCCGCCACACGGCGACCGTGAGCTATCATGCGCTGGCGGCGGCGGGGGTCAGCTACCTGTCGCCCGCTGACGCCGCCGAGCTTGCCCGCCTGCGCGACACCCTGCTGGCCGCCGAGGCGCTCTATGTCCACCATCTGGAGGCACGGCAGGCGACGCTGGGCTTTTCGGCCGGGCGCGGCGCCATCACCTTCGGCGCCGACTGGTTCGAGGCCACCGGGCAGGACGATGTCGAAGGCGCTGCGGGTGCGGCGATCCGGGCCGGGGGCCGCAGCATCCGCCGGGCCGAGGGGCGCGGCGTTTCCCTGTCGGTCGGCGTGACCGGCGGGCTCAGCAGCTGTGCCGACTTCGCCAGGCGGCTCGACAGCATCGGGATCAGCGGCACCTCGCTGCGGCTGGAAGGCATCGCAGACCCCGCCGCCGCCCTTGGCATCGACGTGGCGGAAGCGCAGGGCTTCGATCTTGACCTGTCGGTACGCGCCGGGGTGCTCGACGCCACGGCCGACCGGCTGTCGGCCGAGGGCATCCGGGGGCGGCTGACCCGGCCCTGGCTGACCAGCCAGATCGTGCTGCTGGAAGACAAGCCCCCCACCCGGCGCACGCCCGCCGACGACACCGCACTGGCGGAATTGCGCGAACAGCTCGACATCCTCGACGCGTTCGAGGCCGGTCTGGCCGAAAACGCCGCAGCCCTTGCCGCCGCCAGCACCCAGGCCGAACGGGCGCGGCTTCAGGGCGAACGCGACCTGTCGATTTCGCTTTTCCTGCACTGGGAACAGCGGCTTGGCGCGCGTTCTGCGGTGGTCGAGGGGCTGGATGCCCGCATCTCGGGCCTCGGCAATCTGGCGGAGTCGGACTTCTCGCTCGACCCCGCGCTGGCCTCCGGCATCACGGTGCAGGGCCGGGGCCAGGGCACCGACCGCCCCGACCGCATCTTCTCGCGCGCCGAAATCACCGATGCCCGCTTTGGCGAGGCCAGCGCGGGCCGGATCGAACTGGGCGAAACCGCAGGCCGGATCGTCTATTCCACCAGCGAAATCTTCCTCGACAACATCGGCATCGAAAGCCTGATACTTGACGGGCTGCTGATCACCAGCCGCTCGGCCGTGCCGACCGACGATGGCGGCGGCACCATGGTCAGCCAGATCTTTTCCGACGGCGTGACCACGGCGCAGGGCATCGTGGTCACCGCCCGGTTGGCCTTCGTGCCCACCGAACAGGACGAAGACCAGTACCGGCTGGACCGCGTCACGCTTGAGACCTTTCGCATCGCGCGGCTGGAGGCCGGAAGCCTCGGCTACGGCTCCACCCACCAGCCGCCGACCTACGGGATGCCCGACCCCGAGGGCATCTACACCGCGCAGGATTACACCATCGACGGCGGGGCGCTGCTCGGGGTGCGGGCCGACGGGCTGACGATCACCCTGCCCGCCACCGCCGCCGACGACATGGTGATCAGCGGCACGGTGGGGCTGGAAAGCGTCAGCGGCGCCCGCGCCTCGGCCTTCTTGCAAGACGCGCTGACCGGGGCCGCGACGCTGAACGGCGACCACCTCAGCATCCGGTTTCTGGAAGAAGGCGGCCAGATCATCGACATCGGCGAGCGCACCGAGGGCGACGACGGCAGCGTCAGCTACAGCGGCGGGCTGCGGCTCAGCCAGGGCGAGGTGGCACTGCCGCAGGGCACGGCGGCCTTCTCGACCGGCACCATTCAGGGCCGCATCCGCAATCAGGACGGGGTGACCCGGTTCGAAGGCATCGCGGTGCCTTCCGTCACGTTGCAACGGCTGAACTTCGCGGCGGCGGGCAAGACGCTGCGGGCCGCAAGCCCGGTCAGCCTGACCGGCATCCATGTCGATGCCAGCTATGACCGCACCGACCGCGCCAACCCCCGCCTCACCCTCGACCGGCTGCGCATCGCCAGCATCACCGGCGACGACCTGACCGTGATCTGGCCGCCCTACACGGTGCAGATCCGTCAAGACCCCGCGGTGGTGCGCGCGGCGGAGTCGCGCGGCGAGGTTGCGCCGCCGCCCTTGCAGATCGTGGGGCTGGAGGTGGACGATCTGGCATGGTCCGGGGCGAGCGGGGTCGTGCCCGCACGCGGCGACCGCGCCCATGTCGGCATCGAAAGTCTGCACGGCGCCTTCGATCTGCTGGCCGCCAACATGGATCTTGATGCGGTGGTAGATGCGCAAGATCTGCGCTTCGACTTCCTGCGCGACGGCAGCCAGCAGCTTGAGATCGACGAGGTCGATGCCAGTTTCCGCGGCAAGGCGGCGACGGGGGTCACGGTCGATGTCACCATCGACGATCTGTCCACCGGGCAGATCACCATTGCCGACGGCACACTGACGGTGCCGCACCTGACGGTGCCCACCATCACGCTTGACGCGCTGGATGTGGTGTCGCCCGACCTGCGGTTGTCGATGCCCGGCACGGGCGGGCGCATCACCCTGACCGGCACCGAGGCCAGCGCGATCATCGACCTTGCCGAACCTCCCTCGACCGCACCTTTCGAGCGGCTGACGATCCTCGATCTTGTCGTGCCCACCATCACCATGCGGGGCGTGAGGCTGGTGCTGCCCGACGCGCTGATCGACGAGGACGGCACCAGCCACGACATCACCGTGACCGTGCCCGACAGCGAAACGGCGACGATCACCAACCTTTCCCTGACGCCACAGCCGGGCGATCCGGGCTTCGTGATCGAACCCGACCCGACCGGCGCTGCCAGCCCGAAGATCGACGGCCGGCTTCATGTTGACCGGGCGCAGGGGGCGGCGCTGGGCTTTGCCATCGAAAACCGGCTGCGCGGCAGAACCGACTTCGACGCCGCCAACCTCGATCTCGACTTCATCTCGGCCGCAGGCATCGCCCTGTCGCTGGAAGAGCTGCGGCTGAGCCAGACCACGGCCGATCTTGGCCCCGACGGAGTGGCGGCGGAACACCGGCTGTCGATCACCAGCGCCGCGGGCGGGTCGCTACACTCAGTGGCGCCCGAGGCGGTGATCCGCGGCATCCGGCGCGGCACCGACGGGGCGGTTTCGGTCGATGCCGCGTCGCTGTCGGGGCTGGTTTACGAACGCCCGGGCTGGGGGGTGCGGGTCGATGTCGGCACCGCGCTGCTGCCCGCGCAGGCGGACGGCTCGCCGGGGCTGGAATACGGCGCCGATGGCAGCCTTGTCATCCCCGAACTCGGCATCAGCGATGCCGCCTTCCGGGTGAACGACATCCTGAACGTCGGCGGGGCCGGGGCCACAGGCGCCAGCACCGACCCGCTGCTGGCCGACCTCGATTTCCTCGATGCGCTGCACGGCACCGTAGGCTTCACCATCGGCCACCCCAGCCTGCCGGATTTCGTCAGCGAACGGCTGGACCTACGTCTGGAAAACGGCGTGTTCAACCTTGACCAGATCGAGAACCAGATCAGCGTCGATCACCTGATCGACTTCGATCTGGAAGGCAACCGGCTGGTGCTGAACTTCGACTATGGCAACGCCCTCGGGCCGATCCCGGCAATCATCCCGTATCTGAACAAGGAACTTGCGGCGTTCGACCTGAAGGAACAGGACGAGATAACGGATGCCGAGGCCCGCGAAATCCGCCTCTCCACCATGGTGCAGCGGTTCGAGTCCGGCGCGCCGGGCGGCGGCGAGGTGCCGATCTCGGTGCGCGACATCGAGGCCGTTCTGGAGCTGCGCGAAACCCGGGTGTCGCTGACCGATCACGGCACGATCCTGCTGGGTGGCAACGGGGATCTGGGCGCGCTGGGCATCACGGCGACGGGCGGGCTGCACCCCTCGACCGCTGGCGTGGCGTCGCAGATCAGCCTCGCGGTCGATCAGATCAACGCCTCGGTCGATCCCGACGACCCGCTGACCTTCGGGGGCGCGACGGTCGAGGAGGGCGCGCTGACCATCACCGACATCCGCGACACCACCCTGCATTTCCGCGGCGTGACCGAACCGAACCTGCTGGAAGGCGTGATCGGCGGCGCGGTGATCCGCAACCTGCGCGTGACGGGGCTGTGATGGCACGGGGGGCGGAAACATGACCGGGCGCGAGGGGATGCGGGCCGAACCCCGGCCCGACAGGGGCGGCGATGCCCGCCCGGCCCGGCAGATCCGTGCGGCGGCGGAACACGAGGCGCAGGATGCCGCCCTGCAGTCCGCCCCCCGGCTTGGCCCCGCCCCGCAGGGCCTGCGCGACGACGCCACGCTGGCGGGCTTCGGCCGCGCGCTGCCGCCCGCCCTGCGCATGGCCGAGGAACGCAGGCTCGGGCTCGACCTGTCGGCGGTTCGGCTGCACGACGATGCCGCGGCCGGGGATGCGCTGGCCGACCATGGCGCGCGCGCGCTGGCGCGGGGGCAGGAGATTGCCCTCCTCCCCGCCGATGCCCGCGCCGACACGCCCGACACCGCCCGCCTGCTGCGCCACGAGATCGGCCATGTCGCCCAGCAGTCCCGCCCCGGCGCCGCCCCGATGATCCAGCGCGAGGGGGGCGAAGGCCGCGGCATCGGCCGCAGCCCGCCCGACGCGCCCTTCGTGACCGTGGAGGGCACCGGGGTCGAGGATGACCACGCGCTTTTCGCCCGCGACAGCGCCGACCTGACACCCGCCGCCCGGTCTGCGCTGGCGGCGGCGGCCGAGGGGCGGACGGGCGAGATCGTGGTGCACATCCACGGCTATGCCAGCCTTGAAGGCGACGACACCTACAACCGCAACCTGTCGGCGCACCGGGCGGTGGCGATCCGCGATGCGCTGGCGCCGCTGCTGCCTGAGGGCACCCGGTTCACCCTTTACGCCCATGGCGAGACCGACGCCTTCGGTGAACCGGCCAGAAACCGCCGCGCCGGGGTGGATTTCATCACCCCCGAGGAAGGCGGGCTGACACTCTCGGGCCCGCTGTCGCTGTTCCCGCGTCCCCGGCCATGGGCGCGCCTGCTCGACCCCGGCGCGCTGGTCCTGAACCTCGACCTGCCGGACCTGCAATCGCCGCGCGTGCCGCTGCCCGGCGACCTGACGCCCGCCGACCTTGGCCTGACGCCGGAAGGCGACCCCGGCTACGGCCCCCGCCGCCCGCCGCAGCCGACGAACCTGTGGGTCCAGCCGCCCCCGATCTGGCCGCGCGGCTATGATTTCACCGAGACGGCGCAGGGCTTTGCCATCCGCGGCGTGCCGCTGACTCTTGGCCATGCCGACGACATCTCGACGCATTTCGAATTCTGGCGGCTGCGGTTCTTCCAGCTTGGCCTGCCCGCCGATCTGGCCGACCAGGCGGCGCAGATGGGCACCGACATCATGGTGGGCACCCACCTGTCGAACAACCACCCCTTCCGCCACGAAGAACTTGACCGGCAGTTCGGCACCGAACCGCCGCCCAGTTTCACCATCCTGAACGAAACCCGGATGATGAAGATTTTCGACACCGTAAGCGGCTGGTTCAAGAAGGAGAGTGACAAATGACCGGGTTGACCCGATCGCCCCGCATCCTCAAGGGCGGCCTCGTGCTGATGGACCGCGACAGCGGCGAGATCCTGCGCACCATCGTGCTGCAATACAACCCCGAGATGCTGACCCGCAGCCTGACGATCCGTGGCGCGGGCGACGACAGCGACCCGGTCGAGGCGCTGCGCCTGGCCGGCCCGCCGGTCGAGACCATCAGCCTTGAAGCGGTGCTCGACGCCGCCGACGGGCTTGAAACCCGGGATGCCACGGTGGCGGCGCACGGCGTTGCCGCCGATCTGGCGGCGATCGAAACCGTGCTGTCGCCCACCGTCGCGCAACTCGCGGCACAGGATGCGCTGGCGGGGCGCGGCGCCATCGAGGTGCTGCCCGCCATCAGCCCGCTGGTGCTGTTCGTCTGGGGTGCCAAGCGCATCGTGGCGGTGCGGATCACCGAATGTTCAGTGAAGGAGGAAGCCTTCGACCCCGACCTGAACCCGATCCGCGCCCGGATCACGCTGGGAATGCGGGCGCTGACGGTCAACGACCTGGCCTACGGGTCGCGCGGCGGCGGGGTCAGCCTGGTGCAGCTGCAACTGAAGGAAACCCTGTCGCGCAAGGCGACCGGCGGCGGGCTGGCCGCCCTTGGCGCAGAGGAGAGCTTTTGATGAGCCTCGGAAAATTCGGCCCCTCCAGCCGCTACCTCAACACCCCGATCGCCAGCCGCACCGGGCCGGACGGCCAACCGCTGCGCTACCTGCGCCGCCGCCTGATGCCCGACCCGAAGGCCGAGCCGCTGGGCTTCCACCCCGTCAGCGACGGCGACCGGATCGACCGGATCGCCGCGCGCACGCTGGGCGACCCGCTGCTGTGGTGGCGGCTGGCCGACACCAACCTGGCACTCGACCCGGCCGACCTGACCGCCACGGTCGGGCGCAGCCTGCGCATCGCGGTCGAGGCCGACCCGCCACCGCCGCAACCCGAGGACGGATCGCCATGATCGAGGGCGTGACCCTGCAACTGCTGATCGGCGCCGTGATGGCCGAGCCCGCGCCCCGCGCGGTGATCGAGGCGCTGACGGATGTGCAGGTCACGCTGAACGACACCGGCTCCAGCGGCTTCCAGCTTTCGTTCCAGGCCGGGCGCACCTCGCCCCTGCTGACCGAGCTTTACCCTTCTGCCTATTTCGACCCGCCGCGCCGGGTGATGCTGGTGGTGACGATGAACGGCCGCCAGACCGTGCTGATCGACGGGGTGATCACCCGGCACGAGCTTTCGGTTTCCTCCACCCCCGGGGCCAGCACGCTGACCATCACCGGGTCGGACCTGTCCGAGATGATGAACCGGATCGACTTTTCCGGCCTGCCCTGGCCGATGCCGCCCGAGGCGCGGGTGGCGATCATGGTGGCGAAATACGCCATGTACGGCATCATCCCGATGGTGGTGCCCTCGGTTCTGATCGCGCAGCCCAACCCGCTGGAACGCATCCCCAAGCAGCGCGGCACCGATCTGGCCTATATCCGCAGGCTGGCGGCGCAGGTCGGCTATGTGTTCTACGTCGCCCCCGGCCCGCAGCCGGGGATGAGCCATGCCTACTGGGGCCCGCAGATCAAGGTCGGGGAGGTGCAGCCTGCCCTCAGCGTCAACATCGACGGCGCCAGCAACATCGACGCGCTGACCCTGTCGTTCGACGGGCTGCAGAAATCGGTGTTCATCTTCTACATCCAGGAAGAAAACTCCAAGTTCCCGATCCTGATCCCGGTGCCCGACATCGGCCTGCTGAACCCGCCGCTGGGGCCGCGCCAGCCGGTGCCGCTCAGCTTCACCAACCTCGGCAACCTCGCGCCGCAGGGTGACGACCCCAGTTCGGCCAAGTTCGACATCATGACGGCGGCGATGCGCGGGCTGGCCCAGGCGGCCGAGCGGGCCGACGTGATCTCGGGCTCGGGCAGTCTCGACGTGGCGCGCTATGGCCGGATGCTGAAGCCGCGCGCGCTGGTCGGGGTGCGCGGGTCGGGGCCATCCTACGACGGGGTCTATTATGTGAAATCGGTCACCTCGACCATCCAGCCCGGCAGCTTCAAGCAAAGCTTCCGGCTGACCCGCAACGCATTCGAATCCTTCACCCAGGAGATCCCGGCATGAGCGAGGGCGAGGAACGCCGCTTCCATGGCAAGTTTCGCGGCACGGTGCTGAACAACATCGATCCGATGCAGAAGGGGCGGCTGCTGTTGCAGGTGGCCGATGTCGATGCGCTGCTGCCGACCACCTGGGCGATGCCCTGCTTCCCCTTCGCGGGTCGGCAATGCGGCATGTGGGCCCTGCCGCAGATCGGCGCCGGAGTCTGGGTGGAATTCGAGCAGGGCGACCCCGACTACCCGATCTGGGTCGGGGGCTGGTATGGCAACGCGGGCGAGGTTCCGGCGCTGGCGCTGACCGCCGCCCCCGCCCTGCCCGCCGTGGTGCTGCAAACGCAGGGCCAGACCACCCTGATGCTTTCCGACACGCCCGGCCCGACCGGGGGCATCCTGCTCAAGACGCTGACCGGGGCCTTCATCTCGATCAACGACATCGGCATCACCATCAGCAACGGCAAGGGGGCGATCATCACCATGACCGGCCCGACCGTGACGGTGAACGCCGGTGCGCTGGTCGTGACCTGAGAGGGGGGGACGCGATGCCGGGGCCCATCTTCCACGTCGGCGCGACCGCCATCTGCCCCCACGGCGGGCAGGTCACCACCATTTCCTCCAACGCGCGGGTGCTGGTGTCGGGGATGCCCGCCGCCACCATTGCCGACACCTCGATGGTGGCGGGCTGCGCCTTCCAGCTGCCCGCCGGGCCGACGCCCAGCCCCTGCCTGCGCGTGCAATGGCTGGTGCCTGCGGTGCGGGTCACGGTGATGGGCCAGCCGGTGCTGCTGCAAACCTCGCCCAGCCTGTGCCTCAGCCCGGCGCAACTGCCGCAGGGGCCGGTCAACGTGCTGGTCAATCAGCCAAGGGTGATCGCGACATGACCGACATTGCCTTTCCATTCGACATCGACAGCGGCGGCCAGACCGCCACCGCCGACCCGCGCCGCCACCTGCGCGACCTGATCGAGCAGATCCTCTGCACCACGCCGGGCGAACGGGTGATGCGCCCGACGTTCGGCGCGGGCATCGCGGCGCTGGTCTTCGCGCCTTCGGGCAATGCGCTGGCGGCGGCGCTGGAAACCTCGGTCCATGCCGCGCTGCAACAGGGGCTGGGCGGCCGGGCGCTGATCACCGGCGTCGAGGTCGGCGCCGAGGGCGGCACGCTGCGCGTCGAGGTCCGCTACCGCGGCGGCACCCAGGCCGAAGAGTCGATCACGCTGGAGGTGCAGACATGACGCTGTCTTCCGCCACCCTTGCCCGGCAGCGGGCCGACCGCATCCGCGCGGTGCGCGCGACCGACACGGTGAACGGCATCGACTTCGTCGAGGTTGCCAGCGCCGACCAGCGCACGCTCGATCTGACCTTCGTCCACCCCCTGCCCGGCCAGGCGGGCGAGGTGCCGGCCGGGATGGACCCGCTTGGCCCCGCGCAGATCCGCCTCACGGGCGGGGTGCGGGTGACCGGGATCACCGCCCTTACCGCCACCGCCAACGGGCGCGTGCTGCGGGTGGTGGTCGACCGGGCGGGCGACTTTTCGCCCTACGAACTGGCGCTGGTCGCCGCCCCCGGCAGCGACGCCCCGCCACCCGGCATCGACCCGGTGCTGGCGCGCATCACCGTGAACTTCAAGGTTTCCTGCCCGTCCGATCTCGATTGCCTGCCGGGCAGCGCCACGCCGCCCCCCGCCCCCACCATCCCGATCGACTACCTCGCCCGCGACTGGCCCAGCTTCCGCCGCGCCATGCTCGACCGGATGTCGGCCACCGCCCCCGGCTGGAAGGAACGCAGCCCCGCCGACCTGATGGTGACCCTGGTCGAGGCGCTGGCCTTCGAGGCCGACCGGCTGGCCTACATGCAGGACGCCGTCGCGGCCGAGGCTTACCCCGGCACCGCCCGCCGCCGCACCTCGCTGCGCCGCCACGCGCGGCTGCTGGATTACGAGGTGCACGAAGGCTGCAACGCCCGCACCTGGGTCGCGCTGACCGTGACGCCCGGCAGCGACGCCGACGGCGCGGTGCTGCCCGAAGGCACGATGGTGGCGGCGCTGGGGCGCGACGCCGATCCGGTGGTGACACCCGACGACGCGCCCGAGCGGCTGGGCGGCGCGGTGGTGTTCGAGACCATGGCCGCCATTGCCCTGTCGGCCCCGCGCAGCACGCTGGTGCCCTACGACTGGTCGGGGGCGGTGCCGGTTCTGCCGCAGGGCGCGACGGCCGCCACCTTCCTGCGCCCCGCCGGGCTGGTGCTGGCGCCGGGCGACGTGCTGATCCTTGAGGAAACCGCCGATCCCGAAACCGGCATCGCCGCCCGGCGCGACCTTTCGCGCCGCGCCGCCGTCCGGCTGACCGAGGTGCTGGCGGGCACCGACCCGCTTGATGCCACGCCGATCCTGACGGTGGCCTGGCACCGCGACGACGCGCTGCCCTTCGATCTGACCCTGACCGCCGAGGCGCTGGTGGGCGGGCTGCCCACGGTGGTGGCCACCGCGCAGGGCCTTGGCAACGTGGTGCTGGCCGACGAGGGGCAAAGCCTGCCCGGCACCCCCGGCGTCAGCCTAACGATGCCCGACGGTGCGCGCCCCTTCCGCCCCCGGCTCGACCGCGAGGACATCGTGTTCGCCGTGCCGCACGACCCCGCGCTTGCCCGCGCCGAACCCGCCCGCACCCAGCTTGCACAAGACCCCCGCCGCGCCCTGCCCGCCGTGCTGCTGACCGGGCCGGGCGAGGTCTGGCGGCCGCGCCGCAGCCTGCTGGGCGCCGACCGCTTCGCCCGCGAGTTCGTGGTCGAACCCGAACCGGGGCAGCCCGCCACCCTGCGCTTCGGCGACGACATCGCGGGCCGCGCCCCGTCTGTCGGCACCAGCCTCACGGCGGCGCTGCGGCGGGGCGGCGGGGTGCGCGGCAACCTCGGGGCCGACAGCCTGACCAGCCTCGTCACGCCGCTGGCCGGCATCACCGCCGTGCGCAACCCCCTGCCCGCCAGCGGCGGCACCGCCCCCGAAAGCGCCGAGGAGATCCGCCGCTACGCACCGCAGGCGTTCCGCACCCAGGCCCGCGCCGTCACCCCCGCCGACTGGGTGCAGCAGGCCGAGGCCTTCCCCGGCGTCGCCCGCGCCCGGGTCGACCTGCGCTGGACCGGCAGCTGGTATACCGTCTTCGTCACCATCGACCGCGAGGGCGGCGGGCCGGTGCGCGGCGACCCGGCCTTTGCCGCCGCCCTGCTGGACCACCTCGACCGCTTCCGGGTGGCGGGATACGACCTTGATCTGCGCGACCCGGTCTACCTGCCGCTCGACATCACCCTGCTGGTCTGCCTCGCCCCCGGCTATGTCGCGGGCGACCTGCGCGGGCGGCTGGCCGAGGTGTTCTCGTCCGGCTATCAGCCGGGCGGGCAGCGCGGCCTGTTCCACCCCGACACGCTGACCTTCGGCGACCCGCTGTATCTTTCCCGCGTCTATGCGGCCGCCCTTGGCATCGACGGGGTGGCCAGCGTCCGCGCCACCGTCTTTCACCCCCGCGGCCGCGCGGCGGCAGGCGAGATCGCGGCCGGGGTGGTCCGACCCGGCCCCACCGCCATCCTGCGCTGCGACAGCGACCCCAACCGCCCCGAAAACGGCTTCATCGCCTTCGACGTGAGGGAAACGACATGAGCCTTGACGACGCCCCCGGCTGTGCCCATGGCGGGCGGGCACCCCGCCCCCGCAACCGCCCCGGCCTGACCGAAGTGGCCTACGGCACCGGCACCCAGCCGGAACTGCTGGCGGCGATGCTGGATGCCCTGTCGCGCGACCCCAACCTTTCGCGCCTGACCACCCGCGCCCTGTCCGACCCCGCCATCTCGCTGATCGACGCCTGGGCGATGGTGCTCGACATCCTGTCGTTCTATCAGGCCCGCATCGCCAACGAGGGCTGGCTGCGCACCGCGACCGAGCGCCGGTCGGTGATGGAACTGGCCCGAATGGTCGGCTACGAGCTGAACCCCGGCGTGGCGGCCAGCACATGGCTCGCCTTCACCGTGCAGGCGCAACCGGCGGGGGGCGAGGTCTATCCGATGCCGCGCGGCATGAAGGTGCAGTCGATCCCCGGCCCGGGCGAGACGTCGCAACTGTTTGAAACCTCGGCCGAACTGGCCGCCCGCCCGACGCTGAACGCGCTGCGCCCGCGCCAGACCGCGCCGCAGGTGGTGGGGCGGCGCACCACGTCGCTGTGGCTGGCGGGCACCCAGACCAACCTCGCGCCGGGCGACCCGATCCTGCTGGTGGGGCCGACAAGGGCCGCCGATCCGGGGTCCGAACGCTGGGACATGCGCGTGGTGACCGAAGTGCTGGCCGACCCGGTCGCGGGGCGCACGCGGGTCAGCTGGCGCGACGATCTGGGCCACACCAGCCCGGTTACCGAACCGGCCGAAACGCCCGAAGCCTACGCCTTCGGCCTGCGCGCCAGCCTGTTCGGCCACAACGCCCCCGACTACCGCGTGATGCCCGAAAGCGTGCAGACGGCCTTCCCCCCCTCGCCGGCCGACGACAACGAATGGGACGGTTTCGCGATCGCCAGCCCCACCCAGCGCCGCATTGACCTTGACCGCGACCATGACGCAATCCTGCCGGAAAGCTGGCTCGTGCTGGAACAGGGCGGCCTGCGCGAGCTTTACCGGGTGGAACAGGCCGAAACCGCCGCCAGGGCCGATTTCACCCTGACCGGCCGGGTGACGCGGCTGACGCTCGACACCGACGAAAGCCTGGCCAAGTTCGGCCTGCGCGGCACCGTGGTCCATGCCGTCTCGCGCCCGCTGCCGCGCGCCGAGGCGCCGCTGGAAACCCCGCTGACGGGCGACGCCATCACGCTAGACGGCCCCGGCGACGATCTGGTGCCCGGTCAGTCGCTGATCCTGCGCGGCCGCCTGCTGACGCAGATGCAGGTGGCGCCGCGCGGCCATGTCTTCCGGCAGGGCGCGGGCGAGGTCGCGGCGCTGGACCCGCCGCTGACCTTCCTGCCCGATGGCGGGGTGTCGGAGGTGCTGGCCCCCGCCACCGCCCTGACCGTGCTCGGCCCGCCCGGGATCGACGCGGCGGGCGTCACGATCTGGCCGCTGGCCCACCCCGACGGCCGGGCAGGCACCGTGCGCGGCGCGGCGGGGCGTGACCTGCTGCCGCTGCCGCCCCAGCCGCCGGAAGACGCCTTCGCCCCGCCCGACGAGGCGCTGTATACCAGCGAACACGCCGTGATCCGGCGGATCGACCTGGCCGGGGGGCTTGCCACGCTGGTGCTGGAAACCCCGCTCGCCGGGGTTTACTGGCGCCCCTCGGTCACGCTGAACGGCAATGTCGTGGCCGCGACCCATGGCGCCACGCGGGTCGAACTGACCTCGGCGCTGACGGGCGAGACCTTCACCGAAACGCTGGGCTCGGGCGACGGGGCCCAGGGGATGCAAAGTTTCCGCCTCAGCCAGAAACCCCTGACGCACACCCAGGCCGCCACCCCGTCCGGCGGAAAGTCCAGCCTGACCGTGCGCGTGGACGGGCTGGCCTGGACCGAGGTGCCCACCCTTTACGGCCAGCCCGCCGATGCCCGGGTCTATGCCACCCGGCCGGGGGCGGACGGCCATCGGCGGGTGATGTTTGGCGATGGCCGCTTCGGCGCGCGGCTGCCCGCCGGGCAGGGCAACGTGGTGGCGACCTACCGGATCGGCATCGGCCTTGCCGGGCAGGTGCGCGCCGGGCAGCTGACCCTGCCGCTTGACCAGCCGCTGGGCTTGCGCTCGGTGGTCAACCCTCTGCCCGCCACCGGCGCGCAGGACCCCGAGGCGGTCGAGGATGCCCGCCACAACGCCCCCCTCACCGTGCTGACCCTTGACCGGATCGTCTCGGTCCGCGATTTCGAGGATTTCGCACGCGCCTTCGCGGGCATCGGCATGGCGCAGGCGACGCCGATCTGGTCGGGCGAACGGCAGGTGGTCCACATCACCGCCACCGGGGCCGATGGCGGGGTGCTCGACCCGGACGGCACCACCCTTGCCAATCTGCGCGACGCGATCGACTGCGCCCGCCACGCCGAACGCCCGGTGGTGGTGGCGGGCCATGCCGAACGGCGCTTCGGCCTGACGCTGCGTGCGGCGGTCACGCCGGGGATGCAGCCCGCCCCCGTGCTGGCGGCGCTGCGTGCCGCATTGCTGGCGCGCTACGGCAGCGACGGGCAGGCGTTGGCGCAAGGGGTAGAAGCCAGCCGGGTGATCGCCGAGGCGCAGGGTGTGGCCGGGGTGCTGGCGGTGATCCTCGCCGATCTTGACGGCCAGCCCCCCGCCACCACCACCCGGCTGCTGTCGCGTCGCGCCCGCTGGTCGGCCGCCGACGCCGCCTTCCTGCCGGCCGAACTGCTTCTGATCGACCGCGACCGCCTTGTCATCGAGGAGATCGAGCCATGACCGACCTTGACGCCGCCCGCCGCGACGCGCTTTTCGCCCTGCTGCCCGCCATCCACCGCCAGCGCGACGATGAACGGGCGGGCCTGTCGCCGCCGCCCCCGGGCACCGAGGCGACCGGCCCGCTGCGCGCCCTGCTGGGGGTGCTGGCAACCGAAGGCGGCCGGGTGGAAGATGACATCCGCGCCCTGCTCGACGACTGGTTCATCGAGACCTGCGCCGACTGGGTGGTGCCCTACATCGGCGACCTGCTGGGCGTGCGGGGGCTGCGAGACATTGCCACCCCCGGCTTTTCGCGCCGCGCGCTGGTGGCCAACACCCTGTCCTACCGGCGCGGCAAGGGTGTGGCGCGGGTGATTGAACAACTGGCGCAGGATGCAACCGGCTGGCGCGCGGTGGCGCGCGAGATGTTCCTGCAACTGGGCGGCACCCAGCATGTCAACCACCTGCGCCCCGACGCGCGCACCGCCGACCTGCACCGCAGCGCGGTGTTCGACCCGCCGCAACGCCCCTTCGGCACCATGGCGCACCGCATCGACGTGCGCTCGGTGGCGCTGGGGCGCGGCCGGTTCAACATTCCGCATGTCGCGGTGTTCCTGTGGCGGTTGCAGGCTTATGCGCTGGCGCGGGCCGAACCGGCCCCCGGCGGCCCCTCCGACGGCTTTGTGACGGGCTTGGCCGGAACCGATGCGCCGCTGTTCAACCCACCGCGTTCCGACGCCGGAACCGCCGACCGGTCCGACCTGCGCTCGGTGCCGGGGCCGCTGCGCCGCCGCGCCCTGCATGACGAGCTTGAGGCCCGCCGTCAGGCGCTGGCCGAGGGCCGCCCCCTGCCCCGCCTGTGGTTCGACGAACGGCCCGAGGCGCTGAGCCCGGCGGTCCTGACGCTGGAGCTTGACGGCGTGGCCGTGCCGCCCGAACGGCTGGAGGTCTGCGATCTGGCAAGCTGGCGCCAGCCCGCAGACAGCCGCGACTACACCGTGGCGCAACCCGACGGCAGCACCGTCACCGTGCCCCTGCCGATCGAGGCCGCGATCGACCCGCAGCTTGGCCGCCTGCGCCTTGCCCCGGCGCGGGCGGGCGCCTCGGTGCGGCTGACCCACGCCTACGGCTTTCCCGGCGACATCGGGGCCGGCCCCTACAACCGCCGCGCCGCGCTGGAACCCTTGCTGGCCGAACGCCCGGTCACCTTCGCGGCCGGGGTGGCGCGCGAGGCGCAAAGCCCCTCGGCAGGCACGCATCTGACCCTGGCCGATGCGCTGGCCGCGTGGCGCGCCGAGCCGCCCGGCAGCTTCGGCGTCATCGCGCTGATGGACAGCGGCCGCCACGGCGGCGACCTGACCGGCGCCGACGCGATCACCGTGCCGGAAGGCTCGCGCCTGCTGATCCTGGGCGCAGGCTGGCCCGCCCTGCCCGACCCGGATGGACCGCCCGGCAGCCTGATCCGCCAGCCCGGGGTCATCGAACCGGCCGCGGTCCTGCCCCGCATCCTCGGCGCGGTCGAGGTGCAGGGCACCGCTCCGGCAGGCAGCGAGACGCCGGGCGAGCTGATCCTTGACGGGCTGCTGCTGGAACAGGGGCTGAGCGTGCTTGACGGCCACCTCGGGCGGCTGAGCCTTGATCATCTGACCCTGCGCCCCGGCGGGCCGGGCGTCGGCGTGGCAGCGGGCAACCCCGACCTCGTGCTGACCGCCCACCGCTCCATCCTCGCGGCGCTGGACCTGCCGGTGCCGCTTGCCGGGCTGCGCCTGACCGACTGCATCGTCGATGCCCGCCCCGACGCCATCTCCGCGCCGCAAGCCATGCTGGAAATCTGCGACAGCACGGTGCTGGGCACCACCACCTGCCTCGGGCTGGAGGCGAGCGGGGTGATCTTCGCAGGCCCCGTCACCGTCACGCGGCTGCAGACCGGCTGCGTGCGCTATTCGTCGCTGGGGGCGGGGTCAATCACGCCGCGCCGCTTTCGTTGCCAGCCGCAACTCGCGCTGGAAGGCGCCGCCCCGGCCGAGTTGCCCGCGATCGAGGCCCGCCTGCGCCCGGCCTTCACCGCCGAAACCTTCGGCCAGCCCGGCTATGCCCAGCTTGCCGTGACCTGCGCGCCCGAGATCCTGCGCGGCGGCGAGGACGGCGACGAGATGGGCGCCTGGCGCTTCCTGCACCAGCCCCAGCGCCTGTCGAACCTGCGCAACCTGCTGCCCGACTACCTGCCCTTCGGACTGGAGGCAGGCCTGTTTTTCGAAACCTGATCCCCGCGCCGCACCGGGCCGGGCCAACCCATTGAACGGGGGCCGTGATGAAGACCGATCTTTCCCGCAACACCTTTGATCCCGCCAAGCGCTACTCCTCGGTCCGGCGCAAGCAGGGCGCAATGGACGTGGATGCCGACTGGAACGAGGAAATCGACATCCTCGCCCGGCGCGAGGCCTTGACGGTGGGCGATATCGTCGGCCCGGCCGGTGCCCCCGAAGGGGCCGACGGCTTCCGCCTCGTGGCCACGGCCGCCGGGCTTACCCCGGACGAGGCCGCCCGCCCCGGCAACGCCCCGGTGCCGGGGCCCGTCGCGGGCGACGTGCTGCTGACGGCGGGGCGGGCCTATGTTCAGGGCCTGCTGGTCGAGAACCCCGCGATCACCACGCTGGCCACCCAGCCCGACCTGCCGGGGGCCGGGGTGCTGCCCGGGCCGGGGGTGCATCTGGCCTATCTCGATGTCTGGGAACGCAGCGTGACCAGCCTGGAAGACCCCGCGATCCGCGAGGTGGCCCTTGGCGGCCCCGACACCGCCACCCGCACCCGGCGCGTCTGGCAGGTCCGCACCGTGCGGGTGGGCGACAGTGGCACCGCGCTGACCTGCGGTGACAGCCTTGCCGCCTATGATGCCGCCATCGCCCCGCCCACCGGCCGCCTGGCCGCCCGGGCAGAACCCGACGCCGCAGCCTCGGGCCCCTGCGCCGTGCCGGAGGAGGCGGGCTACCGCAGCCTGGAAAACCAGCTTTACCGGGTCGAATGCCGCCGTGCGGGCAACCGGGCCACCGCGCGCTTCGTGTGGTCGCGCGAGAACGGATCGGTGGTGACGGGCTGGATCGGCCAGAACGGGCCGGAGCTGACGGTCAGCAGCCCGGGGCCGGACCGGGCGCACGGCTTTGCCAACGGCGACTGGGTGGAACTGATCGACGCTGGCCGCGAGCTGCGCGCCGAACCCGGCACGCTGGTGCGGGTGCTGACGGTGCGCGGCGACGTGCTGGTGATCGACCCGGCCACCGCCGACGGGCCGACCGCCTTCGCCCAGTTTCCCGTGCAGCCCCGCATCCGGCGCTGGGATGGCGACGGGGCCTTCGCCGCCAATGGCGACGCCTGGGTGGGGCTGGAACAGGGGGTGCAGGTGCGGTTCGAGGCGGGCACCTTCCGGGTCGGTGACTACTGGATGTTCCCGGCCCGCACCAACACCGCAGATATCGAGTGGCCGCGCGACGGCGGCGGCCTGCCGCTGGCACAGGCCCCGATGGGCATCGCGCACGCCTACGCCCGGCTTGCCCTGCTCGACTTCAACGGGGCCACGGTCACCGCCACCGACTGCCGCGCGCTGTTTCCGCCGCTGACCGGGCTGACCCAGATCGACTATGTCGGCGGCGACGGACAAGAGGCGATGCCCGACCTGACGCAACCCGCAGCGGGCGTCAACCTGCCCGAACCCCTGCAGGTCGCGGTGTCGCGCGGGTCCACCCCGGTCGCGGGGGCGCGGGTGCGCTTTACCGTCACCTCCGGGGGGGGCCGGGTCAACGGCGCCGCCACCAGCGACGTGATCACCGATGCCGCAGGGCTGGCCACCGCGGCGTGGCGGCTGGGCACCGTGGGCCAGGCCCAACGGGCAGAGGCGCGGCTCATCTTCCCGCCGGCCAGCCCGCGCCATGTGCCGGTGCGGTTTTCGGCCGGCTTTTCCACCGCGGCGCAGGTCGCGTTCGACCCCGCCTCCGCCTGCCCCGAACTGGCCGAAGCCCGCACCGTGCAGCGCGCCATCGAGATCCTGTGCCTGAACAGCGGCGGGGCCGAACCGGGCTTCAATATCGTCAAGATGACCTGGGCGGCCAACGGTCAGCCCTACGACCATGACGGCACCATCGACCTCGACACGATGATGGGCGGGCTCATTCTCAGTTGCGACGACATCGTCGATCCGCTCAGCGTGCTGGAACGCCCGGTGGTCTTCGTCTCGGTGCTGGGCCGGTCGGGGTCGGTTGACGCCCGCGCCGCCCTGGGCCGCTACCGCCTGCAAGCCAAGCTGGAGGTCGCGCAGGAAGCGATCATCTGGCGGCCCATGCCTGAAATCGCCGAGTTCACCGGGCGGCTGCTCGAAGGGCTGGAACGCCCGCTGTTCGAACTGACCGTGCGCGGCGGCAACATCCGTGCCGCCAGCCCGGCCGAGGACGGCACGCCGCGCTGGCTCGATGCCGAGGGGCTGGAACACCCCGGCGCCCGCATCCTGCCCACCGGCGACCGGCGCCACGGCGGCACGCTGGTCAGCTGGTTCTGGCTGGGCAGGCAGCCGTCGCCGGGCATCGGCTTTCTTGACGTGGCGCGCGGGCGCGGCGGGCTGCTGACCGGCCGGGTGGTCGAACTGGCCGACGGCAAGGGCATTCCGGGGCTGACGGTGACGACCGACACGCTGACCGGGGGGCCGGGCCGCACCGCCGCCACCGATGCCGACGGGGCGTTCAGCTTCGAGTCGGTCCCCGCCACGGCGCTGGTGCTGCGCACGGTGGCAGACGGGCGGCAGGCCGCCACAACCGTGCCGCCGCAGCGCCTGATCGCCAACCCGTTCCGGCCCACCGATTTCCGCACCGCCACGGTGACAGAGATACCGGGGCTGAACCGGGCGATGCTGGCGCGGCTGGCGCGGGCCAACCTCGACGTGCCCGCCATCGTCGCCAACCTCGACGCGCCAGAGCTTGCCCTGCGGCTGGGGGTCAGCGAGGATGTGGCGGCGGGGGTGCTGACCACTATCCGCGCGGCGGCGGTGCGGCCGGGCTGAGCCCGCTCAGTTCCCCGCGCTTTCCATCCTGCGCGCCGCGATCACGTCTTCCAGCCAGCCCAGCTTCATCTCGGGCACCGAAGACAGCAAGAGGTCGGTGTAATCGTCGAACGGCGGCGCCAGCACGTCGGATTTCTGGCCGTAGCGCACCACCTCGCCGCGATACATCACCGCGATCCGGTCCGCGATGGCGCGCACCGTGGCCAGATCGTGGGTGATGAACAGATAGGCCACCCCCTCCTGCGCCTGCAAGGCCAGCAACAGCTTCAGGATGCCGTCTGCCACCAGCGGGTCAAGCGCGCTGGTCACCTCGTCGCAGATGATCAGCCGGGGCTTGGCCGCCAGCGCGCGCGCGATGCAGACCCGCTGCTTCTGCCCGCCCGAAAGCTCTGCCGGATAGCGGTCGATGTAGCCCTTGCCCATCTCGATCTGCTCCAGCAGATCCTGCACCCGCGCCCGTTTCTCGGCACCCTTCAGCCCGAAATAGAACTCCAGCGGCCGCCCGATGATGGTGCCGACCGTCTGGCGCGGGTTCATCGCCACGTCGGCCATCTGGTAGATCATCTGGACCTCGCGCAGATCGTCCTTGGTGCGCTCTGCCAGCGCGGGCGAAAGGGTGCGCCCGGCAAAGGTGATCCGCCCCTTCGCGGCAGGCAGGAGCCCGGTGATCACCCGCGCCAGCGTCGATTTCCCCGAACCGCTTTCGCCCACCACCGCCAGCGTCTGCCCGGCGGGCAGATCGACGGTCACGTTCTTCAGCACGTCGAAGTTCGTCCCGCGATAGCGCGCCGTGACGTTGGCGACCGACAGCACCGGGGGCGCCTCGGGCTTTTCCTTGTGGTCGATCGAGCGCACCGAAACCAGTGCCTGCGTATACGCCTCGCGCGGAGCCTCGATGATCTGCTGCGTCGTGCCGTATTCCACCATCCGGCCCTGCCGCAGCACCATGATGTGGTCGGACACCTGCGCCACCACCGCAAGGTCGTGCGTGATGTAAAGCGCGGCCACCCCGGTATCGACGATCGCCTCCTTGATCGCGGCCAGCACCTCGATCTGCGTCGTGACATCCAGCGCCGTGGTCGGCTCGTCGAAGATCACCAGATCGGGTTTCGGGCACAGCGCCATCGCCGTCATCACCCGCTGCAACTGCCCGCCCGACACCTGATGCGGATAGCGCCGCCCGATCCTTTCCGGCTGCGGCAGGCCAAGCTTGCCAAACAGCATCACCGCCCGCGCTTCCGCCTCGTCGCGCGACGACAGGCCGTGGGTCAGGGTGGTCTCGATCACCTGCTCCATCAACTGCCGCGCCGGGTTGAAGGCGGCGGCGGCCGATTGCGCCACATAGGTCACCTCGCGCCCGCGCAGTGCCCGCAGCCCCCCGGCCCCGCCCTGCAGGATGTCGCGCCCGTTCAGCCAGACCTGCCCGCCGCTGATCCGCGCCCCGCCGCGCCCGTAGGCCAGCGCCGACAGCCCTATGGTCGATTTTCCCGCCCCGGATTCGCCGATCAGCCCCAGCACCCGGCCCTTTTCCAGCACGAAGGACACGTCATCGACCAGCGTCACCACGCGGGGCGCCTCGCCCGGCGGGTAGGACGTGGCCTCGATCACCAGATTGCGCACGTCGAGAAGCACCTCAGCCACCACGGCCCCCTTTCAGGCTGGTGGTGCGGTTCAGCACCCAGTCAGCCACCAGATTGACCGAGATTGCCAGCGTCGCGATGGCAAAGGCCGGGATCAGCGCGGCGGGGATGCCGTAGACGATCCCCTCCTTGTTCTCCTTCACGATGCCGCCCCAGTCGGCCATTGGCGGCTGCACCCCAAGGCCAAGGAAGCTCAGCGTCGAGATGAACAGCACCATGAAGATGAAGCGCAGCCCCATTTCCGCCACCAGCGGCGACAGGGCGTTGGGCAATATCTCGCGAAAGATGATCCAGCCCTGCCGCTCGCCGCGCAGCCGGGCAGCCTCGACGAAATCCATCACCGTGATGTCCACCGCGACGGCCCGGCTCAGCCGGAACACCCGCGTCGAGTCCAGCAGCCCCATCACCAGGATCAGCACCGGCAGCGTGACCGGCATCACCGAAAGCACCACCAGCGCAAAGATCAGCGACGGGATCGACATCACCAGATCGACCGTGCGCGACAGCACCTGATCGACCCAGCCGCCCCTGACCGCCGCCAGAAACCCCAGCACCGACCCCAGCGCGAAGGACAGCAGCGTGCCCGCCGTGGCGACAAGGATCGTGGTCTGCCCGCCCCAGATCATCCGCGACAAGAGATCCCGCCCGATGCTGTCGGTGCCCAGGGGGTGCGCCCAGCTCCACGGCTCCCAGCTGTCGCCGACAATCTCGGCCATGCCGTAGGGCGCGATCACGCCCGCAAAGATCGCCGACAGGAAATAGGCGGCAGTGAAGATCAGCCCGATCAGCGCGGCCAGCGGGATTCGGCTCATTTCGGGTGCCTGAGTCGCGGATTGGCAAGGATCGACACCACGTCGGCCACGATGTTCAGCCCGATGTAGACGGCGGCGAACACAAGGCCACAGGCCTGCACGACCGGCACGTCGCGCTTGGCGACATGATCGACCAGATACTGCCCCATGCCGGGATAGACGAACACCACCTCGACCACCACGACGCCCACCACCAGATAGGCGAGGTTCAGCATCACCACGTTGACCACCGGCGCCACCGCATTGGGAAAGGCATGGCGCGCGATCACCGCGAAGGGGCGCAGGCCCTTCAGTTCGGCCGTCTCGATATAGGCCGACTGCATCACGTTCAGAATGGCGGCGCGCGTCATCCGCATCATGTGGCCCAAGACCACCAGCACCAGCACCAGAACCGGCAGCGATATGGCGTAAAGCTTCTCGCCAAGGCTCATCCCGTCATAGACGGTCGCGAGCGACGGCAGCAGCCGGAACTTCACCGACAGGAAATACACAAGGATGTAGCCCAGCAGGAACTCGGGCACCGAAACCGTTGCCAGCGTCACCGTCGAAATCACCTTGTCGGGCCAGCGGTCGCGGTAGCGCACCGCGATCAGCCCCAGCAAAATCGCCAGCGGCACCGAGATCACCGCCGCCCAGAAGGCAAGGAACAGCGTGTTGCCCAGCCGCTTGCCCATGGCCTCGGCAATGTCCTGCCCGTTGGTCAGCGCGCGCCCCAGATCGCCCTGCAACACCGCGCCCAGCCAGTTGAAATAGCGCGTCACCGGCGGGTCGTTCAGCCCCAGCTCGGCGCGCAGGTTCGCCAGCGACACCGGCGTGGCCGACTGGCCGAGGATGCTTTGCGCCACGTCGCCCGGCAGGATCTGGGTGCCGACGAAGATCAGCACCGATACCGCGAACAGCAGCACGAGGCCCAGCGCAATGCGCTGGACCACCAGGATCAGGACGGGGTGACCCATCCGGCTCACGCCATCCAGGTCTTGGACGAGGCGTAGCCGCCCATCATCTCGTAGTTGGCGTCCTCGATCCAGCCGGCGATCCCGTCGGAATGGGCGTCGATGAAGTCGTTGAACATCGGGCAGATCGTGCCGCCATCCTCGTGCACGATGGCCGCGATCTTGCCGTAAAGCGCCTTGCGGGCCTCCTCGTCGGTTTCGGACCGCGCCTCAAGGATCAGCGCATCCAGTTCTGGGTTGCTGTATTTCGTGTCGTTCCAGTCGGCGGTGGACATGTAGGCGGTGGACCACATCTGGTCCTGCACCGGCCGCCCGCCCCAGTAGCTGGCGCAGAACGGCTTGACGTTCCACACGTCCGACCAGTAGCCGTCATCGGGCACCCGCTGGATTTCCAGCGGAATCCCGGCCTTGGCCGCCGATTGCTGGAAAAGCGCCGCCGCATCGACTGCGCCCGGAAACGCCGTGTCTGCGACCAGCAGCACGATGGGGCTGTCGTCGTGGCCCGAGGCCTTGTAGTGTTCGGCCGCCTTCTCGACGCTGAACGCGCGCTGCGGCAGGGTCTCGTCGAACAGCGGATAGGCCGCGTTCACCGGGATGTCGTTGCCGATTCCGCCGAAACCGTCGAGGATCTTTTCGACCATCTCCTGCCGGTCGATGGCATGTTTGAGCGCCAGCCGCAGATCCTTGTTGTCGAACGGCGCGGTGTTGGTGTGCATGATGAAGACATAATGCCCGCGCCCCGACACGTTCTTGACCTGCACGCCGGGCGAGCGTGCCAGCAGTTTCGCCACCTTCGGGTCGATCCGGTTGATCATCTGGACCTGCCCCGACTGCAACGCCGAGGTTCGGGCCGTGGCGTCGTTGATCACGAAGATCTCGACGGCGTCATAGTGGCCGCGCGTGGTGTCCCAGTCGTCGGGGTTCTTCTCGAAGGCATAGCGCACGCCCGCCTCGGCGCTGACCAGCCTGTAGGGGCCGGTGCCGATCCCGGCATTGGGGGCATCCACGCCGCCTCCCGGCTGCACGATCAGGTGATAATCCGACAGAAGGTAGGGCAGGTCGGCATTGCCCGCCGACAGGGTGAAGACCACGTTGCCGCCATCGGCCCTGATGTCGGTGATGCCCTGCATGATGCCCAGCGCGCCCGACTTGGAATTGGCGTCGGAATGGCGCCTGAAGGTCGCCACCACGTCATCGACCGTCATCACGCTGCCGTCATGGAACCGCACGCCCTCGCGGATCTTGAAGGTCCAGACCGTGCCATCCTCGTTGGCGCTGGCCGATTCCGCCAGCCGCGGCTCGATCTCGCCATCGGGTGACACG
The DNA here is from genome assembly GCA_032334235.1 of Paracoccaceae bacterium Fryx2. Taxonomy (NCBI): domain Bacteria; kingdom Pseudomonadati; phylum Pseudomonadota; class Alphaproteobacteria; order Rhodobacterales; family Paracoccaceae; species Paracoccaceae bacterium Fryx2. The sequence continues at coordinate 474,499 of JAVSGI010000003.1, forward strand.
TCGACGATTGTATCGCCCCACTGCCGCCCGACCGAGAACGGCACCGGGCTGTCCGCGAGGCCCGGGTCCATCGTGTCGGTGGTCTCGCCGCCGCCCAGGCCCATCTTCAGCGTGCCGCCCTTTTTCGGCTCTTGCGCGCGTGCGCCCGATGCCAGCAGCGATGTCCCCACCGCCGCCGCAACCCCGAAGGCCACCGTGCGGTTGAGGAAGGCGCGACGGCTGATGCGGCTGGCGTCGATCCGGCTGATCAGCCGGGCAAGATCGTCGGTCATGCAAGTCTCCCTGGTGGTTTTGTTGATTGTTGAGTCAACCATGGCCCAAGGCATGCCGTTTCGGAAACGTTTTTTCGGCTCCGCGCTGTCGTTTTTCACTCAGCAATGGTCGCGCGGAACCTGTTCCTCGAAGGTGCGGGCAAAGACCAGGTTGCCGCCTTCCCAGGCCTCAAGCTCTGCCACAAAGTGGAAGGACTCGGCGGTGGCGTGCATTTCGGCCCGCGCTTCGGTGCGCACCGACCAGTCGCCGCGCGAAAGCCTCTGCCCCCAAAGGCAGACCCCGCTGGCCGACAGCGGGTCATCGGGATGCACCGACCAGCGTTCCTCCATCCGCTCGCACGTGACCAGCCCGTGATCCAGGTTTTCCACCACGTCGCCCTGATCCTCCACCACCAGCGCCATCGCCCCCGTCAGCAGGTCGTGCTCGATCCGCCGCGCGACATGGCCCTTGCGCAGCACGGCATGGCGCCACGGCGGCGCGGTTTCGGGCAGCGGCGGCTCCCACCCCGCCGCCCCGCCTTGATGCACCGGCAATTCCAGCACGCCCGACACCAGCGTCAGCCGCGCCGCCTCGGGGCTGGGCCACAGGAACGGCCAGTAGGTCGTCGAAAGCGCCAGCCGCAGCCGGTGCCCCGGCGCCAGCCGGTAGGCCGTCTGGTCCAGCGTCAGGCTGATTGCCATCTCCTGCCCCACCGGCACCGCGCCCGGTTCCGCCATGCTGTCGCGGTGCGCGAGGTTCAGCATCCCGTGGCTGATCCGCACCGACGCCCCGTCCGGCGCCACATCACAGAGCCGCGCCACCAGCACCGCTTTCGGCCGGTCGCACCGCAGCCGCAGCCGCAGCACCGCCGCCCCCAGCAGCTCGACCGGCCCCTCCTGCACCGCGCCATCGAAACACACCGACAGCGCATCGTCCGCCGCCTGATCGCCCGGCATCTCGGCGTTCAGCCCCATCGGGAAGAACTCGCCCGCGTGCAACCCCAGATGCTGCGGCGTGGCGACCACCACCCCCAGCGCGCCCCCTTCCCCGCCCAGCACGCCCCCCGGCGACAGCGGCCAGACCTGCACCGCCCCCAGCGGGTCGGGCCAGTCCGTCGCCACCCAATGCCCCGCCCGGTGCACCGCACTGGCGTCAGGCGCCTGCGCATGAAGCATGTAAACCCGCATCGCCGGGTCATCCTCCACCCCGTTGTCGATGCCCTTCAGCCAATGGTCCCACCAGCGCAGCGCGACCTGCAGGAACCCGATCTGCGGCCCCGGAAAGGCCGAATGCGGATACTGGTGACCCCAGGGCCCGACGATCCCCTGCACCGGCGCCGCCAGATTGCGCACGAGGTGATCGACCGTGTTCATGTAGTTGTCGGCCCAGCCCCCAACCGAAAGCACCGCCGACCTGATCGCCGGATAGTCCTCGCAGACCGAGCCGTGCCGCCAATAGGCGTCGCGCGCCTGATGCGAGGCCCAGCGCGGCGCCAGAAACGGCTCCGCCTCCAGCCGCGCCAGCCAGTCGGCGCGCCAGTCCGGCCGCAACGCCGGATCGGCCGGGCGCGAGGAATAGGACAGCATCACCGCCCCCCAGCCCAGATTCTCGTTCAGCAGGCACCCGCCCTTGAAATGGATGTCGTCGGCAAAGCGGTCGGTGGTCGAACAGACCGAGATCACCGCCGTCAGCGCCGGCGGCGCCAGCCCCGCCACCTGCAGGCAGTTGAACCCGCCCCAGCTTTTGCCCATCATCCCCACCACCCCCGAACACCAGGGCTGCGCCGCGATCCAGGCGATGACCTCGACGCCGTCCGCCAGTTCCTGCGGCGTGTATTCGTCGGTCAGGATGCCCCCGCTGTCGCCGCAGCCCCGCATGTCGACGCGCAGGCAGGCATAGCCGTGCCCCGCAACATAAGGGTGCATCAGCTCGTCTCGCGGCAGCGTGCCGTCGCGCTTGCGGTAGGGAATGTATTCCAGCACCGCAGGCACCGGGCAGGTGTCTGCATCCGCAGGCATCCAGACCCGCGCCGACAGGCGGCAGCCGTCCGACAGCACGATCCCCATGTCAGGATCCTCGCGCAGGGCATGGGGAAATTCGGTGATGACGGTCATGGGGAACTCCTCGGCGCCGCAGCGCGGGTGGCGCGGTGGCGCGGATGGCTGAAAGCGGTCGCGCCCGGAACAGACGGCGGCCGTGGCCCGCGCGCAGGCTGCCCCGCACCGCCCCGGCGCAAAGGACCGCAACCATGACCCAAGGCCCCAACATCCTGATCCTGATGGTGGATCAGCTGAACGGCACCCTGTTTCCCGATGGCCCGGCCGACTGGCTGCATGCACCCAACCTCAGGGCGCTGGCGGCGCGCTCGGTCCGCTTCGCCAATGCCTATACCGCCAGCCCGCTCTGTGCGCCGGCGCGGGCCAGCTTCATGTCGGGCCAGTTGCCGCAGCGCACGCGGGTCTACGACAACGCCGCCGAGTTCGCCTCCGATATCCCGACCTATGCCCACCACCTGCGCCGCGCGGGCTGGCAGACGGCGCTTTCCGGCAAGATGCACTTCGTCGGCCCCGACCAGATGCACGGCTTTGAACAACGCCTGACCACCGACATCTACCCCGCCGATTTCGGCTGGACCCCCGATTACCGCAAACCCGGCGAGCGGATCGACTGGTGGTATCACAACCTCGGCTCGGTCACCGGCGCGGGCGTGGCCGAAATCACCTACCAGCTGGAATACGACGACGACGTGGCGCATCAGGCAACGCAAAAGCTCTACGACCTGTCGCGCGGCGCCGATGCCCGCCCGTGGTGCCTGACCGTCAGCTTCACCCACCCGCACGACCCCTTCGTGGCCCGGCGCAAATACTGGGATCTCTACGAGAACAGCCCGCACCTCGCCGCCCCCGAGCCGATCGCCTACGAGGATCAGGACCCCCATTCCCGGCGCCTGATGGACGCCTGCGACTTCCGCGCCACCGAGATCACGCCCGAGATGATCGCCCGCGCCCGCCAGGGCTACTTCGCCAACATCAGCTATGTCGATGACAGGATCGGCGAGATTCTCGCCACCCTCGCCGCGACCCGGCAAGAGGCGGTGGTGGTGTTCCTGTCGGACCATGGCGAGATGCTGGGCGAACGCGGGCTGTGGTTCAAGATGAACTTCTTCGAAGGCTCCGCCCGCGTGCCGCTGATGCTCGCCGCCCCCGGACTCAAACCCCGGCGCGAGGATACGCCGGTCTCCACCATCGACCTCTTGCCGACGCTTTGCGACGTGGCAGGAATCTCTATGGCCGAGATCCTGCCCTGGACCGACGGCCAGTCGCTGCTGCCGCTGGCGCAGGGCACCCCCCGCAGCGAACCCGTCGCGATGGAATACGCCGCCGAGGGCTCGGTGACCCCGCTGGTCTGCCTGCGCGACGGCCGCTGGAAATACACCCGCTGCCTGGCCGACCCCGACCTGCTGCACGACCTCGAGACCGACCCCCACGAACGCCAGAACCTCGCCGCCAATCCGGCCCATGCCGACACCCTCGCCCGCCTGCGCACCGCCTCGCTCGCCCGCTGGGACCTGCCGCGCTACGACGCCGCCGTGCGCGAAAGCCAGGCCCGCCGCTGGGTGGTCTACCCTGCCCTGCGCAACGGAAGCTACTACCCGTGGGACTACCAGCCGCTGCAGAAGGCGTCGGAACGCTACATGCGCAACCACATGGACCTGAACGTGCTGGAAGACTCCAAACGCTTCCCGCGCGGCGAATAGCCCCGCATCCTGCACCGCCTTACCCGGCATCACCGGCGGTCTTGGGTATTTTTTCCAAGAAGAAGCCGAAAGAACAGAACTTTCAGGTTCTTCTTGGTCCAAATACCCACTTCCGCACCCGTCGCGCGCACAGGCGCCAACCGCCCCGGAGCGGCGGGCGGCCGCCGGGCCCAAGCCATTCCGGCGGGCTCGATGCCCGGCGGAATGGCGCGCCCTTCCGGGATCAGCGGTGGTCCTCCAGCACAAGCGCCGCCCCCTTCCAGCCCATCAGGATCGCCGGGGCATTGGTGTTGCCCGCAATAAGGTTGGGAAAGGCCGAGGCGTCGATCACCCGCAGCCCCGCCACGCCATGCACCCGCAACCGCGCATCCACCACGGATGACGCGGCCTCGGGCCCCATCCGGCAGGTGCAGGAGGGGTGATACACCGTGCCCGACCGGCGGCGGAAATCGTCGGTCAGGTCCTCGTCGGTCACCACCTGCGGGCCGGGGCGCAGTTCCTCGGCGATCAGCCCCGCCAACGGGGCCTGCGCCGCCAGATGCCGCAGGAATTTCACCGCCGCGAGCATCTCTGCCACATCGGCATCGGTCGAAAATGCATTCGCCACGATTGCCGGATGCTGCAGCGGGTCGGCGCTGCGGATGCGGATGTGCCCCCGGCTGGTCGGCCGGCAGTTCGAAAGCCCCAGCGACAGGCCGGGGAACGGGTCGGGCGTCAGGATCGGCCGCTCTCCCGCTTTTGGAAGCAGGGTGGAAAACGCCTGCATGTAAAGCTGCATGTTCGGGCGCGGCAGGTCCGGGCGGGTGCGGAAGAAACCGCCCGCGTGGTTGATGCTTTTCGCCAGCGGCCCGCCCCCGGCGAAGGCATAGTGCAACCCGGCCCGCAGCTTGCCCCACCACGGGCGCAGTTCGTCGTTGTAGGTCGGCACCGTCATGCGGAACGTGTAGTTGATGCCCTGATGGTCCGAGAGATGGCTCCCGACATTGGCATTGTCGCGCACCACCCCGATCCCCAGCCCCTGCAGCAGCGCCCCCGGCCCGATGCCCGACAGTTGCAGCAGCTGCGGCGAGGTCACCGCCCCCCCGGCCAGGATCACCTCGGCCCCCGCCCGCAGCGTCCTGACCTGCCCCCCCAGCCGGTATTCCACCCCCACGGCACGCGATCCCTCCATCAGAACCCGCGTCACCTGCGCCCCGGTGATCACCCGCAGGTTGGCCCGCTTCATTGCCGGGCGCAGAAAGGCCCGCGCCGCCGAGTTGCGCCGCGCCCCCTTGATGGTCATCTGGTAAAGCCCCGCCCCCTCCTGCTCCGCCCCGTTGAAATCGGGGTTGGGCGGCAGCCCTGCCGCCTCGCAGGCCGCCAGAAAGTCCGGCACCAGCGGGTGCAGCCCGCGACGGTTGGCCGAGACGAACAGCGGCCCGCCCTGCCCGCGCCACGCGTCACCGCCCGCCTCGGTGTCCTCGATGGCGCGATAGGCCTCCAGCACCTCGTCCCAGCCCCAGCCCGGATTGCCCGCCGCCGCCCAGTCGTCGTAATCCGTCCGGTGGCCGCGTATCCACACCATCGCGTTGATCGAGGACGACCCGCCCAAGAGCCGCCCCCTCGGCCAATGGTCGCGCTGCCCCGCCAGACCGGGGTCGGGCTCGGTGCGGTACATCCAGTTCACCGAAGGGTCGTAGAACAGCTTGCCATAGCCCAGCGGCAACTGGACATAGAAGCGCCGGTCGCTGCCGCCCGCCTCCAGCACCGTCACCCGGTGCCGACCCGAGGCGCTCAGCCGGTCGGCCAGCACGCAGCCCGCCGAACCCGCCCCCACGATGATGAAATCCGTCTCTTCGCCCACACCCGACCCCTGCCCTTTCAGGCCAGCCTAACGGGCGGCACGGCGGCGGCGCGGTGAAATGCGACAGATCCTGTCGGTGACGGTGTCAGCGCCCCTTCCATTCCGGCGCGCGCTTCTCGGCGAAGGCCCGCGCGCCTTCCAGTTGATCCTCGCTGGCATAAAGCCGGTCCACCGTTGCCATCTGGCGCTTGGTCACGCGGTTCAGCGCGTCCTGAAAACGCAGGGCCTCGGCCTCGCGCACCACTTCCTTGATCGCGGCATAGACCAGCGGCGGCCCGCTTTCCAGCAGCCGCGCCAGATCCCAGGCCTTCGGCAGCAGGTCGTCCGGCGTGGTGATCTCCTTCAGCAGCCCCCAGTGCCGCGCCTCGTCGGCGTCGAACCAGCGCCCGGTCAGCAGCAGGTCCATCGCGACATGGTAGGGGATGCGCTTGGGCAGCTTGATGCTGGCGGCATCGGCCACCGTGCCCGACCGGATCTCGGGCAGCGCGAAGGTCGCATTTTCCGAAGCAAGGATCAGGTCGCACGAAAGCGCCAGTTCCAGCCCGCCGCCGCAGCAGATGCCGTTGACAGCGGCGATCACCGGCTTGTTGAGGTTCGGCAGTTCCTGCAGCCCGCCAAAGCCGCCCACGCCATAGTCGCCGTCCACCGCGTCGCCATCGGCCGCCGCCTTCAGGTCCCAGCCGGGGCAGAAGAACTTGGTGCCCTCGGCCCGCAGGATGCAGACCTGCAGGCTGTCATCGTCGCGAAAGGCGCGAAAGGTCAGGCCCATGATCCGGCTGGTGGCCAGGTCGATGGCGTTGGCCTTGGGCCGGTTTAGCGTGACCTCCAGAATGGCCCCCTCGCGCCGGGTGCGGATCGGGCCGTCAGTCAGCATCTGCATCGGGTGTCTCCATCATGATCAGGGCATCGACGGCCACGGCGCCCAGCGTGCCGACCATCAGCGGGTTGATTTCGATCTCGGCCAGATCGGGACGCGCCTGCATCAGCAGCCCGAGCCGACAGGCGGCATCGACCACCGCCGCCACATCGGCGCAGCGCCGCCCGCGATAGCCGTCAAGCAGCGGCCAGAGCCGCAGCCGCCGAAGCGCCGCCTCCACCTCCGCCGCAGTGACCGGCAGCACCAGCGTCACCGTATCGGCCAGAAGCTCCGCCGTCACCCCGCCGAAACCCAGCGTCAGCGTCACGCCATAGACCGGGTCGCGGCGCAGGCCCAGCAGCAGCTCCGCCCCCTCCGCCATCTCCTCGGCCAGATAGCCGGTGGCCCCCGGCATGTCGGCCTGCCCCGCCAGATCAGCCAGCCCCAGCCGCACCGCACCGGCCTCGGTCTTGTGGGCGAACCCCATGCCCTTCAGCGCCAGCGGTGGTGCCAGGTCGCGCGCCAGCGGCGCCAGCGCCGCCAGCGTCGGGGCGCTGACCCCGCGCGGCACCGCCACCCCCGCGCCCGCCAGCAGCGCCTTCGCGGAAGCCTCGTCCAGCATCGCCGTGGCCCGCGCCGCCCGCACCGCCAGCGGCCGCCACCCCGGCACCCCGCCCGGCGTCTGCGCCGCGCGCAACGCCCCCAGCGCCGCCTCCAGCCCCATGAGCGGTGCCACGCCGTCGGCCATCATCGCCTCGGCCATGCTCTCGTCGAAATTCTCGGACAGCGACGCCACCGGAAAGGCCGGCCTGCCCGTGGCCTTGCCGGCCGCCACGATGGCGTCAAGGGCAGGCCCGTAAGAGGAAGGGTCGCAGCGGTCGCGCCGTGGCGGGTCGATGACGAATATCCCCGCGTCGTAACCTTCAAGCATCGTGGTGAACACCTCGGTGGTGCGCGGCCCGTCGCCCCAGATGAAGGTGTGATAATCCAGCGGATTGGCAATCGCCACGATCGGCCCCAGCACCGCGCCCAGCCGCGCCCGCTGCGCCTCCGACGGCGGCGGAAACTCCAGCCCGAAGGGCGCCGCCAGATCGGCCACCAGCCCCGCCTCGCCCCCCGAGCACGACAGCGAACAAAGCCGCGTCCCGATCCGCGGCCCGTGAACGTGGAAGATCTTCAGCGTCTCCAGCAGTTCCGGCAGGGTGTCAACCTCCGCCACCCCGGCCTGTCGCAGGAACGCCCGCGACGCCACCCCGCCCCCGGCCAGCGCCGCAGTATGCGAGGCCGCCGCACTGCGCGCGGCCTCGGTCTTGCCCGCCTTGAGGCAGACGATCCCCTTGTCCGCCACCCGCGCCGCCTCGGCCAGCGCCGCCAGCCCCGGCGCATCGTCGATGCCCTCGACATACATCCCCAGCGCCGTCACCCGGTCGTCGGCCAGCAGCGCGCCCGCCAGTTCCGCCAGCCCGACCTGCGCCGCATTGCCGAGACAGGCGACATAGGCCACCGGCAGCCCGCGCGCCTGCATGGTAAGGTTGATCACGATGTTCGACGACTGCGACAGCAGCGCCACCCCCCGCGCCACCCGCCTGCCGCCATGCTGGTCCGGCCAAAGGAGCGCCCCGTCAAGGTAGTTGATCACCCCATAGCAGTTCGGCCCGAGGATCGGCATCCCGCCCGCCGCCGCCACGAGACGCGCCTGCAGGTTCGGCTCGCCCGCCTCGGTCCAGCCCGAGGCAAAACAGATCGCCCCCCCCGCGCCCAGTGCCGCAAGCTCCGCCACCACCTCGACCGTGGCATGGCGGTTGACCCCGACAAACACCGCGTCCGGCACGCCGGGCAGCGCGGCAATCGAAGCGAACGCGGGCAGCCCGCCGACTGTCGCCTTGGCGGGATGCACCGGCCAGACCGGCCCGGCAAAGCCCATCGCCGCGCATTGCTCGATGACGTTTTCGGCCCAGACCGACCCGAGTACGGCGATGGAGCGTGGGCGGAGGAGGCGGGAGAGGTCTCTCATGTCCGGGCTCCGCGCCCTGTGACCTGGCGCCGGGGGCTCTGCCCCCGGACCCCCGGGATATTTTCAAACAGAAGAAAGGCTGGGCGACGCTCTGTCCCCAGCCAAGGGGACAGAGAATCTTCTCCTGTTACGGTCATCGGCGTCCCCGCCTGTACCGTGAGATCAGTCTGGCGAATCAGGATTAACATTTCGTTTCTTCTGTTCAAAAATATCCCCGCCGGAGGCATCAAAAGTTCTCAGGCCCCCAGTGGCCGCAGGAGATCGCGCGCGATGATGTGGCGCTGGATCTCGGACGTGCCGTCCCAAATCCGTTCCACCCGCGCATCGCGCCAGAAACGTTCCAGCGGCAGGTCGTCCATCAGCCCCATGCCGCCGTGCACCTGGATCGCGCGGTCCGTCACCCGCGCCAGCATCTCGGTGGCATAGACCTTGGCAGAGGCGATCTCGCGGTTGGCGGGCAGGCCCTGGTCCAGCCGCCAGGCAGCGGCGAGGGTCAGCCAGTCGGCGGCGTCGATTTCCGTGATGGAGTCGGCCAGCTGGAACCCGACACCCTGGAACCTGCCGATCGGCTGGCCGAACTGCCGCCGCTGTGCTGCATAGTCGAGCATCAGGTCGAACACCCGGCGGGCGCGGCCGACGCTCATCGTGGCGGCGGTGATGCGGGTGGCGTAAAGCCAGTCGTTCATCACGGCAAAGCCGCCGTCGACCTCGCCCAGCACCTGGGCATCGGGCAGGCGGCAGTTGTCGAAGTCGAGGATCATGTTCCTGTAGCCGCGATGGCTGACCGAGCGGTAGCCGTCGCGGATGGTGAAGCCGGGGGTGCCGCGATCCACCAGAAAGGTGGTGATCTTCTTCTTTGGCGCCCCTGCCGTGTCCTCGACCCCGGTCGCCACGAAGACGATCACGAAATCGGCGTGCTCGGCGCCCGAGATGAAATGCTTGGTGCCGTTGATCACCCAGTCGCCGCCGTCGCGCCGCGCCGTGGTCTTCATGCCGCGCACATCTGACCCTGCATCGGGTTCGGTCATCGCCAGCGCGTCCATCCGCTCTCCGCGCACCGCGGGCTTGAGGTAGCGTTCGATCTGTTCGCCCTTGCATGCCATCAGAATGTTCTGCGGGCGCCCGAAGAAATGCGTCAGCGCCATCGAGCCGCGCCCCAACTCGCGTTCGACCAGCGCGAAATCGACATGGCCAAGCCCGGGGCCGCCGACGCTTTCGGGGAAGTTGCAGGCATAGAATCCCAGATCCAGCGTTTTCCGCCTGATCTCGGCGCCAAGCTCGGGCGGCACGAAGCCCTGCTGTTCCACCAGCCGTTCGTGCGGGTAGATCTCGGTTTCGACAAAGCCGCGCACCGTCGCGACTATCATCTCCTGTTCCGCGGTCAGGCCGAAATCCATCAGGCTCTCCCTTGACCGATGGCGCGGCCGGCCGTTTCGGGCAGCGTAAGCGCCTGGTGGGCGGCGGCAATCGGCAGCAGCCGGTCGAGGATCGCGGCCGGGGCGGCGCAGGTCTTGCCCCTGCCCATGTCGACGTGCAGCAGCATCTGTTCCAGCGTCGCCAGCAGCACGCCGCCCCGCGAGATGCGGATGAACACCCGAAGCCGCTTCTCGTCGGCCGCCAGCACCTGCACCGTGCCGGTCAGCGCGTCGCCAACCTTCGCCTCGCCCAGATGCAGGATATGGGTCTCGGCGGTGTAGTAGCTGAAGCCGGTCTTCACATAATCCACATCGGCGCCGATGAAGCGCAGGAAGGCATCGACCGTTTCCGACGAGGCGAACAGGTAGCGGCTTTCGGTCATGTGGCCGTTGTAGTCGATCCAGCCCGGCAGCACCTGCATCCGCGCCATTTCCAGCGGCGCGGCGGTGTCGGGCGCGGGGTCGGCCAGCGCCAGCCTGCGGCGCTCGTCATGCTCGCGCAGCACGCGGCCCGCCCCCCAGTTGCGCTCTTTCAGCACGCGCAGGAAGCCGATCAGGTTGCTGTCGCGGATGCGTTCCAACTCGCGGATGCTGTGATGCCCCGACTGCGCGTCCGACTGCCCTGCGATCAGGTCCACCAGCGCGTCGTTGAACTCGGGCACGTCGGTCAGCCTGGTCCAGGGCCAGGCGAGGCAGGGCCCGAACTGCGCCATGAAATGCTTCATCCCGGCCTCGCCCCCCGCCACGCGGTAGGTCTCGAACAGCCCCATCTGGCCCCAGCGCAGGCCAAAGCCCATGCGGATCGCCTCGTCGATCTCCTCGGTGGTTGCGACGCCGTCCTTCACCAGCCACAGCGCCTCGCGCCACACGGCTTCCAGAAAGCGGTCCGCGATATGGGCGTCGATCTCCTTCCTGACATGCAGGGGAAACATTCCGATCTGGCGCAGGATGTCCTTGGCGCGCTCGATCGCCGCCGGGTCGGAGGCCGCCGAGGGCACCACTTCGGCCAGCGGCAACAGGTAGACCGGGTTGAACGGATGCACGACAAAGATCGTGGCGGGGTTGGCAGCGCCCTCCTGCAACTGCGACGGCTTGAATCCGCTGGTCGATGACCCGATCAGCGTGTAGGGGCAGGATTGCTGGATCTGTGCAAACACCCGATGCTTCAGGTCAAGACGCTCCGATACGGATTCCTGAATATAGTCCGCACCTTCCACTGCTTCCCTGATGCTTTGCGCGAAGTGCAGCGCGCCTTCGGCAGGCATCGGAATGTCCGACAAGGATGGCAGCGCCGCGCGCGCATTCGCCAGCACCTCGCCGATCTTGCGCGCGGCCTCGGGGTCGGGGTCGAACACCGCCACATCCCAGCCGTTCAGCAGGAACCGCGCCGCCCAGCCGCCGCCGATCACGCCGCCGCCAATGATCGCGGCCTTCACAGCGGTGCCCGCTTGTTCAGGTTCAGCTTCGCCCGCACCTCGGCCGGGGTGATCACCCGCGCCCCGAGGCTGGAAATGATCGTCACCGCCTTTTCCACCAGTTGCGCATTGGTCGCCAGCACCCCCTTGTCAAGCCACAGGTTGTCCTCCAGCCCGACCCTCACGTTGCCGCCCGCCAGCACCGCCGCCGCAACATAGGGCATCTGGTTGCGCCCGATGCTGAAGGCCGACCAGTGCCAGTCGGCGGGCACGTTGTTGACCATGGCGAGGAAGGTGTTCAGATCGTCCGGCGCGCCCCACGGCACCCCCATGCAAAGCTGCACCAGCACCGGCGCCGGGATCACGCCCTCCCGCACCAGTTCCCTGGCAAACCACAGGTGCCCGCTGTCGAACGCCTCGACCTCGATCCGCACGCCGGCATCCCGCATCCGCGCGCCCATGTCGCGCAGCATCCCCGGCGTGTTGACCATCACATAATCGGCCTCGTTGAAGTTCATGGTGCCGCAGTCGAGCGTGCAGATCTCGGGCCGGCAGGCCACCACATGCGCCACCCGCTCGGCCGCCCCGGCCATGTCGCTGCGCGGCGACATCCGCCCCATCGCCTCGGTGCCGTCGAACAGCAGGTCGCCCCCCATCCCCGCCGTCAGGTTCAGCACCACGTCGGTCGCACTGTCGCGGATCCGCTCCGTCACCTCCCGATACAAAGCCCCGTCGCGCGACGGCTTCCCGGTCCCGGGGTCGCGCACATGGCAATGCACCACCGCCGCCCCGGCCTTTGCCGCCGCAATCGCGCTTTCGGCAATCTCGGCCGGGCTGCGCGGCACATGCGGGCTGCGGTCTTGGGTGCCCCCCGATCCGGTGATGGCACAGGTGATGAAAACCTCGCGGTTCATGGTCAGCGGCATGGGGCCTCCTTGGTCTGGCCCGAACCTTAGCGGGATTGCACGGCGACGCTTTGCGATTTACGAAGGAAGCATGTCACAAAGCGCAACAATCTTCGCCCCCGCCAGCACGCCCCTGACCATCGCCCTGCTGGTCCTGCCGCAATCCTCGATCCTCGAGGTGGCCTGCACGCTTGACCCGCTGCGCGCCGCCAACCGCCACCTCGGCACCGAGAGCTACCGCTGGTGCGTGGTCTCGCCCGACGGCGCGCCGGTGCCGCTGACCTGCGGCATCGAGCTGCCCTCCACCGGCCCGCTCGCCCGCGCCGAAGGGGCCGATGCGCTGATCGTGATCGCGGGCTATGCCCAGGCCGAGGTCGCCACCCGCCCGCTGATCCGCGACCTGCGCCGAATGGCACCGCGTTTCCGCGCCATCGGCGGCATCGACGCCGGAACATGGGTGCTGGCCCGCGCCGGGCTGCTCGACGGCCACCGCGCCACGGTTCACTGGGAAGACCTCGAAGACCTTGCCGCCGCCCACCCCCGGATCGACGTGCTGCCCGACCGTTTCGTGCTGTCGGGCACGCGCTTCACGGCGGGCGGCGCCGCCCCGGCCGCCGACCTGATGCTGCACCTGATCCGCGCCCGGCACGGCGCGGCCCTCGCCCGCCAGGTCGCGGCCTCGTTCATCACCACCGCCCGCGACGGTGCCGAACCCCAGATCAGCCCCGCCGCCCCCGACACCCGGCTCGACCCCCGCATCGCCCAGGCCGTCGCCCGGATGGAATCGCACCTCGACGCGCCCGAACCCGCCAGCGCCACCGCCCGCGCCGTCGGCCTCTCGCCGCGCCGCCTCGAAACCCTGTTCCGCGCCCAGCTCGGCCTGACCCCCGGCGCCTATGCGCTCGACCTGCGCCTCGCCGCCGCCCGCCGCATGGTCACCGACACCAGCCACCCCCTGGCCGAGGTCGCGCTGCGCTGCGGCTTCTCCTCGCCCGCCACGCTCGGCCGCGCCTTCCGCAACCGCTTCGGCACCGCCCCCGGCCAGCTCCGCCGCCAGCGCTGACCCGCCCCCCAGCTTCTTCTGTTTCCAAATATCCCGGGGGTGGGCCCGGCACGGGCGAGGGGGCAGCGCCCCCTCCCTTCCCTCAGGCCGCGTCCAGCAGCCCCCGCCCCTTCAGCAAAGCCTCCACCCCCGGCATCCGCCCGCGGAACGCGGTATACAAGGCCTCCGCCTCCTGCGACCCGCCCGCCGACAGGATGAACCGCTCCAGCCGCGCCGCCACTTCCGGGTCGAACGGGTCGCCCGCCTCCTCGAAGGCGGCAAAGGCATCCGCGTCCATCACCTCCGACCACATGTAGCTGTAATAGCCCGAGGAATAGCCGTCGCCCGAGAAGATATGCGCGAAATGCGGCGTCGCGTGCCGCATCCGTATCGCGCGCGGCATCCCCAGCCCTTCCAGCACGTCCGCCTGCGCCGCCATCGGGTCGGCCGGGGCCGCCCCTTCGTGAAAGGCCAGATCCACCAGCGCCGACGAGATGAACTCGACGGTGGCAAAGCCCTTGTCATAGGTGCCCGCCGCCAGCAGCCGCTCCCGCATGTCGGCGGGCATCGGCTCCCCGGTCTGCCAGTGCCGCGCGTGCTTCTCCAGCACTTCGGGCACCTCCAGCCAGTGCTCGTAAAGCTGGCTCGGCAGTTCGACGAAATCGCGCGCCACCGACGTGCCCGAGATGAAGCCATAGGTCACATTCGACAGCATCTGGTGCAGCGCATGGCCGAACTCGTGGAACAGCGTCCGCGCGTCGTCATAGGACAGCAGCGCAGGCGCACCCTTGGCGAAATTGCACACGTTCACCACGATGGGCCGCACCTCGCCCCCCAGCTTGCGCTGGCTGCGGATCGCCGAACACCAGGCACCCGAGCGTTTCGAGCCGCGCGCGAAATAGTCCCCGATGAACACCGCAACATGGTCGCCCTTGCGCGTCACCTCCCAGGCCCGCGCATCGGGATGGTAAAGCGGCAGGTCCAGCGCGCGGAATTCCAGCCCGAACAGCCGGTTCGCACAGTCGAACATCGCCCCCAGCATCGCCTCCAGACCCAGATAGGGCTTCAGCGCCGCCTCATCCAGATCATGCTCCGCCCGGCGGCGCTTCTCGGAATAATACCGCCAGTCCCAGGCCTCCAGCGCGCCGTTGACGCCCTCGGCGTGCATCATGTCTTCCAGCACGGCGGCATCGGCCTCGGCCCGCCCCTTGGCCGGCGCCCAGACCCGCATCAGCAGGTCGCGCACCGCCGCCGGGGTCTTGGCCATCTCGGGTTCCAGCTTGTAATCGGCAAAGCTGGCATAACCCAAGAGCGCGGCCCGCTCGGCCCGCAGCGCCAGAATCTCGGCCGCTACGGCCCGGTTGTCGGTGGCATTGCCATTGGCACCCCGCAGCCCCCAGGCCTCATAGGCGCGCTGGCGCAGCTCGCGCCGGGGCGAGAACTGCAGGAACGGCACCATCAGCGAGCGGTTCAGCGTCACCACCGGCCCCGGCTGCCCCCGTTCCGCCCCCGCCGCCCGCGCGGCTTCCACCACGAAATCCGGCAACCCCTCCAGATCGTCCTCGGCCAGCGGCATGAACCAGTCGCGCTCGTCGGCCAGCAGGTTCTGGCTGAACGCCGTCCCCAGCACCGCCAGCCGCGATTTCACCGCCGTCAGCCGCGCGGCCGCCTCCCCTTCCAGCAGCGCGCCCGACCGCACGAACATCTGCCGGTAAAGCGTCAGCACCCGCAGTTGTTCCGGCGCCAGCCCCAGCGCATCGCGCCCCTGCCATAGCGCCTCGATCCGCCCGAACAGCGCGCGGTTGTTGGTCACCTCCGACGCGAAGGCTGACATCTTCGGCGCCAGATCGCGCTGCAACGCCTCGCGCGCCTCGGTGCTGTCGGCCCCTGCAAGGTTGTAGAACACCCCCGACACCCGGTCGAGCAGCCCTTCGGCCAGTTCCAGCGCCGCAATCGTATCGTCAAACCCCGGCGCCTCCGCCGATCCGGCAATCGCCGCGATATTGGCCCGCGCCTCGGCCAGCGCCGCATCGAAGGCCGGGGCAAAATCCCCGTCCCCGATCGCGTCAAACGGCGGCATCCCGAACGGCAGGTCCCAGTCGGACAACAGCGGATTGGTCATGGCAGGTCTCCTTTGCGCCCAAGCTAGGTCCGTCCCCGCCCGGCGTCCAGCCCAACCGCACCCCCCGCGCCGCGCCGGGCGCGCCAAACCCTTGCCAACCGGTTAACAGATTTGACGCATTCGAGCATTTTCAAAGCGTTGCACGCCTTTTCACGCGTGAAACCCGCCCCTGCCCCTTCTTCTGTTCCCAAATATCCCCGGGGGTGCGGGGGCAGGCAGCCCCCGCCGCCGGCCACGCGACTACCCCCGGCCGCCCCGCCGCAGCCGCGCCTCAACCCGCCGCAAGCCCAGCGACAGTGTGACCGTCATCGTGAGATAGATCAGCGCCACCACGTTGTAGGTCTCGAAATAGCGGAAGTTCCCCGCCGCCGTCACCTTCCCAAGCTGGGTGATGTCCGTCACCCCCAGCACCGACACCAGACTGGAATCCTTCACCATCGCCACGAAATCGTTGCCATAGGGCGGCAGGATGGTGCGGAAGGCCTGCGGGAACACGATGTGGCGAAACCGCTGCCAGCGGCCCAGCCCCAGCGCCTCGGCCGCCTCGATCTGTCCCGGATCGACCGACTGCAACCCGGCGCGGAAGATCTCGGCCAGGAACGCGGCATAGGCCAGCGTCAGCGCGATCACCGCCCGCCACAGCAGCGGGAAGTCGCGCGTCGTGACCGGCGGCAGCCCGGTCCAGCCGGTCGCCCAGTTCCAGCCCGCCACCAGCCCAGGGGCCAGCACGAAGGCGACATACAGAAGCAGCACGATGATCGGAATGCCCCGCATCACCTCGACATAGAAGCGCGCCACCTGCCGCAGCACGATGAACCGCGACCCCGCCGCCAGCGCCAGCCCCAGCCCCAGCGCCGAGGCCATCGCATAGGCGACCAGCGTGACGAACACCGTGATCCAGATGCCCTTGGCCAGCGTCGCCAGCACCTGCGCATAAAGCCCGTCGGTCGCCACCCGCCAGAACAGGTAAAGGCCGATCCCGGCCAGCAGGATCAGCCAGTACGGGAAATCCCCGTCCGCGTTGCGCCGTGGCGGCACCGGGTCAGGCCGCCGCCCGCCTCAGCCGCCGATCTTGAAATCGAGGAACCATTTCTTGTCCAGCGCATCCATCGTGCCATCCGCCTTCATCGCGGCAATCGCCGCGTTGACCGGGGCCACCAGATCCGACCCCTTGGGGAAGATGAAGCCGAAATCCTCGGTCCCCAGCTTGTCGCCGACGATCTTCAGCGTGCCGTCCGAGGCCGCGACATAGCCCGCCCCCGCCGTCCCGTCGGTCAGCACCAGATCGACATCGCCCGCCCTGAGCGCCTGCACCCCGGCGCCGAAGGTCTCGAACAGCTTGATGCGCGGGTTGGCCTCGTTGCCGTCCAGCACCTCGTAGACGCCGACATAGAACGGCGTGGTGCCGGGCTGTGCAGCCATCACCAGCGCCTCGTCGGCGCCAAAGCTTTTCGCATCAGTGAAACGGGTCTCGTCGGCCCGCACCAGCATCACCATTTCCGAGCGCATGTAGGCATCCGAGAAATCGACCATCTCCTTGCGGTCGTCGCGGATCGTGATCCCGGTCATGCCAATGTCGTATTGCCCGCCCGACACCGCCGGAATCATCGCGTCCCAGCTGGAGTTTTCATACTTCGCCACGGCATTCAGGCGCTTGGCGACCTCGGCCATCGCGTCGTATTCCCAGCCCACCGCCGCACCCGAGGCATCGACGAACTGAAGCGGCGGATAGGCGTTTTCGGTCACCACGACAATCTCGCGCCCCGCCAGATCGGGCAGGGCCTGGGCAAACGTGGCGGTCGCGGCAAAGGACATGGCAAGCCCGGCAAGGGCGGCAATCGGTTTCATCGGTGAACTCCTGACTCGAGGCGATGCCGGAGTATGGCCGAGGCAGCGGGGGCAGCGCAAGCGGGGGCAAGGGGGTGCCGCGCGCGTTGAGCAGCGGATCGTGCTCCGGCTGGTCAAGCGGTCAACCGGCCCCTTCAACTTGCCCTCACCGCCCCGCACACCGGGCAGTCGTCGCGGCGCCTTGCGGTCATCACCCTTGCGTCGCCGTAAAGCGCATCGAAGATCATCAGGCGGCCGCGCAGGCCCTCGCCCGCGCCGGTGATCGCCTTGACGGCCTCCATCGCCATCATCGCGCCGATGATGCCCGGCAGGGGGGCGGCGACGCCGGCCTCGGCGCAGGTCGGCACCAGGCCGGGGGCCGGCCGTTCGGGGAACACGCACTGGAAGCA
Source organism: Paracoccaceae bacterium Fryx2 (assembly GCA_032334235.1). Classification (NCBI taxonomy): domain Bacteria; kingdom Pseudomonadati; phylum Pseudomonadota; class Alphaproteobacteria; order Rhodobacterales; family Paracoccaceae; species Paracoccaceae bacterium Fryx2. The sequence continues at coordinate 492,357 of JAVSGI010000003.1, forward strand.
CGGCCCGCCGCGCGACGGGTCGTAAAGGCCGATCTGCCCTTCCCATTGCGTGATCGCCGCTGAAATCAACGGCTTGCCCACCGCCACCGCGACGCGGTTCGCCAGATAGCGGGTGTCGAAATTGTCGGACCCGTCAAGGATCAGGTCGTAATCGGCAAAAAGGTCGGCGGCAATCGCCTCGGTCAGGCGCCGCCTGTAGGGCCGCACCGTGATGAACGGGTTCAGCGCCAGCATGGCGAATTCGGCCGAGCGGACCTTGTCGGTCCCGATCCTTGCGTCGGTGTGGATGATCTGGCGCTGCAGGTTCGACGACTCGACCACATCGTCGTCGATCACCCCGATAACCCCCACCCCCGAGGCGGCCAGATACAGCAGCGCGGGCGACCCCAGCCCCCCGGCCCCGATCACCAGAACGCGGGCATCCTTCAGCCGCCGCTGACCCGGCCCGCCGATCTCGCGCAGCAGGATGTGGCGGGCGTAGCGGGTCAGCTCGGCCGGGCGGAAGGCACCGGGGGTCAGCGCCGGTTCCGGCACCGCGCGCACCCGGCGCAGCCGCGCCAGACCCGCGCGATAGGCCGCAACCAGCCCCGCCACCCCGGCCAGCACCAGCCAGACCTCGGCCGAACTGCCGGTGGCAAGCCGCAGCGGGGCACCATCGGGCAGCGCCAGATGCAGCGTCACCACCCCGACCCAGACCGCCGCGACCATGCCCGCCCGCAGGCGAAGGGGCGCCCGCAGCAGCGCACCGATGCCCCACAGCATTGCCATCAGGCCCAGAACCAGCAGCATTCAGCCTGCCCCCGTCGCGGCGGGGCCGGGCGGGCGCAGCGGCATCCGGCCGACGCAAGCGGCGCCGGTGGCGCGGGGAAAGGGCATTTCTCGCATCGGGTGCCTTTCGGCCGTCTGGCATGCTGGCTGCAATCCTAGCCCGGCGATGGCGGCCGGTGCCACGGTAAACTGTGTCGGCCCGGCCATTGGTCAAGCGAGGCCGGTCGATCCGAAACCGCCGCTGCCGCGCCCGGTGTCGGACAGGCGGTCCACCTCGACCGCCGGGTAGCGCCGGACATCCGCGATGACGGCCTGCGCGATGCGGTCGCCGTGGCGGATGGTGAACGGCTCGGCGCCCAGATAGTAAAGACCCACCATCACGCCACCCCGGTAATCCTCGTCGATGGTGCCGGGGCTGTTCGGGATCAGGAAGCCGTGGCGCAGCGCCAGACCCGAGCGGGGACGCACCTGCATTTCGGTATCGGGCGGCAGCTCGACGCAGAACCCGGTCGGGATCAGGGTCAGCTGGCCCTGCACGAAGGTGACCGGCCCATCGGGCAGGAAGGCGCGCAGGTCCATGCCCGCCGCCCCGGCCGTGGCATAGGCGGGCAGCGGCAGGTCGGTGTTGCCCGCCACCCGCATGAATCTGATTTCGGACATCCTTGCATCTCCTGATCCGGCAACGGTCGCGCTGCCGGCTGCCTGCCAGGGCGGGACGGTTGCTGCTGCGTAACGTCAGTGAAGCCTTCCGCGCGCCAATTCAAGCCTTGCGCGCGGGGCGCCGGGCCAGACCGCCGTGCAGCCGGGGCCGCGACCCGGCCCGCAGACCCGGCGGCTCGGCCCGGCGTCAGGCAGTTCCGGCCCTGCTGCCTGGATTCCTAAAGGGCTGCGTTGGCGCGGCTGATCAGGTCTTCCAGCCGCACCGGGCCGCACCCCGGGGTGGCGGTGGCAGCGCGCAGGCTGCGGCCGTCAGGCCCGGCGGGGCCGGATCGCGCGCGGCCTGCGGCGGGGTCAGCGACCATCGGTTTCCCGTCGGTCATTGCCCTGCCCTGCGGTGCCGGAGGCGGGCCGCGGCCCTGCCGCAACCGGCTGCGGCCGACCGATCGGCGCGTGCAGTTGCGCCCGCCCGCGCCCGGCATGTTTGGCGGCATAGAGCGCCTGATCGGCATCGTTCAGCATCTGGTCGAGCGCCGGGGTGGCGTAGCTGGTCGAGATCGTCATGCCGATGCTGGCGGAAATCCGGCAGGTCTGGCGTTCAAAGGTCATCGGCGTGCTGAGCTTGGCGATGATGCGCCGCGCGATCGTCTCGATCGGGCCGGGTTCGGTCAGGCCGGGCAGGACGATGACGAATTCGTCGCCCCCCACCCGGGCAACTGTATCGCCCGAACGGGTTTCCTCGCGCAGGATGCGCGCGACGGCACTCAGCACGAAATCGCCTGCGGCGTGGCCCATCGTGTCGTTGACCGCCTTGAAGAAATCGAGGTCGATGTGCATCAGCCCGAAGGCGGTGCGCGCCCCCAGAATCCGCGCCATTGCCAGATCGAGTGCCCGGCGGTTGCGCAACCCGGTCAGCGTGTCGGTCAGCGCCTGTTCCTCGGCCGCGGTCTTGGCGCCCTGCAGGCGCAGGTTCAACTCGCCCAACTCCTCCATCACGGCCGATTTCGCCTCGACCAGATAGAGCAGTTCCACCGCAAGGTCGGTCGCCGCGAAATCGGCATCCGTCAGGGCATGGATGCGCACCGCCTCGACCACCGCGATGCCGAAGGAAAGGTTGAGCACGATGCCCAGCCCGTCGGCCAGTGGCACCGCAAGACCGCGAAACCCCGGCGAAGGCTGGCCGCGCAGCGCCAGATACAGCCGGTCGCCGCTGCGGCTGCGCAACGCGGCGATGTCGGTGATGCCGCCGGGCCGGCGGATCTCGAACAGGTCGAAGACATCGCGGCCGATCAGCCGGGTGTCGGGGCACAGCTTGCGCAGGGTCGGGCCTGCGGCAAAGACATGGCCGGTGGCCGACAGGCACAGATGCATCGGCATCAGCCGGTCGAGTGCCGTGCATTCCAGACGAACCTCGGACTCTCGCGCCCCCCCGTCCATCATGGGCCCGCCCACGCCGCCAGATCGAAACTGCGCCCGGCGGCGAAGCCGGTTTCCAGCAACTGGATCGCGATCACCTCACCCTCGGGCCCGGCCCCCTGATGCTCCAGCAGGACCAGCGCGCCGTAGTCGTCCGCCATGGCACGCAACAGGCCCAGAATGACATGCCCGGCCCCGGCGATCGGCGACCGGCACAGCAGCGAAAAGGCTTCGGGGGCGTGATCGCTGACCTCCAGCACCGGCAGGTCAAGATCGGGCAGCGCCAGCCGCGCACGGCCCGGCAGATCCTCCAGCGAGTGGAGGAAATCGACGAACCCCACCCCCCCGAACCGCAGCAGGCGGCGCAGGCGTTCGGAATTTTCGTGCGATACCAGATAGGTGCCGAGATCTTCCAGCACCGAATCGCGCGGCCGGTCCAGCACCCGGGCCGCCGCCGCGATCACCGCCTCGGTCAGCGCGGGGTCATAGGTCAGCATCGGCTCGAAGCTTTCGAATTCCAGCCCGGCCTCGCGCGTCACGGCAGCCCAGAGGGCGGCACCATAGGTGTCGCGCAGGAAACACTGGATCGACCTGTTGATGAGCCCGTGCATTGCCGCCCCCCGATTCATCGGAATAGTAGGCAGCAGCCGTTAACAAATGACTTAGCCCCGCTTCAGGGCAGCAAGACCAGCGCGCCCGCCTGCAGGCGGCGGAACGGCACCGGCTCCAGCACCGGGGGGGTGGCCTGAAGTGCTGCGATCAGCGCGGCCGTGGTCCCCGGATCGGGCAGCGCACCGGGCAATGCCCCGACCTGAAGGCGCCGCACGCCCCCCTCGTCCGTCGCGAAGCCATGATACTGCACGCTGCCCCCGAAGCTGCGCAACAGCACCATCGCCTCTTCGCCCGCGATGTCGGGCCAGAAATCGCCCACCACCATGACGCAGCCCGGCTGCCCGCCGGGCAGGGCGGTGCGGCACAGGTCCAGCCAGTCGCGCTGCTCGGCAACGGTCAGGGCCGCCAGATAGCGGTCCCGCTCCGCCGTCGCCCCGGGAGGCTGGACCGGCAGCAGGTCACGCAGCAGGTCGCGCACGTCCTGCGCGACACCCATCGGCGCCCCGGGGGCCGGGGCGGCCTCGCTTCCGGCCAGCCGCATCGCCAGCGCCGCATGTTCCGGCAGGACCGCCAGTTCCTCCAGGCGTGCCTGCGCCCGTGCCCCCGGCCGCCCCCAGTCGGCCAGCGCGGCAAGATCCAGCGCATCGGCGCCGCTGCGACCGGATTCGTAGCGCACCACCTGGTTGCGCGCCGAAATCGCCTCGGCATTCAGGATGGGTGACAGCCAGACCGCCGCCACCGCGACCAGCACCAGCGCCATGGTGATGTTGCCCTGCCGGATGCGCTCCATCCAGCCCGGGCCGCGCAGCACCGCCAGCGCATAAAGCACGCCATAGCCGACGCCCAGCCCGGCGGCGATGAAGGCGAACAGGCGGTCCGGCGTGACACCGTACTGATCGGCCCGCAGCCAGACCGCCCAGGCCGCCAGCCCGGCGGGCACCGGCAGCAGCAGCGCCAGCACCTGCGTCGCCCGCGGCATGAAGACCCCGGTCACCGCGTCCTCGTCGCTCTGGTCGATCGCGGTGGAAACCAGCGTCGCCGCCGCCCCTGTCATCGCCAGCAGGATCGTCGCCGCGGAAAGCCGGCCGAGAACGCCCGAAAGCCCCTGCATTGGCAGCGCCACGATGAACAGCACCATCACCGCCAGCACGACCGGCAGCAGCAGGCGCAGGAGGCGCAGCACGAGGAAGGGCGAGACCAGGTCGGAAAGCTCGGTCACCACCGCCAGCCCCAGCCCCAGGCACGCCCCGGTGATCAGCCAGGCCACCAGCGGTTCCCCGAGCAGATCCCCGAACAGCGACACCCCGACCATGTTCAACAGCGCCTCCGACAGCGCCAGCAGCACCCAGACCATGGCCACGAACAGCCAGGCGCTGGCATAGCGCACGACGACGGTCCAGCTCTGGAGGAACAGGACAGGATAGTTGTGCCAGCCCGGCCCCTGCGCCGCGACGATGAAGGGCAAGGGCACCAGCGCAACCACCGCCGACGCGAAAACCGGCAGACCCGAGTCGAACAGCCCGTCGACCGTGTCGAAGCGCAGGCTGGCCAGCACCAGCAGCGCCGCCACTGCCGCGGCCACGGCCAGCGCCCCGGCCGCGGCGCGGCGGATCGGCAGGGGCCCGGCCATCGCCAGCAGCCCGGTGAAGAAACTGGCGGCAAAGGCGGCCAGACCCAGGGCCAGGCGGTCGGGCAGCAGGTGCTGATCGAGCAGCTCCGACAGCAGGAACAGGCTTCCCGCCGCCAGGGCACCCAACAGCGCCATCGCCCCTCGCGCCCTCGTGCCGCTGTCCATCGCCTGCCCTCCGTCCGTTTTGCGGCAAGCTAGCGCGGACGCACGCCAGATGCCAGCCGGGGCGTGCCGCGTCGGCGCCGGCAACCCCGCCGCGCCCGGCAAGGCGCAGGTGCCCAAGAGTTTTCCAGGAAAACTCTTGCAAAATCCTTCAAAGGATTTTGGCGCTTGCCGCACCCCCGGGCGTGCGCGCCCCGCGACGGCGCATCGGGTCGCCGTCGCGGGTCATGCTGCCCGGTGCCACAGACCCCGCCCCCCCTTCAGAAGTCTGTCGGCGCGCCGCCTTCCTGCTTGCGCCTTGCCACGAAGCGGCGCAGGTCTTCGCGGTGGTCGCCGTTCATCGGCGGCTCTTCGAATTCCTCGAGGATGGCCTTGTAGATGCGGTGCGCCCGTTCCGGCGTCCACAGCGCGCCATCCTGCTGCCAGGCCTCGTAGTTGCGCCAGTCGCTGACAAAAGGCGCGTAGAAGGCGGTGGCGTAACGGTCCTGGGTGTGCTGGCAGCCGAAATAGTGCCCGCCGGCGCCAACCTCGCGGATCGCGTCCAGCGCGATGTCGTCATCGGTGGTGGCGAACGTCGCCTCCTCGAAATAGCGCTGGATCATCTGCAGCACCTCGCAGTCCATCACGAACTTCTCGGGGCTGGCGATCAGGCCGCCTTCAAGCCAGCCCGCGGCGTGATAGACCATGTTGGTCCGGCTCTGCACCGCCGCCCAGAGGCTGTTCGAGGTTTCCCACATCGCCTGACCGTCCGGGATGTTGGCGGCACAGACGCCCGACGAGCGCAGCGGCAGCTTGTAGAACCGCGCAAGTTGCCCGGTCATCTGGGTCGCGCGCATGTATTCCGGCGTGCCGAACGCCGGGGCGCCGGATTTCATGTCGACGTTCGAGGTGAAGGTGCCGATCGCCACCGGGCAGCCCGGATTGATGAATTGCAGCAGCGCGATGGCCGACAGCCCTTCGGCCAGCGACAGCGCCACGGCGCCGGCCATCGTCACCGGCGCCATCGCACCGGCCAGCGTGAAGGGCGTCACGATCACCGGCTGGCCGCGCCGCGCCAGCCGCATCGCGCCATCCAGCATCGGATAGTCGTGTTTCAGCGGCGAGACCGAGTTGATGTTGGTATACATCCGGGGCTTGGCGTCGAACTCGTCATGGCTGAGGCCCCCGGCCAGCCGGGTCATCTCCATCACGTCCTCGACCCGCTCCGCCCCCAGCGAATAGGCGTGCACCACCTTGTCGGTCAGGGTCAGCTTTTCATAGAGGCAATCGAGGTGGCGCACCGCCGGGTGGATGTCGATCGGTTCCACCGGATAGCCGCCCGCGACGTGGATGCAGTTGAAATACTGCGTCAGCTTCATGAATTCCCTGAACGTCTCGAAATCGCCCGACCGCTTGCCGCGCTCCAGATCCCAGGCGTTGGGCGGGCTGGAGACGTTGACGAACACCATGTGCCTGCCGCCGATGATGATCTCGCGATCAGGGTTGCGCGGGGTGATGGTGAAGCTTTCCGGCACGGTGGCCAACATTTCCATCACGAAAGCCTCGTCCATCCGCACGTTGGTGCCGCTCACCTTGCAGCCCGCGCGTTTCAGGATCGCCACCGCGTCGGGGTTGAGGAACTCGATTCCGATCTCGGACAGGATCCGCATCGCGCCGCGGTGGATCGCCTGCACCCCCTCCATGTCGATCGGTTCGGTCGGCCGGTCGGGGTTGACCGGGATGCGCCACGGCATCTGGTCGATCACCGCGCTGCCCGCGCGCTGCTTGTTGCCGGCACGCCCCCCGGCGCGGCGCTTGCGGGCTGGTTCCTCGGTCATCGCCTGTCCTCCGTCGCGCCGCGCGGGGTGCGGGCTTTTGACGGAAGATGACCGAAAGCCCCGCCCGATGGACACTTTGTTTCCGACGAAAAGGCGTCGTTTTTCGCGCAGGTCAGGCGTCGGCGTGCGAAAGGCTGTCGAGCCAGCCCGCCAGCCCGCCGATATCGGCCAGGATCGCATCGGCATGGGGCGCGAGTTCGGCCGGTTTCGCGATGCCGGTCAGCACCGCCACGGTGTGCATGCCCGCTGCCCGGCCCGCCATCAGGTCATGGCTGCTGTCGCCCACCATCACCACCTCGGCCGGATCGAGGCCCATCATCCGGGCAAAGGCCAGCAGCATCCCCGGTTCAGGCTTGGCGCCATACCCCGAATCCGCCCCGGCGATGAAATCGAACAGTTCGTCGATGCCGTGGCTTTCCAGATGGGTGCGGGCGGGAAGTTCGGTGTCGTTGGTGGCAAGGCCCAGCCGCAGGCCGCGCGCCCTGAGCGCGGTCAGAAGTGGCGCCAGCGGCACCGCCTGCGCCATTTCCGCCCCCGCCGCCAGCAGGTTCATCCGGCGCGCCAGCGTCAGATGCGTCATTCCCGGCAGATGCGGCAGAAGCACGTCGGCAATCTCGTCGGTGGTGGCGGCGATCACCGGGCTGTCGGGGGCAAAGGTGCCGGTGTCGAGGTCGTAGCCCAGCACCTGCCCAAGCGCGCGGGCGTGGCCCTCGTCCCGCGCCATTTCGCGCAGCACGCGCGCGGCCCAGCCGCCCCAACTGCGCCGGAAGTCGAACAGCGTGCCGTCCTTGTCGAAAATCACGCCCCGGATCATGCCCTGCCCCCCTGATTGCGGCGCAGAGTGGCCGCAAGGGCCGGGAAATGCAATCGCATCACGTCCAGTGCATCTCGCCGCCGCCGGGCAGGGCGGCGCGGGCCTCCATCGGTGCCTGATAGGGCAGGCCGCAGGCGTCGCAGAAGGCGATGATCCAGGCATCATCCATCAGCAGGAAGTCGAGCACCGCCCCCAGAAACACCGGATTGCGTGCGCCCGCCGCCAGATCGCCGACCGACGACCCGCTGGCGCCAAGGAACACCGGCAGCAGGTCTTCATTGCCAGACAGCCAGCCCAGTGCCTGCAGGGCGATCGTCTCGGCGCTTTCTTGCCGGTTCATGCTGCGTGTTCCCCGTGTTTTGCCGGTCCGGCACCTGCCGGGCCGGAAGTGCCGACAATTGGATGACAACTGGAAAGGATTTCTTAACCAAATCGCCGCAAAACTGAAGCACAGAAGTTCCCACGTAAAGCGGACATCAGCAACCATGGTCGGCAAGATCCTCATCGTCGATGACGTTGCGACAAATCGCATCGTTTTCAAGGTCAAGCTGGGAGAGGCGTGCTATCAGCCGCTGTTGGCCGGCGACGGTGCGACATGCCTGAAGATGGCGCGGGAAGAGGCGCCGGACCTGATTCTGCTCGACCTGATGCTGCCGGACATGAACGGGATCGACGTGCTGCGCCGCCTGCGCGGCGACGCGGTGACCCGCGACATTCCGGTGGTGGTCTTTTCCGCCAGCCCTGACCCCGAGGCGAAGATGCAGGCGCTGCTGGCCGGTGCCGACGATTTCCTGTGCAAGCCGATCGACGACCAGATCCTGCTTGCCCGGCTGCGCAACCTGCTGCGCGCCCGCGAGGCCGTGGCCGACATGGGGCACCGCGATGCCACGCTGGCGGCGCTGGGGCTGGCCGAAGGGGCGGTGACCTTCGACGGGCCGGGGGTGGTGGCGCTGGTGACCGCGCGGCTGGAAACCGCGCTGCACTGGCGCAAGGGGCTGTCGGGCGTGCTGCATGACCGCCTGCTGGTGATGACCCGGGAAGAGGCGCTGGCCGAAGCCTTTCCGGGGCCGGGCGCCGCGGTGCCGGATGTCTTCGTGATCGAGGCCGATCTCGGCGGCAATGGCGCGGGCCTGCGCCTGATGTCGGACTTGCGGTCGCGCTCGGCCACAAGGCACGCGGCGGTCTGCATCGTGCGCGCCGAGTCTGCCACCGACAACGCGGCGATGGCCTTCGACCTTGGCGCCAACGATCTGGTCGATGCGGGCTTCAACCCGCGCGAACTGGCTATCCGGCTGCGCAGCCTGCTGCGGCGCAAGCGGCTGAACGACCGGCTGCGGGCCTCGGTCCAGGACGGATTGCGCCTGGCGGTGATCGATCCGCTGACCGGCCTTTACAACCGTCGCTATGCCATTCCGCACCTGGCCGCGATTGCCGAGGCGGGAAAGACGGCGGGCAGCGACTTCGCGGTGATGGTGATCGACCTTGACCGCTTCAAGTCGGTGAACGACCGCTTCGGTCATGCGGCCGGCGATACGGTGCTGGTCGAGGTGGCACGACGGCTGTCGGAGAACCTGCGCGCGGGCGACCTGCTGGCACGGATCGGCGGCGAGGAGTTTCTGGTCGCCCTGCCCCGCACCGGCCTGGCCGATGCCAGCACCACGGCCGAACGGCTGTGCCGCGTGGTGCAGGAACGGCCGATCCCGCTGAGCGGGGGGCGGGCGCTGTCGGTGACGGTGTCGATCGGCCTTGCGATCAGCAATCTTGGCCAGTCGCTGCACCTTGAACCGGTGGGCGCCGTGGTCGAGCGTGCCGACCGGGCCCTGCTGGTCGCCAAGGCCGAAGGGCGCAACCAGGTCACCATCAGCCGCACGGCAGCGTGAGCGCCCGGTGCCCGTCGCCCCGCGCACCGCGCCGACTGGCGCAGTGCCGGATGCGCGGCGCAGGGTGACGGCTGCGCAACGGGCGCGGCACGCGGGCCGGGCGGCGCTCGGCGGCAGGGGGCGGCGCGGTGCGGGCGACACGGTGCGGGGTCGGCGGCGCGGCGTCGGCGTCGTGCAATGACCGGGCGGCGCGCGGCGGCAGGGGGCGGCGCGGTGCGGGCGACACGGCGCGGCGCGGTGCTGCGGACACGGCGAGAAACCGGCGGCGTGCGATGACCTGGGGCGGCGCGCGGCGGCCGGTCAGGGGCCGGGCGCCTTGCCCCGGTCATCGGGCTTGCGGTCGGGGCGGCGGTCGAGGCTGGCCTGCAACCGGTCCGCAAACTGGCGGCGGGCGTCTGGTGTCATCGCCAGCAGATGAGCGGCCAGAAGGCCCTGCCCCAGTGTCAGCCGCTGCAGGCTGCGGGCGTTCTGCCGGTCGAGCGCGGCCTGCAGGGCGGCCGGATCGAACGGTTCCCGGCGCAGGGCCGCCAGAACTGCGGCCCATTCGGTGCGCATCTCGGCCCGGGCAGCCCGGAGGCCGGGGGCACGCTCGACGTAGGCGCGCCGCAGCGCATCGCGGTCTTCGGCAGACAGCGCGGCCGTGAAGGGGCCGAAGCCCGGATCGCGCTCGGATGCCGGGCGGTGCCCGCCGGGGCCGCCTTTCAGGAACGCCCCGGCGACCACACCCGCCACGCCGAGATTGACGGCCAGCGAGACCGCCAGCGCCACGCGCAGCCAGCGGCCGGGCGGGGGGACGGGCGTTTCGGCCAGAGGGGGAATGTCTGTCATGGGTCAGCCTTCCGGCAGGATGTCGTCAAGGTCGGGGATCAGCTCGACGATGTCGGTGGTCGTCTCGGACCAGAGCGCGCCGGTCAGCAGCAACACCGGGCCCGCCACCGGCGCGGGCTGGGCGAAACCGATCCAGACCCCGGCAAGGGCCGCGCTGCCCAGACCGGCCACTGCCCCGCCGCCGCCCAGCGCGCCGAGCAGCCTTCTCCAGATGCCCGGCGGCCCGGCGGCCGGGCGCAGCCGCACGGGCAGCGGGTCGCGCTGCCGGGGCTGATGCGCCTCGGCATCCTCCAGCACCCGCGCCAGCAGGGCGGGGCCGGGCTGCACGGGGGTGTTGCGGGCCGCAGCGAAAAGATCGTCCAGATCGGTGCCCTGCATCTCAGTCGCCTTCCTCGTATCCCAGATCGGCCCGCCGCCCCGCAAGCAGCGCGGCCAGTGCCCGTTTTCCCCTTGCGGTCAAACTTTCGACCGCTTCCACTCCGATGTCCATCACCAGCGCGATCTCGGGGTTGGTCAGCCCCTCGATATGGCGCAGCACCACCGCCTGCCGCTGCCGGTCGGGCAGCGCGTCGAGGGCGGCCTGCAGCGCGGTCATCCGGTCGGCCTCGATCAGCGAGGCCACCGCACCGGGGGCCGCATCGGCCACGTCGGGCGCGTCGTCCAGCGTGGCGGTGCCGCGCCTTTGCCGCCCGCGCAGCCGGTCGGTGCACAGGTTGGTCACCACCCGGTAGAGCCAGGTGGAAACCTGCGCCTCGCCGCTGCGCCAGCCCGGCGCCATCCGCCAGAGCCGCAGCATCGCCTCCTGCGCCACGTCCTCGGCCTCGGCCCGGTCTGACAGCAGGCGCGCGGCATAGCCCAGCACCCGTGGCGTCAGCCGCAGGGTAAGGGCGCGTGCGGCCGCGCGATCCCCCCTGGCATAGAGGCCGAGCAACGCCTCGTCCGAGACTTCCGAGAGGGCATCAAGGGGCATGTCCATCGTGCCTCGGGCTTAGCCGCAATACCTGCACCACGCAATTGCCCCGCCCGGACGTGCCCGGACGGGGCGAACCTGTCCGATCAGGGGCGGGGGGCGCCGCCGCGCTTGCCCATGCGGTCCTGCATCCGGGCCTTCATGGCATCGGCCTCGGCTTGCGAGATCGCCCCGTCGCCATCGGTATCGACATGCGCGAAGATCGGCGTCCGGGAGGGGCCGGCCGCCAGTTCGGCGGCGCTCAGCAGGCCGTCGCCGTCGCTGTCCATCCGGGCAACCATGCCCTGGGCACGGGCGGTGGCCATGGCGGTCATCCGTTCAAGTTCCATCGCGGCCAGTTCCTCGACGCTCATCTTGCCATCGCCATTGGCATCGGCCTTGGCGACGCGCGCCGCACGCTCGGCGTTCAGCTCGGCGGGGGTGATCTTGCCGTCCTTGTCGGCATCCAGCATCTCGAAGTTCAGCATCGGCATCGGGCCGTCAGCCGGGCCGCCCATGGGGCCGTCGCCCGCGCCGCGACCATGACCGCGATCCGCCAGGGCGGCCGTCGACAGACCGGCCACGGCAACGGCGGTGATCACGAGCGTGGTGAAGAGGGATTTCTTTTGCATCGTCGTCTCCTATAGTCGGCGGAACGGCCTGTCGTCCTGCCTTGTGAAGGAGAAACGCCGCAGAACGGCGCTTCCGTCGCGGCGTCTGCGATATTTTGCGGCATCGCGATGCAGGACGGCCGCGCACACCCTACCTTTCCCGGGGAAGATGGCTATAATAGATGTATCTTGTGGATAAGATTAACCCTGCCGCCGGAAGCATGAAAGCAATGACCGATCAGAACCTGATACTGGACGATGACCGGCCTATGGGGTCGGCCATGATGCGTGGCTGGCGGCGGCGCTGCCCGAACTGCGGGTCAGGCCCGCTGCTGCGCAGCTATCTGAAAGTGCGCGAAAGCTGCCCGGTGTGCGGCGAGGCGCTGCACCATCAGCGCGCCGACGACGGGCCGGCCTATCTGACCATCCTGATCGTGGGGCACCTGATGGCGCCGCTGATCCTGTGGGGCTTCGTCACCTGGCGGCCCGATCCGCTGCTGCTGGCCACGATCTTTTCGGTGGGCACGGTCGGTCTGTCGCTGTATCTTCTGCCACGGCTGAAGGGGGTGCTGGTCGGCATCCAGTGGGCGCGGCGGATGCATGGCTTCGGGATTGACGACTGACATTCTGGTGCCGCGCGATGCGGCGACCATCATACTGATGCGGCAGGGGCGCGTCGGGGCCGAGGTGCTGATGGGCCAGCGCGGCGCTGCGGCCGCCTTCATGCCGTCGAAATACGTCTTTCCCGGCGGCGCGGTGGATGCGGGCGACGCGGCCGTGCCGCTGGCCGCGCCGCTGGATGCCCTGTGCGCTGCGCGGCTGACCGGGGGCGGGGCAGACGGCGCCGCACTCGCCGCCGCCGCGATCCGCGAACTGTGGGAGGAAACCGGGCTGGCGCTGGGCCGCCCGGGTCGGTGGCCGGGGGATGTGCCCGCGGGCTGGGGCGGGTTTGCCGCGCGCGGGCTGGTGCCTGCCGCATCGGGGCTGCGCTTCGTGTTCCGCGCCATCACCCCGCCGGGGCGCAGCAGGCGGTTCGACGCGCGGTTCTTTCTGGCCGATGCCGCGGGCATCGACGGCGACAGCGCCGATTTCAGCGCCGCTTGCGATGAACTTTCGCATCTGCACTGGATCGGGCTGGCCGAGGCGCGGGCGCTGGACCTGCCCTTCATAACCGAGGTGGTGCTGGCTGAAATCGGCGCCTTGCTGCGCGACGGGCCAAGCCCCGTCGGCGTGCCGTTCTTCGACAATTCCGGCCCCCGCCCGACCTTCCGGCGCATCGTCTAGGCGACGGCGACGATGCCCAGAATGCCCAGGGCCAGCAGCGCCATCCCCGCGATCTCGCGCCCGCGCAGCCGTTCGCGGAACACCAGCACCGAGACGAGGGCCGAAAACACCAGTTCCACCTGCCCCAGACTGCGCACGTAAGCCGCGTTCATCAGCGCGAAGGCCACGAACCAGCCCAGCGACCCCAGCACGCCCGTCAGCCCGACCAGCGCCGTTCGGCGCCAGGCGGCGGCGACGCGGCCGACCTCGCCGGGTTCGCGCCATACCAGCCAGGCACCCAGCAGCAGCGTCTGGAACGTGGTCACCGCCGCCAGCGCCACTGTCGCGCGGAACAGCGCCGAGGGGTCGGCAATCTCCAGCGTCGCCCCGCGGTAGCCGATGGCCGAGAGGCCGAACAGCGCCCCCGCCGTCAGCCCCAGCCCGACGCCGCGGTTGAACAGCCCCGCCCGCCCCCAGCCCTGCGGCGGCCGCGTCAGCAGCAGCACGCCGAGCGTGCCGACCAGTATCGCCCCCCAGCCGGGCAGGGACACCGGCTCGCCCAGCACCAGTGCCGAAAACACCGCCACCAGCACGATCTCGGATTTGGTGAAGGCGATGCCCACGGCGAAACTGCGCTCGGAAAACAGCGCGACGGTGCAGAGCGTGGCCAGGATCTGCGCCACGCCCCCCGCCATCACGAACCCCCAGAAGGCGGCCGTAGGTGGCGCAAGCTCATGCCCGGCCAGCAGCAGCGCGGCAAGGCCGCAGGCCGCCAGAGGTGCCGCGAACAGGAAGCGCGAGAACGTGGCGCCACCGGTGGAAAAGCCCAGCCCCTTCAGCCGCTTTTGCAGCATGAAGCGCAGGGTCTGCACCGCGGCGGCGGCGATGGTGACGGGAATCCACAGGGTCATCGCCCCTGATGCCACGCGCCGCACGGGGCGTCGAGGGCGGCAAGGGGGTATTTAAGCCAAGAAGAAACCGGGGATCAGGGTTCGGAGTAGAGCGGATGCGGCACCGGGTCCTTGGCGCGCAGCAGATACTTGCGGAACACCTCGGCATAGCTGCGGTAGACATAGCCGTCGTTGCGGCGCTGGTAGTGCGCGCGGTTGGCGGCATAGAGCGCGGGCAGCCGATACCACGGCGCATCGGGGTGCATGTGGTGCACGACATGCAGGTTGTTGTTCAGGAACAGGAAGGCCAGCGGGCCGCGGTCCTCGATGATCACGGTGCGGGCGCGCGCCAGATCATGCGCGCGATGTTCGAGGAAGGTGCGGATCTTCAGCAGGCCATGGCCGATCCACGCTGCGGCAAGGTAGGCCCAGCCGGTCATCGGCGCGAGCCAGACCCAGGCCACCACCAGCGCCACGCCGCCCAGATGCAGCAGCCAGTCGCGCCGCACCGCGCGGTCACCGCCGCGCAGCAGGCGCAGTTCGGTGTTCAGCCACAGCGCGTTGCCGATCACCGGCCCCAGCAGCACCCGCCCCGCGAGGGTGTTGTTGAGGCGCAGCAGGGCGCGGGCGGGCCGGGGCAGCCGCGCCCAGACCGCCGGATCGACGTAGTTCGATTCAGGGTCGTCGTAGGGGTCGGTCAGGACCGGGTCGTGGTGGTGCGCGAGGTGGGTGTCGCGGAAGCGGCCGTAAGGAACCGTCAGGTTCAGGCCGGGAAACACCAGCGCCTCGTTCAGCAGGCGCTGCCGGAACGGATGGCCGTGCAGCACCTCGTGTTGCAGCGAGGAGAACTGGGCGATGGCGATCCCGGTCAGCACCACCCCGACAAGGGGCGGGGCAAAGGTGCCAAGCATCCAGATCGCATAGGTCGCCAGCAGCAGGAGCAGGGTCGGAAGTTCGACAGACGGCTGGTTGCGGGGCAAGATGCGTCCTTCGCGGTGATCACGCCCCGGTGATTACCACTTGCGATGCGCCGCCGGTATCGGGAATATCGGCAGCACAAAGGCAACGCTGGTGACTTTGGTGAACACATGTCGGAAATGATCGACAAGCGGGATCGCGCCGCCCTGTTCCGCACCCGCCTGGTCGAGGCGATGGCGGTGCGCGGCCAGACCCGCAGCGGGCTGGCGCGGGCGACGGGGGTGGACCGCTCGACCATCTCGCAGCTTCTGGCTGACGGGAAGCGGTTGCCGAATGCGCAACTGGCCGCCGATTGCGCGCAGGCGCTGGGGATCAGTGCCGACTGGCTGCTGGGGCTGGCCGCCCGGCCGGAACCGCTGGCCGACCTGCTGGCGACCTCGCTTTCCATCACCGAGGCGCCGCGCGCGGTGATCGACGACACCATCTTCGGCTGGCACCGCGAGGCGGCGGGCTACAAGATCCGCCATGTGCCCGCCACCCTGCCCGACATGCTGAAGACCCGCGCCATGGTGGAATGGGAATACGAGCCGCAACTGGGGCGCACCGCCGAACAGGCGTTCGGCGCCTTCGAGGACCGGCTGGGCTGGATGCGGCAGATGCGGTCGGACTACGAGATTGCCCTGCCGCTGCATGAGCTTGCGGCCTTTGCGGGCGGCACAGGCTATTACGCGGGCCTGCCGGCCCCGGTGCGGCTGGAGCAGATCGACCGGCTGCTGATGCTGAACGAGCAGCTTTATCCGACGCTGCGGCTGTATCTGTTCGACGCCAAGCGGCTGTTTTCCGCCCCGGTCACGGTGTTCGGGCCGCTTTTGGCGGTGGTCTATCTGGGGCGCCACTACATCGCCTTCCGCGACGGGGCGCGGGTGGCCAGCATCACCCAGCATTTCGACAGTCTGGTGCGCGAGGCGAGCCACGGCGCGCGCGAGGTCGGCGACCACCTGCGCGCGCTGCGGTCGGGCATCGGCTGATCAGCCGGGCTGGCGCAGCCGTGTCAGGTCATAGCCGTTCCAGTCGAGGATCTCGCGCGCCGCCTGCAGCCGGTCGGGCGGCAGCGGCCCGCCGCGGTTCAGGATGAAGCCGAAGTCGCCCGACGGCGTGCCGATCACCAGAGTGCGGTAACCGTCATCGACCCACAGCACCCAGAGCGGCTGGCCGATCCCGGCCGGGTCGGCCCCGCGCAGCGCCAGCCGCCCCGGCCCTGTGACCACCAGCGGGCCGGAAGCCGCGACCTGCCGCCCGTTCAGGCACAGGGTCAGCGCCAGCGCGCCGGGGGTGAACTCTGCCCCGCCCGGGCGGCAGGCGGGGGCGGCGGGGGCGGCGAAGGCGGCGACCTGATCCCAGCGGCCCTGAAGGCGTTCGGGCTGGAACACCGCGTTGGAATAAAGCTGCGTCCCGGGCTTGCGGAAGCCCTGCTGCGGCGGCGCGGGGGCGGTGCAGGCGGCGATGGCCAGCAGGATCAAGAGCTTCAGTCGATGCATAGGGTGACCCTTTGTCCGTCGGCCTGCAGGATCTCGTTGCAGCCGAACAGTGGTGCGATGGGCGCGCAGGTGCGCGAGCGGGCAAGGCAGACGCCTTCGCAGTCGCCCTGTCTGCTGCAGGACTTGCCGCCGTCGCGGGTCGGGCGGATGCAGGTCTTTGCCCCGCCGCCGCCAGAGACGGCAAAGCGGCCGCCCGTGCGTTCGCAGGCAAGCTGGACGGGCGATTTCGGCGCGGCGGCTTCGGGCGGCGGGTCTGCAGCGGTCTTGTCGGGTGCCGCGGCGCCGGCGGGCGGGGACGCTGCAGGATCGGGTTGCGGGGCTGTCGCCGGTGCGGCCGGGGCCGCTGCGGGACGGGCCTTCGGCTGGGGAATCGCCTGCCCGGGGGCATCGAGCGATGTCACCTCGATCGGCTCGGCGGTTAGCGGCGGGGGCGTGCCGCCGCCCCCCGGCAGCGCAAGCTGGCAGGCGGCCAGCAGCGGCACCACGACAAGCGCGAACAGCAGGAAACGGCGCATCGGTCCCCCTCGGGTCAATCGGGGCGCAGAGGACGCCATCGCCCGCCCCGGTGCAAGCCGTTTCAGTAGGGCGCAGGGTGCAGGCGGTGGGCGGCGGCGATCTCGTCCAGCACCTCGGGCGACAGGGTCAGGTGGGCCGAGGCGAGGTTGCCCAGCAGCTGCCCGGGGTTGGTGGCCCCGATGATCGGAATCACCGGGAAGGGCCGGGTGCGGCAGAAGGCCAGCGCCATCTGGCAGGGGTCGAGCCCGTGGCGGGCGGCAATCCCCAGATACGCGGCCACCGCCGGGAAGACCTGCGGCGTGATCCGCCCACCAAGCCCCGGGGTGCGGGCGCGCCGCGTGCCGTCGGGCGTCACGTCGCCCGCGTATTTTCCCGACAGCAGGCCCGCGGCCAGCGGCGAGAAGGCCAGGAGCGGCATGTTCTCCATCGCGGCCATTTCGGCCCAGTCGCTGTCGAACTGGCGGCAGAGCAGCGAATATTCGTTCTGGATGGTGGCCATGCGCGGCAAGCCGTTCTGGTCGGCCAGCCGCTGCCATTGTGCCGCCCCCCAGACGCTTTCGTTCGACAGCCCGAAGGCGCGCACCTTGCCCTCGTCCACCAGATCCTGCGCCACGTCCAGCACCTCGGCCATGTGGGCAAGGGTGCCGCGCCGGTCGGCCGAAGGGGCATAGGCCCAGAGCTTGCGGAAATGGTAGCTGCCCCGGTTGGGCCAGTGGATCTGGTAAAGGTCGATGTGGTCGGTGCGCAGCCGCCCCAGCGACGCCTCGACCGCGGCGCGGAAGCTGGCGCCGGTGATGCCCGCACCGTCGCGCACCATGGTCTGGCCTTCGCCGGTGATCTTGGTGGCCAGCACGATGCGGTCGCGCCCGCCCTTGGCGATCCACGACCCGATGATCGCCTCGGTGTCGCCCACGGTCTCGGCGCTGACCGGGTTGGTGGGATACATCTCTGCGGTGTCGAGGAAATTCACCCCGTGATCCAGCGCCATGTCGATCTGGGCGTGTGCCTCGGCTTCGGTGTTCTGGGTGCCCCAGGTCATGGTGCCAAGGCACAGCGTCGAGACCTGAAGGCCGGTGCGGCCAAGCGGGATCAGGGTCATGGTGTCTCCTTCGGGGTTGGGGTCAGGGTAGCGGCTGGGGCGGCAATGGCAAGGGGGGCCGGAGAGGGGTTGAGAACATTGCGCGAACATGGCACAGTTTCCCGATGCAGACCCAGCTTCTTGACCGCCATGGGGCAAAGCCCCGCCCGATGCAGCCGCTCCCCGGCGGGCTGGGCCTTGCGCGCGGCCGGGTGCATGAATTCTGCGGCATGGCGCGGCGCACGCTGGCCGCGATGGTGCTGGCCGAAAGCAGCGGCCCGGTGATCTGGATCGGCCCGGGCTGGCAGGCGGAGCGGCTGTTTCCCGACGGGTTGCGCCGGTTTGCCGACCCCGGCCGACTGATCTTTGCCACCGCGCGCCGCCCCGAGGACCTGCTGTGGTCGATGGAGGAGGCGCTGCGCTCGGGTGCCGCCCCGCTGGTGCTGGCCGACCTGACCGCCCCCCCCGGCCTGACGCCGGTGCGCCGCCTGCAACTGGCCTGCGAGGCGGGGGCAGAGGCCGCGCGCCGGGCGGGCCGCCCTGCCCCGCTGGGCCTGATGCTGACGCCGGGGGGCGGCGGGGCGGCGGGGGTCGACAGCCGCTGGGCGCTGGCCCCCGCGCCCGAAGGCGCGTGGCGGCTGGACCGGCTGCGCGCCCGCACCGACCCGCCCGCCAGCTGGCATCTGGCAGAGGATGCCGGGCGGCGGCTGGCGCTGGCGCCGGTGCCTGCCTGACGGCGGGCCGGTGCGGGCCCGGGCGAGCGGGGCCTTGTTCTGGGGGGCTTGTTCCGGGTGGCCTGGTTCATGGGGGCTTGTCCTGGGGGGCCTGGTTCATGGGGGCTTGTCCGGGGGGGCCTTGTTCGCGGGGGGCTTGTTCGCGGGTGGCTTGTTCGCGGGGGGGCTTGCTTGCAAGGAGCCGATTGCAAGGAGGACCTGTCCCCCCTCGGCCCGATGCATCAGCCCGATGCGGCGGCCCTCCGGTTCGCCCGTCCTGTTCCCCGCCCGCCTGAATCGCTCTGGTCCTTGCCACGCGCGCGGGCCATGGTGACCCGGCCGGATCGGTCGGGGATTCCATGCGTCTGCTGATTTCCTTTGCTGCCCTGTTCCTGTCGGTCGTGCTGTTGCAGCTCGGGTCGGGCGGGGTGGCGCCGCTGGACGCCATATCCGGGGCGGCGCTGGATTTCTCCAATGCCGAGATCGGGATGCTGGGCTCGGCGCATTTCCTGGGGTTCTTCATCGGCTGCTGGTGGGCGCCGCGGCTGATGGGCGAGGTCGGCCATTCGCGCGCCTTCGCGGCCTTCACCGCGGCGGGCACCATCGGCATTCTGGCGCACATGCTGATCATCAACCCCTATGCCTGGGGGGTGATGCGCATGGCCTCGGGACTTTGCGTTGCCGGGTGCTACACCATCATCGAGGCCTGGATGCAGGCCAAGGTCACCAACGCCACGCGCGGGCGGGCGATGGCGGTCTACCGGATCGTCGACATCGTCGCCAGCCTTGGCGCGCAATTGATGATCGGCGTGCTGGAACCTGCGTCCTACGTTTCCTACAACCTGCTGGCCCTGCTGTGCTGCGCCGCGCTGTTCCCGCTGACCCTGACGAAGGTCGAGCCGCCCGAGACCCCCGACGCGCCACGCCTGCGGCCGCGGCTGGCGTGGGAACGGTCGCCGCTGGCCGCCGTGGGGGTGGTGGTCTCGGGCATCACCGGGGCGGCGTTCCGCATGGTGGGGCCGGTCTACGGGCTGGAGGTCGGCCTGCGCGCCGACCAGATCGCGCTGTTTCTCGCGGCCTATGTGGTGGGGGGGGCGGTGGCGCAGTTTCCCGCGGGCTGGCTTGCCGACCGTTTCGACCGCCGCTACGTGCTGATCGGCCTTGGCGGCGTGACGATCGCCACCTGCGTCGCCACGATCCTGCTGGCCGGGTCGGGGACGGGTGCGGTGTTCGTCACCGCCGCCCTGTTCGGCTTTGCCACCCTGCCGATCTATTCGGTGGCAACCGCCCATGCCCACGACTTTGCCGAAGGCCGCGAGCGGGTGGAGCTTTCGGCGGCGCTGATGTTCCTTTACGCGGTGGGGGCGATTGCCAGCCCGCTGCTGGCCTCGGTGGTGATCGACGCCTTCGGGCCTTCGGCGATGTTCCTGATGATCGCCGCGTCGAACCTGTTCCTGATGCTGTTCGGTCTCGCGCGGATGGGCGTGCGCCCGACGCGGGCAGCGCGGACGGCCTATACCTATGTGCCGCGCACCTCTTTCCTGATCGGGAGGCTGCTGGGGCGGGGGCGTGACGACTGAAGGTGGCCCCGGCCACGCCGCCGGGGGGTTTTCCACCCCCCGGACCCCCCGGAGGATATTTTGCCAAGGTGAAACCGGGGCGCCGGAGGCGATGCCCTGCATCTGGCACTCTCGGCGGACCTGCGCTAAACGGGGCGCGACAGCAGGACAAGGGGCGCGCGCATGGCACGGATTCTGATCACTTCGGCCATTCCCTACATCAACGGGATCAAGCATCTGGGCAATCTGGTCGGCAGCCAGCTGCCTGCCGATCTTTTCGCGCGCTATTGCCGGGCGCGGGGGCACGAGGTGATGTTCATCTGCGCCACCGACGAGCATGGCACGCCGGCCGAACTGGCCGCCGCCAAGGCGGGCAAGCCGGTCGAGGAGTTCTGTGCCGAAATGCACGCGGTCCAGAAAGAGATCGCCGCAGGGTTCCGCCTGTCGTTCGACCATTTCGGCCGTTCGTCCAGCCTGCGCAACCGGGCCCTGACCCAGCATTTCGCGGGTGCGCTGGCCGACAACGGGCTGATCGAGGAGGTGAGCGAGAAGCAGGTGTTCTCGATCACCGACAACCGCTTTCTGCCCGACCGCTACATCGAGGGCACCTGCCCGAACTGCGGCTATGACAAGGCGCGCGGCGACCAGTGCGAGAACTGCACCAAGCAGCTGGACCCGACCGACCTGATCAACCCGCGCTCGGCGATTTCGGGGTCAACCGACCTTGAGGTGCGCGAGACCAAGCACCTGTTCCTGAAGCAGCGCAGCTTGCGTGCGGAACTGGAGGCGTGGATCGACTCCAAGACCGACTGGCCGATCCTGACGACCTCGATCGCCAGGAAGTGGCTGAACGACGGCGACGGGTTGCAGGACCGCGGCATCACCCGCGACCTGCACTGGGGGGTGCCGGTGATGCGCGGCAGCGAGCCCTGGCCGGGGATGGAGGGCAAGGTGTTCTACGTCTGGTTCGACGCGCCGATCGAATACATCGCCGCCACCGCCGAATGGGCCGATGCGCAGGGCCTGCCCGATGCCGCCTGGCAACGCTGGTGGCGCACCGATCTGGGCGCGGACGACGTGCGCTACGTGCAGTTCATGGGCAAGGACAACGTGCCGTTCCACACCCTGTCGTTCCCCGCCACCATCATGGGGTCGCGCGAGCCGTGGAAGCTGGTCGACTACATCAAGTCGTTCAACTACCTGAACTATGACGGCGGCCAGTTCTCGACCAGCCAGGGGCGCGGCGTGTTCATGGATCAGGCGCTGTCGATCCTGCCCGCCGATTACTGGCGCTGGTGGCTGCTGAGCCACGCCCCCGAGAACAGCGATTCCGAGTTCACCTGGGAGAATTTCCAGACCTCGGTGAACAAGGATCTGGCCGATGTGCTGGGCAACCTCGTCAGCCGGGTGACCAAGTTCGCCCGGGCGAAGTTTGGCGAAACCGTGCCTGCGGGTGGCAGTTTCGGGCCGCGCGAGACGGCGCTTGTGGCCGATCTGCAAGCCCGGCTGGCCGCCTATGAAGACTGCATGACGGCGATGGAGGTGCGCAAGGCCGCGATCGAACTGCGCGCGATCTGGGTGGCGGGCAACGAATACCTGCAGGCGGCCGCCCCCTGGACGGTGGTCAAGACCGACCCCGAGGCGGCGCAGGCCATGGTGCGGCTGGCGCTGAACCTGATCCGGTTCTATGCCGTGATCTCGCGCCCCTTCATTCCCGACGCCAGCGCCACGATGATGCAGGCGATGGGCAGCGACGACTGGACCTGGCCCGCCGACATGGCCAGCGCCCTGTCGGTGCTGCCTGCGGGGCATGAATTCACCGTGCCCGAGGTGATGTTCGCCAAGATCACCGACGAGCAGCGGGTCGACTGGCAGGCGAGGTTTTCGGGCGTTCGGGCCTGATCGGGCGCGGCGAAGGCGGGACCGGCCTTCGCCGGGCGATCGATCCGTTGCCGGTCGGAATTTTCGTAGAAAATTAGCCTTGCTCCCGTGCCCCGAATTTTCGACGAAAATTCGCGCTCCACTACAGCACACGGTCAAGCGCCGCGACCGCCTTCGCCACGTCTTCGGCGCTGGTGTAATGCACGAGGCTCAGCCGCAGCACGCCGCGCGCGAGGTCCACCCCCATCGCCTCCAGCGGGCGCACGGCGTAGAAATCGCCGCCCCAGCAGTCGATGCCTTCCGCCGCCAGCGCCACCGACACAGGTTCCGCCGCGCGGTCCAGCGCCACCGCCACGGTCGGCGCGCGGTCTTCGGCCCGGCGCGGGCCGATCAGCCGCAGGTCGTTGCGCGCCGCGAGATAGTCGAGCAGCGGCTGCACCACCGCCACCTCCTGCGCCCGCATCAGGTCATGCACCCGCGCGGTGCGTTCGACCCCGGTGCCGCCCGCCCCGAAGTGGTGATCATGCAGCGCATCGAAATAATCCGCCATCCCGGCGCAGGCGGCGATCTGGGCATGGTCCGGCCCGGCGGGCGTGAAGCGCTTGTAAAGGCTGCCCGCGTTGAACCAGTGGCCCTGCGCGGGCAGCGCTTCGCCGAAGGCACGGCGGATCACCATGATCCCCTGATGCGGCCCGTAGGTCTTGTAGGCCGAGAACAGATAAACATCCGCCCCCAGCGACGCCACGTCCGGCAACCCGTGCGGGGCATAGCTGACCCCGTCCACCACCGTGCAGGCTCCGGCATCCCGCGCCATGGCGCAGATCGCGGCCACGTCGTTCACTTCGGCCACCACGTTGGAGCAATGCGGGAAACACACCAGCCGCACCTGCCCATCGACCAGCAGCGCGGACAGCGCCTCGGGGTCCAGATGGCCGGTGTCGGGGTCGAGCCGCCATTCGCGCACCTCGACCCCCTCGGCCGCCAGCCGCCGCCAGACGCCGGAATTGGCTTCGTGGTCCTGGTCGGTCACGACGATCGCGCCCTGCCCGGCCAGCCAGCCCCGCACCGCCTGCGCCAGAACGTAGGTGTTGGCACTGGTCGACGGCCCGAAGCTGACCTCGTCGCCCTCTACCCCCATCATCGCCGCGAGCCTTGCCCGCGCCTCGTCCATCTCGGCCCCGCCCGCCGTGGCCGCGGCATAGGGCGCATAGGGCTGCACCTTGCGGTCATGGTAGAAGCGGGTCAGCCGGTCCACCACCTGACGGCAGGGGAAAGACCCGCCCGCATTCTCGAAGAACGCCTGCCCCGCGAAGGCCGGGCTGGAAAAGGCGGGAAACTGGGCGCGGACGAATTCGAGATCAAGCCGGGTCATGCAAGCTCCGTTCGGGGCAGGGAAAGCCCGGTGATCCTAACGCCCCCGCGTGCCGTCGCAACCCCGCGCGGGAATGCCACAAAAAGCATCACATGCCCGCGATGCGGCCTTTCGTCCCGCAACAGGTCTTGAGTCGTTCCGCCGCCTGCCCTACGTTTTCCCGGCGGGCGGCAGACTGCGCGAACGGTCTTCTACGTCCAGAGAAACGTTACCAACACGGGGAACTCCATGACCATTCGCAGATTGCTCCTTGCCGGTGCTTCGCTGGCCCTTGCCCTGCCCGCCCTTGCCGCAGATCCCGACCTGATCGTGTTCGACTGGGCCGGTTTCGAGGATCAGGCCCTGATCGAGTCCTATGTCGCCAAGCACGGCCAGTTGCCGACCTATGCCCTGTATGGCGACGACGACGAGGCTTTCCAGAAGGTCAAGGCCGGCTTCAAGGCCGACGTGGCGCATCCCTGTTCGCAGATGGTGTCGAAATACCGTGACGAGGGGCTGATCGAACCCTGGGACATCTCGCGCATCCCCAATTTCGGTGAAATCGCGCCGCGCCTGCTGGATTCGCCGATCTTCAAGGATGATGCCGGCGTGTGGTACATCCCGACCGATTACGCCTATACCGCCATTGCCTGGAACACCAAGGAGGTGCCCGCCGAAGACGTGGCCTCGCTGCAGGTGTTCCACAACCCGAAATACGCAGGCCGCATCTCGCTGCCCGACAACACGGACGACATCTGGTCGCTGGCGCTGCTGGCCACCGGCGTGTCGGACTGGAGCGCGGTCACCGAAGAACAGTTCCAGGCCGCCGCCGCCTGGCTGCGCGTGGCGCATGAAAACGTGCGCGCCTACTGGGCCGACCCGTCGGAACTGGCTCAGCTGATGGCCACCGGCGAGGTGCAGGTGGCCTGGTCGTGGAACGATTCCATCGCGCTGATGCGCTCCGAAGGCTTCCCGGTCGGTTTCCAGCGCGAGGCTGCGGAAGGGGCCGCGACCTGGTTCTGCGGCTACATCAACTTCAAGAACTCGCCCGGCTCGGAAGACAAGGCCTATGACTTCATCAACGCCTGGCTCGACCACGGCTCGGCCAAGGGGCTGCTGGACGGTTTCGGCTACGCCCATTCCAACGACGTGGCGATGTCCGAAATCCCGGCCGAAGATCTGGTTGCCGCCGACGTGAACCCGATCACCGGCACCCTGCTGTCCCAGACCCCGATCGACAATGCGATGCGCGACCGGATGCTGGAAGAGTTCGAAAAGATCAAGGCGGGCTTCTGATCCGCGAAATGACCGCTCGGCCACCGTGCCGGGCGCCCCTTTCCATTCACCTTGGCACAAATATCCTCGGGGGGAGCCTGCGTCGCAGACGCGGGCGTGGGGGGCAGACAGCCCCCCGCCTGCCCCGCCGCAGACCGGTCGCCCCCGATCCGCCCGAAGAAACCGACCGCTTGTGATCCGCGCCCGCGCGCCCTATATTGATCTTGTCACGGGCAACCGTGACTATGGCGATAAACGCACCCGTAATACACGGATCGGACCCGGGGGCGGTACCCGGCGGCTCCACCAATCACCCCGCGTTGGGGGCGGAGGGGGCCGAAACAGGATCGACGAACGTCTAAAGGGGCCAGCTTTTGCTCGGTGAGGTACCACCGTTATCGGTCCAAAAGTACAGTTGCCAACGACAACCGTGCTCCGATGGCTCTGGCTGCGTAAGCAGTTCGAGGTATCGAAACTTAAGCCCTTGCGCTTAGCAGCGTAAGGCGGGGTTCGCAGGTACCTGGCAACAGAAACCTGCACTTACCCCCCTTTTCGCTACCCGGAAGCCACAGGCTCCGCGGCCCTGTCCTGATCGGTCATCTTCCCCGGCACGCGCGGCCGATGTCCATGCCGGGCACCGATGATCCGGGCAGAAGCCCTCGGGCCGCCCGTCATCGCGAATCTACCCCCTTGACGGGCTGCCCGGCGCGGTTAAAACCTTACCAAACCGCCGAAAGTCCGGCCCGGCAATCAAGCCCTGAACGCAGCATCCCGTTTTGCTGCGTCAGGGCTTTTTGCGTACTGGGGAACAGAGTGAAGCGACGCATCGAAATCGGACTTCTCTACTCGCGGACCGGCAGCTATGCGCTGCTTTCCGAAGCGTGCCGGACCGGGGCGCTGGCCTGCATCGCGATGGTCAACAGCAATCCCGAAAGCGACATCCGTCTGGTTCCCGTGGAGCGCGACCCCGGTGGCAACGTCGATCTCTATGGCCCCTTGTGCGAACAGATCCTGCGGGACACCGATGCGCGCCACGTCGTGGGCTGCGTGACCTCGTGGAGCCGCAAGGAAGTCATCCCGACGCTCGAACGGAACGGGGGAACCCTTTGGTATGCAGTGCCCTATGAGGGGTTCGAGGCGTCGGATCATGTCGTCTACACCCATTCCTGCCCGAACCAGCACCTGCTTCCCTTGCTGGACTGGGCGATGCCGACGCACGGGACGCGCGCATTCCTGATCGGGTCGAACTACATCTGGGGCTGGGAAATGAACCGCCTCGCGCGCGAGACGATCATGGCCGCCGGCGGCACCATACTGGGCGAACGATACCTGCCCATCGGGTTTCGCGACGTGGGACGGATGATCGACGAGGTCCGCGCGACGCGGCCCGATTTCATCCTCAATTCCCTGATCGGGCCGTCTTCCTACGAGTTTCTGGCCGCCTATCGCGAACTCGGCCGGCAAGACCCGCATTTCCGCGCCGACCGCTGCCCCGTGCTGTCGTGCAACCTGACCGAATGCGAGTTTGCGGCGCTTGGCGATGCGGCCGAGGGGCTGGTCGCGGCGGGCCCCTATTTCCAGGGGGTTGACGGCTGGCCGTGGGCCGGGCGCTTTGGCTCGTCGCACGAGGCCGCGGCGTTTGCCGCCGTGCGCGAACTGGCGCGGCTGCTGTCGTCCTGTCCGGGCGCCGAACACAGCAGCCTTGCGCAACTGCTGTCCGTTGATACCGGAACGGGCGGCATCGTCGATCCCGAAACGCATCACACCGTCTTGCCCGTGCTGATCGCCCAGGTGCGGGGCGGGGCGTTCCGGGTCATCCGGGCACTGCCCGGCGTGGCCGGAGACCCCTATCTGAGCCGAGGCCGGGCGGCGCTGCGCCCGGTGCCGCATCTGCGGGTGGTGTCATGAGATCCCCGATCCGCATCCAGAACCTGGGCGGCGCGCGTGCCATCGTGCTGCATCGCCCCCATCCGGTCGTGCAGACGCTGTCGCGGCAACTGGCCGCCATCGGGCTCCACATGATCCAGCTTTGGCCCGAACTGGGCCCCGACAGTCTGGCGGCGGATTTCGTGTTCTTCGATGCGGACATGGGCCATGACGAACAGTTCCCCTGGTCACCGGGGTCTTCGCCCATGCCGATGATCGCGCTGATCGGATCCGAGGCGCCGGGGCGGGTGGAATGGGCATTGCGGGCCGGTGCCCATGCCCAGCTGCTGAAGCCGGTCGGCGATCATGGCGTCTATTCGGCCCTGCTGATCGCGCGTGACGCCTTTGCGGCGCAGCGCGCGCGGGCGGCGGAAATCGCCGATCTGCGGCGCAGGCTCGACGAGCGCCAGACCGTCGTGCGGGCGGTCGTGCTTCTGGCCCTGCGCGGCAAGACCGAAACCGAGGCCTATGCGCAGTTGCGGCAGTTGGCCATGGCCTGGCGCATCAGTTTCGAGGATGCCGCCGCCCGCATCGTGGCGCAATTTGCAGAAGGACAGGACAGCGATGACCGACTTGGCCGCGGCTGACCCCAACCGACCGGCCGGCGCGCTGGCGCGGCTGATGCGGCGCAAGCTGGCCGTGCTGGGGATCGTGCTGATCCTCGTGGTCGTGGTCAGTGCCCTTGCGGCGCCGCTGATCGCCCCCTTTCCCCCCGAGGAACAGCGGTTCGAGGGTCTGACGCTGCAAGGCGCGCCGCTGCCGCCCGGCGGGGACTTCCTGCTGGGGACGGATCTGCTCGGGCGCGACCTTTTTTCCCGCATCCTGTATGGCGCGCGCACGTCGCTGGTGATCGGGGTGGTGGCCAATGGCCTTTCCCTGCTGATCGGGGTGCTTGTGGGCCTTGTCGCGGGGTATTTCCGCGGCTGGATCGGCGCGGTGCTGATGCGGTTCACCGATCTGATGATGGCCTTTCCGGCGCTGCTGCTGGCGATCTGTCTGGCCGCGATCTTCCAGCCGTCGCTGTGGATCGTGGCGCTGGTGATCGCACTGGTCAACTGGGTGCAGACGGCGCGGGTGATCTATACCGAAACCACGTCGCTTGCCGCGCGGGATTTCATCGCCGCCGAGCGCACGCTTGGGGCCGGCACCGCGCGCATCCTGTTCCTGCACATCCTGCCGCATCTGATGCCCACCATCATCGTCTGGGGCACGCTGGGGATTTCAACGACGGTGCTGCTGGAGGCGACGCTGTCGTTCCTCGGGGTCGGCGTGCAGCCTCCGACGCCGAGCTGGGGCAACATCATCTTCGAGAACCAGACCTATTTCCAGTCGGCCCCGTGGCTGGTGTTCATTCCCAGTGCGGCGATCATCCTGCTCGCGCTGGCCTTCAATCTGGTGGGCGACGCGCTGCGCGACGTGCTGGACCCGACCCAGAGAGGACGGTCCTGACATGGCGGCCTATCTGATCCGGCGACTGGTACAGGCGGTGTTCATCCTGCTGGGGGTCAGCTTCATCACCTTCCTGCTGCTGTATGTGCTGCCCGCCGACCCGGTGCGCCAGATCGCCGGGCGGTCCGCCACGGCGGAAACCGTCGCGAACATCCGCCAGCAGCTGGGCCTCGATCAGCCGTTCATCGTGCAATACGGGCGGTTTCTGGCCGGGCTGGTGCAGGGCGATCTGGGCCGCAGCTATCTGCAGAAGACCGAGGTGGCCGAGCTGATCTGGTCGCGCCTGCCTGCCACGCTGCTGCTGATGGCGGGCGGGATCGCGTGCGAGCTGGTGCTGGGGCTGACGATGGGCGTGGCGGCGGCGCTGTGGCGGGGCCGCGCGCCCGACCAGGCGCTGATGATGACCTCTTTCATCACGGTGTCCGCGCCGCAATTCGTGGTCAGCCTGCTGCTGCTCTATGTGTTCGCGGTCAAGCTGGGCTGGTTCCCGATCGGCGGCTATGGCACGGCGGCCCATCTGGTGCTGCCGGCCCTGACGCTGGGTATCCTCGGGTCGGGGTGGTATTCGCGCATGATGCGGTCCTCGATGATCGACGTGATGGGGGCCGATTTCATCCGGACCGCCCGCGCCAAGGGCCTGCCGCGCGCCCGGGTGATCCTGCGCCATGCCCTGCCCAACGCCATCCTGCCGATCATCGCGATGATCGGCATCGACATCGGCATCTTCATGGGCGGCATCGTCGTGGTGGAATCGGTGTTCGGCTGGCCCGGCATCGGTCAACTGGCATGGCAGGCGATCCAGCGCGTCGACATTCCGATCATCATGGGGGTCACGATGGTGTCGGCGCTGGCCATCGTGCTGGGCAACCTGTTGGCCGACATCGTGACCCCGTTCATCGATCCCCGAATCCGGCTGCGCTAGCCGGTCCTACCCAAAAAAACTCAACAGGAGAGACTGACATGACAAAATGGATGACTTCCACCGCGCTTGTGCTGACGCTGGCCCTGCCCGCCGTGGCGCAGGACTACACCCCCGATCCGGCGGCCAAGGCGGGCGGGTCGATCACCATCACCTACAAGGACGACGTGGCGACGCTCGACCCCGCGATCGGCTATGACTGGCAGAACTGGTCGATGATCAAGTCGCTGTTCGACGGGCTGATGGACTATGTGCCCGGCACCACGACCCTGCGCACCGGTCTGGCGGAAAGCTATGAAATATCGCCTGACGGCAAGGTGTTCACCTTCAAGCTGCGCCCCGGCGTCACGTTCCACAACGGCCGCGAGATGACGGCCGAGGATGTGAAATACTCGCTGGACCGGGTGACCGATCCGGCCACCCAATCGCCGGGGGCGGGGTTCTTCGGCGCGATTGCCGGGTTCGAGGCCGCAGGCGACGGCGGGCTGTCGGGGGTCGAGGTGGTGGACCCGCTGACCGTCAGGATCACCCTGTCGCGCCCGGATGCCACGTTCCTGCATGTCATGGCGCTGAACTTTGCCTCTGTCGTGCCGAAAGAGGCGGTGGATGCGGCGGGGGCCGATTTCGGCAAGAAGCCGGTCGGGACGGGTGCTTTCAAGCTGGCGGAATGGACGCTGGGCCAGCGGCTGGTGTTCGAGAAGAACGCCGACTACTGGCGTGCCGGCGTGCCCTATCTGGATCAGGTGCTGTTTGAAGTGGGGCAGGAACCTGTCGTGGCCCTGCTTCGGCTTCAGAACGGCGAGGTTGACGTTCCCGGCGACGGCATTCCGCCCGCCAAGTTCACCGAAGTGATGGGCGACCCGGCGCAGGCGGCGCAGGTGGTGGTCGGCGGGCAGCTGCACACCGGCTACATCACGCTGAACGTCAACACCGCCCCCTTCGACAAGGTCGAGGTGCGCAAGGCGGTCAACATGGCGATCAACAAGGATCGCATCGTGCAGATCATCAACGGCCGCGCGAAACCGGCGACCCAGCCGCTGCCGCCCTCGATGCCGGGCTATACCGAAGGCTACGCGGGATACGCCTATGACGTGGAAGGCGCGAAGAAACTGCTGGCCGACGCCGGCCTCGCAGACGGGTTCGAGACTCAGCTGTTCGTGATGAACACCGACCCGAACCCGCGCATCGCCCAGGCCATCCAGCAGGATCTGGCGGCCATCGGCATCAAGGCCAGCCTGCAGAACCTTGCGCAGGCCAACGTGATCGAGGCCGGCGGCGCAGGCACCGCGCCGATGATCTGGTCGGGCGGCATGGGCTGGATTGCCGACTTCCCCGATCCGTCCAACTTCTACGGCCCGATCCTGGGCTGTGCCGGGGCGGCTGATGGCGGCTGGAACTGGTCGAAGTTCTGTGACGAGGCACTGGACGCCAAGGCAACCGAGGCCGACAGCATGGCAGACCCCGCCAAGGCGGCAGACCGGCTGGCTCTGTGGTCCGAGGTTTACACCGGCGTGATGGAACAGGCCCCGTGGGTGCCGGTGTTCAACGAGGAACGCTACACGATGAAGTCGGCCCGGATGGGCGGCGAAGACGCGCTGTTCGTCGATCCGGTGTCGATCCCGGTCAACTATGACTACGTGTATGTGAAGTAACCATGTGCAAGACCTGCGACTACACCATCCACGCAGCGCAGCATCACTTCGGCTGGGACAACGCGCTTGTCCCGGCCGAACGGGTGGCGCCGGGATCGACGATCCTGTTCAGATGCCATGACTCATCGGCGGGCCAGCTTGGCCCGTCGTCCACCGTCGCAGATGTGGTGGCGCTCGACTTCGGCAGGATCAACCCGACCTCGGGGCCGATCCTTGTCGAGGGTGCGCAACCCGGCGATGCCATCAAGGTGACCATCGACAGCTTTACGCCCCAGCGCCATGACGGGCGTGGCTTTGGCTGGACGGCGAACATTCCCGGCTTCGGGCTGCTGGCCGACCAGTTTCCGGAACCCGCGCTGAAGGTCTGGTCCTATGATGCGGGCCAGATGGGGCCGGCGATGTGGGGGCATGAGGCCGCTGTGCCGCTGAAGCCCTTTGCGGGCACCATCGGCAACGCGCCCGCCGAGCGGGGCCTGCACTCGGTGGTGCCGCCCCGGCGCGTCGGCGGCAACCTCGACATCCGCGATCTGACGGCGGGCGTGGTGTTGTATCTGCCGGTCGAGGTGGACGGCGCGCTGTTCAGCGTGGGCGACACCCACGCGGCGCAGGGCGACGGCGAGGTGTGCGGCACGGCGATCGAATCCCCGATGGATGTTGTTCTGACGCTGGATCTGGTGAAGGGCGCCAACCTGAAGACCCCGCGCTTCACCACGCCCGGCCCGGTGACGCGGCATCTGGATGCCAGGGGCTACGAGGTGACGACCGGAATCGGCCCCGACCTGATGCAGGCCAGCCGCGATGCCGTCGCCAACATGATCGACCTTCTTTGTGCCACGCGCGGCATGGCGGCGGTCGATGCCTACATGCTGGTGTCCACCTGCGGCGACCTGCGCATCTCGGAAATCGTCGACATGCCGAACTGGGTTGTCAGCTTCTACTTCCCGCGCTGCGTCTTCGAATGACGGCAGTTCCGGAACCTGTCTCCGGGGCCGCAACGGCCCCGGAGGTGTTGCGCGTGCAGGGCCTGACCGTTTCCGTGCGGACCGACAGCGGCGACAAGGCGCTGGTGCAGGACCTTTCGTTCACCCTGCGCCGGGGCGAAACCCTGGCCATTGCCGGCGAAAGCGGGTCGGGCAAGTCGATCACGTCGCTGGCCATCATGGGCCTGTTGCCGCCGCCTGCGGTGCGGGTGACGGGCGGGTCGGTGCATCTGGGCGGCACCGACCTTCTGGCCCTGCCCGAGGCGCAGATGCGCGCCCTGCGCGGCGACCGGATCGCGATGATCTTTCAGGAACCGATGACCAGCCTCAACCCGGTGATGACGGTCGGCACCCAGTTGACGGAAGCCATCCGCGCCCATGCCCCCGTGTCACGGGCCGAGGCGCGGGTGCAGGCGCTGGCGGCCCTGACGGCGGTGCGCCTGTCGCAACCCGAACGCAGGCTGACTCAGTTTCCCCATGAACTGTCTGGCGGAATGCGCCAGCGGGTGATGATCGCGATGGCGCTGGCGCTGCGGCCCGAGGTGCTGATCGCGGACGAGCCGACGACCGCGCTGGACGTGACGGTGCAACGCGAGGTGCTGGATCTGCTGCGCGACCTGCAACGCGATCTGGGCACCGCGATCGTCCTGATCACCCATGACATGGGCGTGGTTGCCGAAATGGCCGACCGGGTCATCGTGATGAAGGCGGGCCGGATGGTGGAACAGGCCGCCACCGCCGATCTGTTCGCCCGGCCGCAGGCGCGCTACACTGGGGATCTGCTGGCTGCCGTTCCGCGTCTGGGCCAGGGGGCCGCGCGGCCCCCGGTCGCGGGCGAGCCGGTGGCCCGCCTGCGCGACCTTGTGGTGCGCTTTCCGTTCCGGGCCGGATTTCTGGGCGGCGTCACCCACAACGTTCATGCTGTCGAGCATGTGAGCTTCGACATCCGCCGCGGCGAGACCTTTGCGCTGGTCGGCGAATCCGGCTGCGGGAAATCGACCATCGCCCGGGCCCTTGTCGGGCTGGCCCCCCATCAGGGCCGGATCGAGGTCGCGGGGCAACCGCTGGAGTCGCTCGACCGCGCCGGGTGGAAGGGCCTGCGCCGACGGGTGCAGATCGTGTTCCAGGACCCCATGGCTGCCCTTGATCCCCGGATGCGCGTGGATGCGCTGATCGCGGAACCGCTGGTGATCCACGGGGTCGGCACGGCTGCGGAACAGCGCGCCCGGGTGGCAGACCTGATGCAGCGGGTGGGGCTGTCGGCCGACCAGATGGACCGCTATCCGCACGAGTTTTCGGGCGGCCAGCGCCAGCGCATCTGCATCGCGCGGGCGCTGGCCCTGCAACCCGACCTGATCATCGCGGATGAAAGCGTTTCGGCGCTGGATGTGTCGGTGCAGGCGCGGGTGCTGGACCTGCTGAACGCGCTGCAACGCGAATTCGGCATCGCGTTCCTGTTCATCAGCCACGACATGGCGGTGGTCGAGAACATCTCGGACCGGGTCGCGGTGATGTATCTGGGGCAGATCGTCGAAATGGGCACGCGCGACCAGATCTTCCGCAACCCGCAGCACCCCTATACCCGGCGGCTGATCGAGGCGGTCCCCGTTCCCGACCCGCTTCACCGCGCGGCCCGGTCGGTCAGGATGGCGGGGGAAATCCCCAGCCCGGTCCATCCGGTCGGCAAGAGTCCGGAACGGGTGGACCTTGTCGATATCGGCGAAGGGCATCTGGTGGCTGCGGGGCAACGCCGCGCCTGACGCGGGTGCGCGGTGGGGCAGCTCATCCGTTCATGATCTGCCCCACCGCCCGCCCGGGACAGACGCCCGACGGGTTGTGCGCGTGGAACAGCGGCAGGATCCCCCCCGCCGTGCCGACCGCCATCTGCGGAGGCCCGTCCTTCAGCGCCAGTGGCGGCGTCAGCGTGGTGCGCGGCCCGTTCAGGCCACCAGCGACAGGCGGGGGTCGTCCTGCCAGCGAAGCCACAGGCAGGGCCTCATCTCGTCCGGGCCAAGAAAGGTGCGGGCAGAGAAGGTCGGCACGCGCGCCTCCGGGTCCGCCCTGCCGCCCCATTCGGGCTCCGGCAGGGTCAGGTCGAGACTGCCCGCCCAGACACCCTCCTGCCGCGCGCGCAGGAAGCTGTCGCCGTCATGCTCGATCATCTCGCCGGCCAGACAGCGTTTCAGCAGGGCAGACGCCTCGCCGTCCACCACGCCAAGGAAATCTTGCCCCAGCGGGCAACGGCTGCGCTCGACCAGCCGTTCCAGCGCGTGCTGGCTGAAGTTTGCCCGGTTGATCCAGCTGTGCATCCGCCCCTTGGCGAACTGCACGGCGACCCGGGTGTAGATCAGCGCGTCCTCGGTGAAGATGTCGACGCCGTCAGACCGCGTCACCATCGCGCAGCTGTTGCGCAGCACGACCACCAGCCGGTCGTCGGCAAGCCCAGCCGCAACCACGCTCGGCATCCTGCGCAGCCGCAGCACCGCCCGTTCCGTCGAGCGCCGGTTCGGAGAGACCTGGCGCAGCAGGACAAAGACAGCCGCATGATCGGCCTCGGCGCCCTTTGACCGCGCCATCGCCTGCCGGGCGAAGCCACGTTTCAGGGAATGGCGTGTAGCGCGTCAACCAGCATGTCCGTGACCGTCAACCACGTTGGCCGGTTTTAGGCCGCTGGGTTGGCGTATCTGGAATTGTTTTTCGCTCAGCCTTCTCCTTTGTCCTTGTTGTCGGCGATGGTTGTCGTTGGCGGTCTGCTCAGCGCCTCTTTGTTGGAGGCGGCCGCGCGCTGGCGGAAGCTTTCGGCATTCATCTCCAGGATCGCTGCGTGATGAACCAGCCGGTCGATGGCCGCGACGGTCATCGCCTTGTCCGGGAAGATCTGGTCCCAGCCGCTGAAGGGCTGGTTGGCGGCGATGGCGATGCTGCGGTATTCGTAGCGCCGGGCGATCAGCTCGAAGAGCACGCCTGTCTCGGCCTGATCCTTGTGGGCGTAGGTGATGTCGTCGAGGATGATCAGGTCGAACTTGTCGAGCTTGGCGAGCGCGGCTTCGAGCACCAGATCGCGGCGGGCGGCCTGAAGTCGCTGCACCAGATCGCTGGTGCGGGTATAGAACACGCGGTGTCCCCGCTCGATCAGGGCATGGCCTATCGCGCAGAGAATGTGCGTTTTGCCCGTGCCGGAATTGCCGATGGCGATCAGGTTGCCGCCACCCTCCAGCCAGTCGCCGACCGCCAAGGCCTCGATCCGGGCGCGCGGCAGGGTTGGCAGCGCCTTGAAGTCGAAGGTCGCCAGCGTCTTGCCAGCCGGTAGCTGTGCCTCGTTCATGTGGCGCTGAATGCGGCGCATGTCGCGCTCGGCCAGTTCGTATTCCGCGAGGACAGCCAGAAAGCGGGCAGCGGGCCAGCCTTCGGTGTCGGCACGGGTGGCGATGTCGGCCCAAAGCTTGTGGAAGCTGGGCAGGCGCAGCGCGGTCAGCATGCCTGGCAGCGTGTGGATGTCGATCTCGCGGGAGGTCATGCGCAGGCTCCCAGAAGGGCATCGAAGCTGTCGAGCGAGGGATGGGCGACGGCAACATCTCTCGGCAGCGCCGTTTGCCGCGGGTTCAGGCAGGATGCCAGAGGTCCGGGATCGGGCACCCGGCCCGCGTCCAATTCTGCTGCCAGCAGATGTGCCAGTTCCGCCTCGCAGGCCCGGTCGTGGGCGATGAACAGCAGGTCGACCATGCGGCGGCAGGCGTCGCGGCGGGGCAGATCGCGCTGCAGCACCTTCCAGGCCTCAGCGTATTCGGTTCGCGGGAACAGGCTGTCGCGGTAGATCGAACTCCACAGGGCTTGCGGTTTGCGCCGCAGCGCATGGATGACGTGATGGTAGTTGATGACATGCACGCGATGGCCATCGCCGCGACCTCGCGCCCTTGTATGGCTGACGACCAGGGTGCTGCCGAGAAAGGCCTCAAGGCGATCGTCGTAAAGGTGGACCCGCAAGCGCTGCCCGATCAGCTGCGACGGGGCGCTGTAGAAGATGCTCTTGACCAGAAAGCCGCTGGTGCGGGTGACCGGAACCACGGTCTCTGTAAAGTCGGTGGTGCGCCGGCGCGGCAGGGGCTTCAGATGCGCCCGTTCCACCTGCGTGGCCGCCGCCCGCTGCCGGTTGCGCCGTGCCACCAGAATGTCGATGAAGCGGCGGTAGTCCTCGATGCTGGCGAAGTCGCGGCTGCCGCGCAGGATCAGCGCCTGTTCGATGGCCTTCTTCAGGTGCCGGTTCTGGGACTCCACCGCGCCGTTCTCATGAGCTTCCCCGCGGTTGTTGCGACTGGCCTCCATGCCGTAATGGCCGACGAAGGCATTGTAGCGCGTGGTGATATCCTGGCGCTGGTCAGCCGTCAGGTTGCGGAAAGCGGCCGAGAGGCTGTCGGTGCGATGCTCCTGTGGTGCCCCGCCGAGCGACCAGAGCGCCTGCTGCAGGTTCTCGGCCAGGGCCGTGAAGCTCTCCCCGCCCAGGACCACCCCGACATGCTCCCACCGGCTGTAGACCATGACGAAGTGGTAGAGCAGATGCGGGAATAGCTGGCCCGCGATCGTCACCTCCAGCTCCTCGGCATGAGTGAAGTCGGACTGGGCCATGCGGCCCGGCTCCGGCGTCTGGCGGAAGATGATGTCGCGCTCGGGTCCGTTCAGCGCCCGCCACTGCCGCACCCGCCGTTCCAGGGTGCGCCGGATCCGGTCATCGGGGAAGGCCAGCGGGTGCAGGCCCTGAAGGTGGCGCAGCAGGGTGACGGCCTGCAAGGCGCTGTCCCTCTCCAGCAAGGGAAGGATGTCGCCCTCCCAATAACCCTCGAGGGGATCGGCCACCGTGCGCCCGTGAACGATCTTGCGGTTCGAGGGCAGCGTCGGGTTGGCATCGAACCGTCGGGCCGTGCGCTCGCTGAACCCGGCGCGGGCGGCCGACGTGCGCTGACTGTGATATCGGAGGTCGGACATGTATAATCTCAATTGCTGGTCGTTGATGGGTTTGTAGGCCAACCCGGATCCTCCGTTTGACGGCAGAGGAACCCGGCTTACCAACCCGCAGCGACCAGCACCTTCCCCGAAATCAATCAGGCCGGTGGGGCTGCCCTCCAGACGGGCATGCCCGTCTTCCGTTCAGCCCCACCGGCCAAGGTGGTTGCCGGCACCGGCCAAGATGGTTGTCGCGCAACAATGGCGCAGGGGACGACTGGCGGTGGAAGATGAACCGGTCATGGTCGGGATCCTTTGCAAGGTTTCGTGAACCATCACCTTGCACCGACACCCTGTCAGATCCTGTCACACTGCCGCC
Organism: Paracoccaceae bacterium Fryx2; assembly: GCA_032334235.1. NCBI lineage: Bacteria > Pseudomonadati > Pseudomonadota > Alphaproteobacteria > Rhodobacterales > Paracoccaceae > Paracoccaceae bacterium Fryx2. Next base: position 529,726 of record JAVSGI010000003.1, read on the forward strand.
GATTGCCGAAAGATGAGACAACCTGCGCGCGTCGGGGGAAAGGTGCGGCCTGCCGATACCCTCGATGTCACTCAAAAGGTTGGTACTCGAAACCGCCGAGGGAGAATCATCTCGACAGACCGCAAGGATCTCAATAGCTTGCAACGGTGTCATTTCCTGTCAGGGTCCGATCATGTCCTTTGCCGATGCCTCGCCGGGCTGCGTGAGATCGAAGAGGGGTTCCGCTTTGACCGCCGCACCGCCCGGCGCTTGACCAAGGCGCTGGAGGACGGCTTTCCGACCAGCGAAGCCGGTTCTGTAACCTGCAACGACGCGCGCAGGATGCCGACGCAGGGACCGCGGACCGGCCGCGGTGGAAATGAGCGGGCTCTGACCCGGCGCAACCGCAGCGTGTCAGAATGGATACCGTGATCTGAATCAATTGGGATCCGCATCAAGTGCGATAGGATTCCCCGCAAGTGGTGCCGTCGGCGCTGCATGGGCGCGTGGACGGCGTGCGATGTCCAGCCTCGAAAAATCGGATGGATGCGCGCCGACGTTCCATTGTTCGTGAATGCCCGGGAAGGAAGACAATGTCAGCAAAACCAGGAGGCCGGTTCAGGACGGCCCGACTGATCGGCGCAACCGTGTTGGTTGCGGGGGTGGCAGGCTTCTTCGTGCTGACCTCGCCGCTGACATGGTCGCTGACGCATCGCGCCCCGGATGTCGCGGATGCCGCAGCACCGGACCTGACGAATGGCCGCACGATGTTCCTCGCGGGGGATTGCGCCACCTGTCACACGACGCCGGGGCAGGACGACCCGCTGCTGCTGGGCGGCGGCCGGACCCTGGCGACGGCGTTCGGCACCTTCCACATGCCCAACATCTCGCCCGATCCGGTGGACGGCATCGGCAACTGGACGCTGGCCGAGTTTACCCGGGCGGTGCGCGAGGGCGTCGGCCCCGGCGGGCCGTTGCCGGACGGGCAGAACCTCTATCCGTCGTTCCCCTACACCTCGTACCAGCATCTGACCGCCAATGACGTGCGCGACATGTTTGCGTATCTGCAGTCCCTGCCGCCCGTCAGCGGCACGGTGCCGGATCACGAGCTGACCTTCCCCTATTCCCTGCGGCGCGGCATCGGGGTCTGGCGGCTGGCCTTTCTCGATGGCAAGCCGCTGCCCCAGGTTGACGACCCGCAGATCGCGCGCGGCCAATACCTTGCCGAAGGGCCGGGCCATTGCGCGGAATGCCATTCGCCGCGGACCTTCATGGGCAACATCGCGCCCGGCCAACGCTATGCCGGCGGCCCGAGTGCCGAGGGTCCGGGCCATGTGCCCAACATCACCCCGCACGATTCCGGCATCGGCTGGTGGTCGGAAAATGCGATCTACCGCTATCTGAAGTTCGGCGTCAGCCCGGTGGGCAAGGTCGCGGGCGGACACATGGCCGAGGTGGTGGAAAACACCGCGCAGATGCCCGACGCCGACCTGCACGCGATTGCCGCCTACATCAGGACGCTTGCGCCGATCGACGCCCCCGCCCCCGGCACGCCGGAGCCGAACCTCACACCGCAACTGGTGATGCTGCCCGAAGGCTTTGGCCGTGTCAGCCCCGCACCGCTGCCAATGTCGGCACCGCGCGACATCGACGCGGCAAAGGAAATCTTCGTCACCCACACCAAGGGCTTCCATCTTGATCGCTTGGCGGTCGGAACCGCAGAGGCGGACGGCAAGTTTCTCGCCGCCGCGGCACTGGCGGTCGAGGACCGGCAGGGCGACCGGATCAGGGTCAGGCTGGACGGCTGGCAGATGGAGGGTGCCGAGACGGTGTTCTACGCCGCGCAGGGCCAGCGCATCCTGCAGGCCGTGCTGGGCGATGCGGCACGGGCCGCCGTGCAGCCGGTTGAAACCGTGGTGGACCCCGACACCGGCCAGACCTGGACCCGGGGCACGCTGACGGCCTGGATCGACGGCACCGACCTGCACACCCGGCTGCCCGAACTCTGGACCTACAGCGCCGATCTGTTCAACACCTCCTGCGCCACCTGCCACGCGCTGCCCGAAGCCGAGCATTTCCTGGCAAACCAGTGGATCGGCAACCTCAACGCCATGAAACGCTTCACCTCGATGAGCGACGACCAGTACCGGCTGCTGCTCGCCTATCTGCAGAACCATTCCAAGGACGTGCGCGGGGGCGAGACTGTTGCCCGCTGATCGTGCCGCCCCATGAAGGAAACGCCATGACCCTGTCGATACCCGCCCGGATGAGCGCACTCTCGCGTCGCCGTTTCCTGCAGACCGCTGCGGCTACCGGCTGTCTGGGCCTCGCGGGTGGACCGATGTTCCCGCGCGCGGCCGCGGCGCAACCCGTGAAGGACGTGATTTCGGGCAGCCACTGGGGCGTGTTCCGGGCGCAGGTTCAGGATGGGCGCGCCGTCGGGTTCACCCCGTGGGAAGGTGACCCGAAACCGTCGCCGCAACTGCCCGGCGTGCTCGATTCGATCTATTCGCCAACCCGGATCAAGTATCCGATGGTGCGCCGCGCCTGGCTGGAACAGGGGCCGGGTGCCGACCCCGACGGGCGCGGCACCGGCGATTTCGTCCGCGTCAGCTGGGAAAAGGCGCTGGACCTGGTGGCCGCAGAACTGGTGCGGGTGCGCGAACAGCATGGTGCCACCGCGATCTTCGGCGGCTCCTACGGCTGGAAGAGCCCCGGCAAGCTGCACAACTGCCGGACCCTGCTTCGCCGGATGCTGAAGCTGAACGGCGGCTTCACCACCTCGTCGGGCGACTATTCCACCGGGGCGGCGCAGGTGATCCTGCCCCATGTCGTCGGCTCGATCGAGGTTTACGAGCAATGCACCTCGTGGCAGAACGTCGCCGCGCATACCGACCTGATGGTTTTCTGGGGGGCAAACCCGCTCAATACCTCGCAGATTTCCTGGCAGGTGGCCGACCACGGCGCTTACCCGGGCATCGACGGGCTGAAAGCCGCCGGGACCAGGGTGATCTGCATCGACCCGGTCCGCACCGAGACCTGCGACGCGCTGGATGGCGAATGGCTGGCGCCGCGGCCGCAGACCGATGTCGCGCTGATGCTGGGGATTGCCCACACGCTTCATGCCGAGGGGCTGCACGATCAGGCGTTCCTTGACAAGTACACCACCGGTTTCGACAGGTTCCTGCCCTATCTTGTCGGTGAAAGCGACGGCGTGCCGAAAACCGCCGACTGGGCCTCGGGCATCTGCGGCCTGCCTGCCGACACGATCCGCGATCTGGCGCGGCGCTTTGCGGGCAACCGGACGATGCTGGCCCTGGGATATTCCACCCAGCGCCAGCACCATGGCGAACAGGCGCCGTGGATGCTGGTCACCCTGGCCGCCATGCTGGGGCAGATCGGCCTGCCGGGCGGGGGCTACGGGCTCAGCTATCACTATGCCAGCGGTGGCGCGCCGACCCATACCTCGCCGGTGCTGCCCGCGATCACCGATACCGCCGGGCAGTCCTCGGGCGGCGGGGCGGAATGGCTTGCGGGGTCCGGCGCCGCCTCGATCCCGGTGTCGCGGCTGGTCGAGACGCTGCTGAACCCCGGCGCGGTGATGGATTTCAACGGCACGCAGATCACCCTGCCACTGATCAAGCTGGCCTACTGGGCGGGCGGCAACCCCTTCGCGCACCATCAGGACCGCAACGAGATGCTGCGCGCCTGGCGCAACCTCGAAACCTTCATCGTGCATGATTTCCAGTGGACGGCCTCGGCCCGCCACGCCGACATCGTGCTGCCGGTGACAACCTCTTACGAGCGCAACGACATCGAGCAGGTCGGTGACTATGCCATGAGCCACATCGTGGCGATGAAGAAGATCATCGAGCCGATGTTCGAGGCTCGATCGGATTTCGACATCCTGGCCGACATCGCCGATCGCTGGGGCAAACGCTACGACTACACCGAGGGCAAGACCGAGATGGAGTGGATCCGCGGCTTCTACGAGGCCGCGAAGATCGAATCCCGCGCCAAGGGCATGGAAATGCCGGTGTTCGACGCCTTCTGGGACAGCAACGAGCCGCTGGCCTTCCCGCTGTCCGACGCAGAGCGCGACTTCGTGCGCCATGCCGGCTTTCGCGCCGACCCGCTGCTGAACGCGCTGGGAACGCCCTCGGGCAAGATCGAGATCTTCTCGCGCAACGTCGAGAAGATGGGCTACGACGACTGCCCGCCGCATCCGACCTGGATGGAACCGATCGAGCGGCTGGGCGGCCCGACTACCCGCTTTCCGCTGCACGTCGCCAGCAACCACCCGATCTACCGGCTGCATTCGCAGCTTTGCGGCACCGAACTGCGCAAGCTTTACGAGGTTTCGGGGCGCGAGCCCTGCTGGATCAACCCGGCCGATGCCGCTGCGCGCGGGCTGGTGGATGGCGACGTGGTGCGGGTGTTCAACGACCGCGGCCAGATCCTTGCCGGGGTGGTGGTGACCGATGTCATCCGCCCCGGCGTGATCCGCATCGACGAGGGCGGCTGGTTCGACCCGGCCGACGCGCGGGTGGAGGGCGCGCTGTGCAAGTATGGCGATGTGAACACCCTGACCACCGGGATCAGCACGTCCCGGCTGTCGCAGGGCAACTGCGGCCATACCGCGATGGCCGAGGTCGAAAAGTTCCGCGATCCGCCCCCTCCGGTCACCGTCTTCATCGAACCCGGGGCCTGACCGCAAGGGGCGACATCAGGGCAGCACGGCGTCCGGTCGCGGACGCGCCGACGGGTCTGCATTCGGTCCGGACAACCGAAGGTGCAAGCCTACCTGGGTTCAAACCAGTCCAGCGGCAACTTCAGGTAGGACCGGCCGTCCGCTTCGGGTTCGGGGACACGGCCGCCGCGGATATTGACCTGCAACGCCGCCAGCATCAGCTCGGGCAATGGCAGCGTCGCGTCGCGGGCATCGCGCAGGGCCTGGAAAGCGGCCCGGTCCGGCGAGTCCTTCAGGTGGATGTTGTGCGCCCTGTGATCGGCCACCGTCGCCATGCACTGTGCCGGGCGTTCGGGCGCGTAGTCGTGACCGACAAAAAGCCGCGTCGTATCGGGAAGGGCCAGAATGCGCTGCAGGCTGTCAAAAAGCTCCGCCGATGATCCGCCGGGAAAATCGGCCCGGCTGGTGCCGCTGTCGGGCATCATCAGGGTGTCATGCACGAAGGCCGCATCCCCCGCGATGTAGGTCACCGAGGCCGGCGTATGGCCGTTGCACAGCATCACGCGCACCGCGATGTGTCCGACATGAAACACCTCTCCGTCGGCAAGAAGGCGGTCCCACTGGCTGCCATCGGTGGGGAAGCCGTCCGGCAGGTGGTAGATCTGCTGCCAGAGCTTCTGCACCTCGGTGACCCGGTCACCGATGGCGGTTTTCGCCCCCAGCCGCTCCGCGAGCCAGGGTGCCGCCGAAAAATGGTCGGCGTGCGGGTGGGTGTCGAGGATCCACTCGACATCGATCCCGGCGGCCGCCACATGGGCCAGCAACGCCTCGGCATTGCTCGTCCCGGTGGCACCCGACACCGGATCGAAGTCCCGGACGGGATCAATGATCGCGCCCTTCATCGTGGCCGGATCGTGGAAGACATACTGCCAGCTTCCGGTGGGTTCATCCCAGAACGCGGCAACGACCGGGTTGGGGGGGTGTGGTGTGGTCATGGCGCTCCTTGTGTGCGGCGGCGTCAACGGTCGGGCCCCGACGGCACCATCCGGCCTGTCGATCCGGTCGTGCCCGCCCAGGCCAGCCCGGGCCCCGCTCTGCCACCCGCAGGGCTGGCGTATCAGCCTGTCCCTGTCCGACGCAACCGTCAGGGTCAGGCGCCGTCCTTGCGCAGGAACAGCGATTGCGCGGTGTAGACCAGAATGGCGGCCCCGATGGCCCCCATCGCGGCCAAGCCCAGCAGCACGATGGCATCGATCGGCCCGCCGATGTCGCGCAGGTGCGAATGGGTCATCGCCTGCACGAACAGCACGGCCGCCACGGCGCCAAAGGGCATCGAAAGCTGCGCCACGAGGAACTTGCGCATCGACATCGACCGGTCGCGCACCAGCACGAAAAGATAGGCCAGCGTGACAATGGCGGCAGCCGCCACCATGGCCCAGAACAGGCCACGGCCGAAGATTTCCTCGAACACCGCAATCAGGGTTCCGAATGTCAGCTCTTTCATGGCGGTCTCCCTATGCCTTGCCGCGCAGCATTGCGTTGTAGGTGGCCTTCAGGGCCACCTCCTTCATCAGCCAACTGATCCACAGCTCCTCCAGCGGGGCGATGAGGCCGGGGAAGGACGGGACGAGGTTGTTGTGGTAGTCGAATTCGACCATCATCGCCTTGCCGACCCGGGTGATCAGCGGGCAGGAGGTATAGCCGTCGTAGACCTCGGTCCCCTCGCGGCCCCCGATGGCCGCGATCAGGTGATCCTCGACCACCGGCACCATCCACTTGACCGATGCCGCCGTCTTGCCCTTGGGCACGCCGGCCACGTCGCCCAGCGCAAATATCTCGGGGTAGCGCAGGTGGCGCAGGGTCTTCATGTCAACCTCGACCCAGCCCTGATCCGTCCATTTGTCGGCCCAGGACAGGCCGGACTGGCGGATCACCTCCGGCGCGCGCTGCGGCGGGATGACGTGCAGATAGTCGTAGGGCAGTTCAACGTCCGCCCGGGTCTCGGCCCGGGTTACGGGATCGACGGTGGTGGTGGCAAAGGTCGCGAGCTTCCGGCCCGGATCGACCGCCTTCAGCACATGGCTGTAATGCGGGATGATCCTGCGCTCCTCGAACAGCATCCGCACCTTTTCCGACACGATCGGCACCGAGAACAGCGCGGCATTGTGCGCGGCATAGTGGATTTCATACCTGCCCGCCCCCGCCCCCCGGCTGGCGATGTCGTCGATCAGGAAGGTGTGCTTCAGCGGCGCTCCGGCGCATTTCATCTCGGTGGCGGGGCGGGTGAACAGGCCGATGCCGCCCTCTTCGGTGAACTTCCGCGCCGCGGCCCAGGTTTTCGCGGCATATTCCGGGCCCGCATACAGCGCGCCGATGCCGTTGGTGCCCACGAGGTCTAGCGAGAAGCCCTCGATCGCGGCGTGATCCAGCACCAGTCCGGGGGCGACGATCAGGAAATCATAGGCGACGGTCTGGCCGCCCGAGGTGCCGACCGTCTTGGCCACCGGGTCGATGGCGGCGGCACTTTCGCTGATGAAGGTGATGCCTTGCGGCAACCAGTCGGTGGTTTTCGACACCGTGTAGGACGCGGGCCGCAACCCGGCGGCCACCAGCGACAGGCCGGGCTGATATAGGTGGGCGGCCCGCGTGTCGATCACGGTGATCACGGCGCCATCCAGCCGGTCAACCAGCCGGTTCACCATCGCGGTGCCCGCAGCCCCGGCCCCGATGATGACGATGCGCGCCCGGGTGGCCACGCGGGCGGCACGGGCGGGCTGTCCAAGGCCGGCAAGGGCCGCACCGGCGAACCCGAGCCCCAGAAACCCGCGGCGGGAAGTGGCAATATCTGTCAGGGTCATATGTTCTCCTCCGGTAAGCCGGTCATCCGGGCCAGCGGTCGAGTCGCTGCCTGTTCCTGACGAGTATACATTCAACTAACAGAATGCATACCCCCCCGAGCGTTGTCCTTCACGGGCAGGTTCTTCGCCCCCGGCATCAGCGGCACGCCTTCCGGCAGGATGGCCGCATCCGGGCCCTTGCCCTTCTGCGGCTTGTCCTGCGGTTGCTCAGCGCGGAGCGATGGAACAGCAGCCCGTGAGCATCCGAGGCTCTCCGCCTCCCTCCAGGATTACCGTCACGTCAAGACCATAGCTGCGGTCCGACATCCCGTCGGAACATGCCGCCGGCACCATGACTGCCGTCATGCGGCGAGAGTCCCCTTGCGCCGACACCGATCGGCGCGGATCGCGGAAGACCCCGGTTGCCAGCACCTGCTCGATCCGCATCACGCTTTCGGGCGCGTCCGGCGTCGAGAACACCACGTTGCCGCCCCTTGGCCGGAACGACCAGAACGGCTCGTTGCCAAGGCAATGCAGCGTTGGCGGCAGGGCTCCGGGGGGCCAGACATCGACCTGGTAGGCAAGATAGCGCAAGGCCGCCCAGCCACTGCGCTCGCCCGTGTTGATCCGCGCCCAGCGCCCGCTTGCGTCATACCCCACGACCTCGATATCGCGGGCGCGGGGCGAAAGCGTGCCGATGACCGGAGCGCCGGCGTCGGGGGCCGCACGGATGTTCAGCACATCGTTTGCCGCGACTCCCGCCACGTCGAACAAGGTGGGCAGGATGTATTCCTGCGTTGCCGCCGCAGGTGAGGCCACGACAAGGACAAGGCCGAGCGCCAGCCCCTTCGCGGCCGCGAGCCATGGAAAGAAGCTGACAGTCGCCGGATCATTTCTCATGGCTTCACCTCGCTTGCCGCTTCCGTGCTGACGTGGTCGCGGCGCGCGTGGCGGCGGCACGTCTGCACCGTGTCAGCATACCGCGAAACAGCATTCCCGCGCGAACTTTCCGGGTGATGCGTGCGCGGCCCCCCCCGAACGCCCGTCGCGGGGCGAACGACCGCGCGACAGGCACCAAGGGGAACACCGAGGGGTCTGCGCCAGCGTCCTGTGCAGCCCGAATGCGGAAAGGATCGAGGTCCGCCATGACGGGTGCCCGATCTCCGGCAATGCCCGCGAAAAATCCCATTGCCCGAACCCGCCGAAGGCCCCACCCTCGGGCCATGCTGCGCGCCCTTGTCCTGTGCCTGTGCCTGACCACGCCCGCCCCGGCCTGCGAGGTGGCGCTGGTGCTGGCGATCGACGTGTCGGGGTCGATCGACGCGGGCGAATATGCGCTGCAGACCGAAGGGCTGGCGCTGGCGCTGACCGACCCGCAGGTGGCCGACGCGCTGCTGAAGGCCGAAGCGGCGCTGGCGGTGGTGCACTGGTCGGGCGTGGGGCGGCAGGCGCTGGTGCAGCCCTGGCGCCGGATGCTTGGCCCCGCCGAGATCACCCGCCTTGCCGCCGCCGCGGCGATCCAGCCGCGCGCCTTCACAGCCTCCGACACCGCGGTGGGCGAGGCGATCGGCTTTGCCGCCGCCCAGTTCGCCGCGGTGCCCGACTGCACCCGCCGGGTGATCGACATTTCCGGCGACGGGCCGGAGAATGCGGGCTTCACCGTCGGCCGCGCCCGGCAGCAGGCGCAGGCGCAGGGCATCGAGATCAACGCCATCGCCATCGAGGATATGGGGCAATCCTCCCCGATCACCGCCTTCTATGCCCGCTGGGCGATCACCCGCAACGGCTTTGTCGTCACCGCGCGCGGCTTGCAGGACTACCGCCGGGCGCTGCGGGCCAAACTGCTGCGGGAACTGGAAAAACCGCTGGGCTAGGCCCCTTGCCCTGTTCCGCAGTCCGACTAAGGTGAACCGTCCCTGCCCCGAAGGATGCCATGCCCGAACCCACGCTGCGCGACCTGACCCGCGCCTTCGCCCGTATCGGCCTGATGTCCTTCGGCGGGCCCGCCGCCCAGATCGCGCTGATGCACCGCGATCTGGTCGACCGTCACAAATGGCTGACCGAGGCCGAGTATCTGCGCGCCCTGTCGGTCTGCATGATGCTGCCCGGCCCCGAGGCGATGCAGGTTGCCATCTGGTCGGGCTGGCGGCTGCACGGCACGGCGGGCGGGCTGATCGCGGGCGGGCTGTTCGTGGCCCCGGGGGCGGCGGTGGTGCTGGCCCTGTCGATGGTTTATGCCACCTTCGGCACCCTGCCGCTGGTGGCCGCCCTGTTCACCGGCGTTCAGGCCGCCGTGCTGGTGGTGGTGTTCGAGGCGCTGCTGCGCCTGTCGCGCCGGGCGCTGCATGGCCGGGGGCCAAAGGTCATCGCGGTGCTGGCCTTCCTTGCCCTGTTCGCGCTGAACCTGCCGTTCCCGGTGGTGATCCTTGCCGCCGGGCTTTGGGGATTCGTGACCGCAAGGGGGCAGACCTCGCCCGCGACCGCAGCGCAGGCAAGCCTTGGCGCCACCGTCCGCACCGCCACCCTCTGGACCGCGCTGTGGCTGGTGCCGCTGGCGCTGCTGCCCGGCGGCATCCTGTCCGAAATCGCGCGGTTCTTCGCAAAGCTGGCCATCCTGACCTTTGGCGGCGCCTATGCGGTGCTGGCCTGGATGGCGCAGGAGGTGGTGCAAGACAAGGGCTGGCTGACCCTGCCGCAGATGATCGACGGGCTGGGGCTGGCCGAAACCACGCCGGGGCCGCTGATTCTGGTGACGGAGTTCGTGGGCTATATGGCGGGGCACGGGGCGGGCGGCCTGTGGCTGGGCCTTGCCGCGGCGGTGGTGACCCTGTGGGCGACCTTCGTGCCGTCCTTCCTGTTCATCTTCACCGCCGCCCCGTGGATCGACCGGCTGGCCCATGCCCCGCGCCTGTCGGGCGCGCTGAATGCCATCTCCGCCGCCGTGGTGGGGGTGATCGCCAACCTGTCGCTGTGGTTCGCGGCGCATGTCCTGTTCCGCGAGGTGGGGCTGTGGCAGGCCGGGCCGCTGCACCTGATCGCCCCCGACCCGGCCAGCCTGTCGCTGCCCGCCCTGCTGCTGGCCCTGCTGGCGGGCGTTCTGATCCTGCGCCGACACTGGCCGCTGCCCGCGGTTCTGGCGCTTTGCGCCGCCCTGTCGGCCATTCCGGCCCTGATCTGACGGCTGATCATGCGGCGCGAAAGCCTGGGCGCAATTTGGACCGCCGCCCCCCTTCCCTTCATGATTGAATCCCCTATGCTGGCCGCATTGCAAAGAGGGTTCGGCATGGCGCGCACGATCGACTACGGAAACCTGATGCATCGCGCGATGCGCGGCCTGATACAGACCGTTCTGACCGACGTGTCGGAGCATGGCCTGCCGGGCGCGCACCACTTCTTCATCACCTTCGACACCACGCATCCCGATGTCGCCATCGCGGATTGGCTGCACGCCCGCTATCCGACCGAAATGACCGTGGTCATCCAGCACTGGTTCGAGAATCTGACCGTCACCGACGAAGGCTTCTCGGTGACGCTCAACTTCGGCAACCAGCCGGAACCGCTGATCATACCGTTCGATGCCGTGCGCACCTTCGTCGATCCTTCGGTGGAATTCGGCCTCAGGTTCGAGACCCACGGCGACGACGAGGATGAAGACGACGACGACGGCCCCGATGGCGGCGAGGACTCGCCGCCGCACGAGGCCGAAGTCGTCAGCCTCGACAAGTTCCGCAAATAGGCCCGGCGGCCGCAAGGCTCGGGTTGGCGTTGCAGCGCACGGCGGGCAGCGCATCCCGGGAAAACCGCCACGGCTCCCATCGGCACCGACGCATTCCAGGCGCGGCGATTGGTATGCGACGGTATGCCAATTGATTTCCCGCCCCGTCCGCCCTATGACGGCGTCGTGATCTCAAGGAGGCTTGCCCGATGACCGCGACCCGCACCGAAACCGACAGCTTCGGCCCGCTGGAGGTTCCCGCCGACAAATTCTGGGGCGCGCAGACCCAGCGTTCGATCCAGAACTTCCCGATCGGCTGGGAAAAGCAGCCCATTGCCATCGTGCGCGCGCTTGGGGTGATCAAGAAGGCCTGTGCGCTGGTCAACATCGACCAGGGCGACATCGCGCCCGACCTGGGCCAGGTGATTGCCGCAGCCGCCACCGAGGTGATCGAGGGCAAGTTCGACGACAACTTCCCGCTGGTGGTGTGGCAGACCGGGTCCGGCACCCAAAGCAACATGAATGCCAACGAGGTGATCTCGAACCGCGCGATCCAGATGCTGGGCGGGGTGATGGGGTCCAAGACCCCGGTCCACCCCAACGACCACGTCAACATGGGGCAAAGCTCGAACGACACCTTCCCCACCGCGATGCATGTCGCCATCGGCATGACGGCGCGCGACGTGCTGCTGCCGGGGCTGAAGAAGCTGCACGCGGCGCTGGTCGACAAGTCGGTCGAGTTCAAGGACATCATCAAGATCGGCCGCACCCACACCCAGGACGCGACACCCCTGACGCTGGGCCAGGAATTCTCGGGCTACGCGCATCAGGTCAGCCAGGGGATCCTGCGCATCCACAAGATCCTGCCCGAGATCTACGAACTGGCGCAGGGCGGCACCGCGGTCGGCACCGGCCTCAATACCCGCGTCGGCTGGGACGCGCGCGTCGCATCGCGCATTGCCGACATCACGGGACTGCCCTTCGTCACCGCCCCGAACAAGTTCGAGGCGCTGGCGGCGCATGACGCCATGGTGATGTTCTCCGGCGCGCTCAAGACCGTGGCGGTCAGCCTGTTCAAGATCGCCAACGACCTGCGCCTGCTCGGCTCCGGCCCGCGCTCGGGTCTGGGCGAGCTGATCCTGCCGGAAAACGAGCCGGGCAGTTCGATCATGCCGGGCAAGGTCAACCCGACCCAGGCCGAGGCGCTGACCATGGTCTGCGCGCAGGTGATGGGCAACGATGCGGCGGTGGGATTCGCCGGAAGCCAGGGGCATTTCGAGCTGAACGTCTACAACCCGATGATGTCCTACAACGTGCTGCAATCCATGCAGCTGCTGGGCGATGCGGCCGGGTCTTTCACCGACAGCATGGTGGTCGGCACCAAGGCCAACCTGCCCCGGATCGAGAAGCTGATGAAGGAAAGCCTGATGCTGGTCACGGCACTGGCCCCCACCATCGGCTACGACGCGGCGACCAAGGTCGCCAAGACCGCGCACAAGAACGGCACGACGCTGCGCGAGGAAGCCATCGCGCTGGGCTATGTCGACGGCGAAACCTTCGACCGCGTGGTGCGCCCCGAAGACATGATCGGCCCGAAGGGCTGATCCATGGCCGGGGTGGTCAACCTCAACAACGCCCGCAAGGACAAGGCCCGCAAGGACAGGCGGGCCCAGGCCGACGCCAACGCCGCGAAATTCGGCCGCAACAGGGCCGAACGCGCGCTGGAGGACGCCCGCGCCGAAAAGGCGCGGCGCGACCTTGACGGGCACCGGACCGAATGACCGCGCGGCCCGTGAAACACTCGCTGACCCTGCGCGGGCACCGCACCTCGGTCTCGCTGGAAGCCGAGTTCTGGCAGGCCTTCCGCGACATCGCGGCCCAGCGGGGAATGCCGCTGAACGCCCTGGCGATCGAGATCGACGAGGCGCGCGACAACGATATCGGGCTGGCCTCGGCGATCCGGGTTTTCGTGCTCGGACATTTTCGCGGTTAACCGGGAATTCACCAGGCGGCGGCACAGTGAGAGCATCAAAAAACCGAGGTGCCCCATGTCAGACCTGCTTGCCGTCATTTCGCCCGAACACTGGCTTCGCCACATCTTTTCCGCCCGCGCGGCCGCCGATGGCGGCATCGTGCGGCGCAGCGTGCAGGATGTCGAACGGTTGCTGGGGCGTGAAGCCTTTGCCCGCGAAGTGAAGCGCCGCGGCTTTCACGCAGTCGAGAATGCGGGCCAGTTCATCATCTTCTGCAACAATGAACCGGTGCGCGTGCTGTGCTGATCGCCAAAATCCTTTCAAGGATTTTGCAAAAGTTTTCAAAAACTTTTGCCCTGGCCCCGCCGCTCGACCCGCAGCCAGATGCCGTCCCTTGCCCGCACCGTCAGATGCGCCACCGGCACCGGGTCGCGGCCCGGCACAAGGTCGAAGCGGAAGGCCCCGGCCAGCATCGCCAGCAGCAGCGGCCCCTCGACCATCGCAAACCCCGCGCCGGTGCAGACCCGCGCCCCGGCCGAGAACGGGATCCAGGCGTCGCGGGCGCAGGCCCGTCCTTCCTCGGTCTGCCAGCGGCCGGGGTCGAAGTCGTCGGGCCGCGCCCAGATGCGTTCGTGCCGGTGCAGGTGCCAGGGGCTGAGCACGATCTGCGCGCCGGGTTCCACCTTGCGGCCCCGCATCTCCTCGGGGCAGGTGTTCTCGCGCACCATCATCGGCACCGGCGGGTAGAGCCGCAGCACCTCGCGGAACACATCGCGGGTGTATTTCAGCCGGTTGACCGCGCTGAAATCGGGGGCATCGCCCAGGGTCGCGGCCTCGGCCGCCACCCTGTCCTGGACCTCGGGGTAGAGCGCCAGCAGGTAAAGCGCCCAGGCGAGGGCCGAGGCGCTGGTTTCGTGCCCGGCCAGAAAGAAGATCGCCACCTGATCGACCATTTCCCCGGTGTCGAACCGTTCGCCGGTTTCGGGATCGGCGGTGGTCATGATCTTGGTGGCAAGGTCGTCCGGGGCGGTGCCTGCGGCAATCTCGGCCGCCCGGCCTTCGGTCAGCCGCGCGATCAGCCCGCGAATGGCCTGCGCGGTCTGGCGCGTGCGCTTGCGGTGGAAGCGCGGCATCCAGCGTGGCAGCGGCAGGAAGGCGGCCAGGTTCAGGATCGGCTGGGTGCGCTGATAGTCGCGGAATTCGCTGAAGGCGGCGCTGGCGACCTCGTTCTCGATCGGAATCGAGAACAGGGTGCGGAAGATCACATCCGCCGCGGCATGGCTCATCTCGGCCTCAAGCTCTACCACGCCTTCGGGGAGGCGCGCCACCGCCGCCTGCCCTGCCGCCAGCATCGCCGGAAAGGTGTCGCGCAGCCGCCCGCCCTCGAAGGCCGGGTCGATGATGCGGCGCTGGCGCTGCCAGACCTCGCCATTGGTCACGAACACCGAATTGCCCAGCAGCGGCTTCAACCCCTCGCGGATGCGGTCGGATTTCGGGAAGTCCCCGGGCCGCTCTTTCAGCACACGGCGAACCAGTGCGGGGTCGTTGCACAGGTAGCTGCGGAAGAACGGCGTGCGGAATTCGGCCATCCAGGCGCGGTAGAGCCGCGCAGGCTGGGCCGACAGGATATCCTGACGGAACAGCCGCAGATAGCGCAGCAGCGAAACACGGTCTGGGCGGGCTGCGGGTTTGGGCGGGATCTGGGTCATACTGCCTTGGTGGTATAGCCTGAAACCGCCCGGTCAATGCGGCTTTTCGACGGGGCGCGCCCGGCATAGCGCATGCCCAGCGTCACCGGCCCCGCCGTGATGCGGAAATAGTCGTAGTCGCCCGGTCGGTCGAAGGCGCAAAGGTATTGGAAATGCAGCCGGAAGAAGCGCCAGCGCAGCGCCTTCCAGCGTTCCGGGCTCAGCGTCTGGGTGAAGGCGGCCGAGACCACCAGCGGCCAAAGCTTGTTCGCGGGTGCCACGCCCGACACCGACACCGGGTCGCAAAGCGCGAAGGCGCAGCCGTCGCCGGGGGCGGTCACATCGACCCAGGTCAGCTCGTGCCGCGCCGAAAGGTAGTGCAGGTCAGCGCGCAGCCGGTCTGCCCGCGGCAGGAAAGACACCATCGGCACCACCTGCCCCAGCGACAGGAATGACAGCGCCGGTCGCGGTTCCGGCAAGCCGCCGCGGATCAGATCGGCCAGAACCGATACCGCGAGATGCGCCCCCGAGGAATGGCCGACCACCAGCACCTCGTCACAGTCACCCCGCATCGCCCCGGCGATGATGGTGCGAAACTCGGCCATCCGCGCCTCCAGTTCCGGTGGGTTGGCCCCGCCGGACTGAGCCGAATAGGCAAAATCATGCATCAGGTAATAGGCGAAGAAGGTGCCATCCTTCTTGCGGAACCAGCGCAGGACAGCCACCGCCAGCACCGCCCCGGCCAGCCATCCCAAAGGCGCCGGCAGCGCCAGCGCCGTCAGCACCGCCAGCCCCCAGCCCGCCACGCAGGCCAGCGCCAGTTGCACCAGCAGCGCCAAGATCGGGTAAAGCGCCGCCAGTATCGGCCCCTTGCGCAGCCGCATCAGCCGGAACAGCGCGCCCGAAACGATGTAGGCCCATGCGGTTCGCAAAAGCTGCATGTAGGTGGCGGCGATGCCCGGGTCCATGCTGTCGCGCACGATGTCGGACCAGACCAGCACCTCGACATCGGCCTCTGCCCGCCCGCCCTCGATCCGGCCCGAGACGTGCCAGCCATAGGGGCCTTTGACCGTCTTCGGGCGCAGGATGATCTCGTATCCCGACACTTCGGACTGCGCCGCCGCCTCGCGCCGGTAAAGCTCGCGGTAGCGGCGCGGGTGGATCGGGTCATAGCCCGGGATATAGAACACGCGGCGGCGGAACGCGGGATCAGGTGGGGTCGTGGGGGTCTGCACGGGGATCCTGTTGGTTGTCGACGCCAGCCTGCACCGGGAAAAGGGCGATTTCGGGGCGGTCAGCCGAGCATGGCAAGACCCGGAAACGTTTCCAGCAGCCAGTAGGAAAAATCTGCAAAGCCCCCCGTCAGCATCAGCAGGCCGATGGTCCAGAGCATCAGTCCCATCACCCGTTCGATCCGTTCCATGTGCCGCGTCATCCAGCCCATCACGCCGGTCAGGCGCGGCAGGAAGGCCGCCACCAGCAGAAACGGAATGCCCAGCCCCATGGCATAGACTGCAAGCAGGGTCGTGCCGCGTGCGATGCTGGATTCGTTGGCGGCCAACGACAGTATCGCGCCAAGTTGCGGGCCGATGCAGGGCGTCCAGCCGAAGGCGAAGGCCAGCCCCAGCACATAGGCGCCGAACGCCGATCCGCCGCGGTCGCCCGCATCGACCCGCACATCGCGCTCCATGAAGCCGATGCGGAATACGCCGACGAAATGCGCGCCGAAGATCATCACCACGATGCCCGAGAGGGTGTTGAACCAGTCGGAATTGGTCAGGAAGAACGCACCGAAGGCCGAGGCGGTGAAGCCAAGGAACAGGAAGACCGTCGACAGGCCCAGCACAAAGAACAGCGCGGGCAGCAGCACCCGGTGGCGCGCGGTGGCACCGCTGCGCATCTCGGTCATGCTGATCCCGCCCATGTAGGCGAGGTAGGGCGGCACGATGGGCAGGACGCAGGGGCTGAGAAACGACAGCACGCCGGCCACCAGGGCCACCAGCATTGCAGGCAGCAGCCCTGCGTCGAACAGATCAATTCCCAGCATCCGTGTCTCCCTGTCGGACCCTGATAGCCGAAGGCGGCGGCGGCGTCACGCGCGGCTGCGTCACAATGGCGTGGACGCGGTGACGCGGTCGCAGGTTGCCGACCCTGGCGGCGCGGGATCGCTTGCGGGGGAGCCTCCGGCGGGGATATTTGGGCAAAGATGAAAGCGCGAGGGGCGGGATGGAGCGGGAGATCGAGGTGGATTGCGAGGGGCTCTTGTGCCCCCTGCCGGTGCTAAGGGCGCGCAAGCGGCTGCTGGCGATGGTGCCGGGGGCCGTGCTGCGGCTGCGGGCGACGGACCCCATGGCTGCGATCGATCTGCCACATTTCTGCGCCGAGGCCGGGCACGCGTTTCTGGGGGCGGAGGCGGACGGGGCGGTGACTGTGTTCCGCATTCGCCGGGGTCCGTAAGGCGCCGGGAGTCCGCATTCGCCGGGGTCCGCAAGGCGCCGGGGTCCGCAAGGCGCCGGGGGTCCGCAAGGCGCCGGGGGTCCGCAAGGCGCCGGGGGTCCGCATTCGCCGGGGTCCGCAAGGCAAGGGGCCGGAAGGCAAGGGGCCGGGGGTCCGCATTCGCCGGGGTCCGCAAGGCAAGGGGCCGGAAGGCAAGGGGCCGGAAGGCAAGGGGCGCCGGGTTTCCCCGGCGCCCCTGTTCCGTCAGCGGCCGAGCGACCACCAGCCCTTGCGCTTGGGCTTGGCATCCTCGGCTTCGGCTTCGACCGGGTCCACGACCGGGCCGGGGGCGGCGGCTGCCACGATTCCCGGATCGGCGGGGAAGCTCGCGGCGGCAGGCATCGCAACCGGCGGTGCCACCTCGGGCACGGGCGCCGCAAGGGGTTCGGCCGCGGCTTCCGGCACCGGAGCCTCCACGGCCTCGGCATCCTTCGGCTTGCGCGTCCGGCTGCGGCTGGAGGTGGATTTCGGCTTGGGCTTGGCCTTTGCGGGGGCTTCTTCTTCCGCCGGGGCGGCTTCGACCGGCTTGGGCTTGGTTTTCGAGGTCGTGGTCCGCGTGCGGGTGGTCTTCTTCTTCGGAGCCTCTTCCGGGGCAGCTTCGACCATGACCGGCTCCGGCAGGGCCGGGGCGGCCACCGTCACCGCCGGTTCGATTGCGGCCTCTTCGACGACATCGTCTTCTTCGTCGTCGCTTTCGTCATCGCCATCTTCGTCGGACAGGGCATCCTGCCCCGCCTCGCCGCCCGCACCGGACCCGCTGCCCTTGCGCCGACGCCGACGCCGCCGCTTCTTCTTGGTCCCGTTGCCATTGCCGTCGCCGGTCCGGCTGCCATCGGCGGCTTCGGACACTTCTGCCTCTTCGGCGTCGGCCTCTTCGGCCTCGTCGATATCGTCCTCGACGAAATCATCATCCGATTCATCGACCGGGGCCCCCATCATCGAGGCATCGCCCGAAATCACCGCGGCCAGGTTTTCCGGCACGATGCGGATCGCGGTCTTGAACTTCTCGATCACGTAGTCGGGGCTGACCAGATGCGGGTCGGCCTCAAGCCGCACCGACATGCCGTAGCGAGCCTCGATCAGCGCGATATGTTCGCGCTTCTGGTTCATGAGGAAGTTGATGACGGCGACCGGGCCCTTCAGCAGCACTTCCTTGCTGCGCTTGCGGGTGCCCTCTTCCTCCAGCGCGCGCAGGATCTGCAGCGCCAGGCTGTCGTCGGACCGGATCAGCCCGGTGCCGTGGCAGTGCGGGCAGGGCTGGGTCGTGCTTTCGAGCATGCCCGGGCGCAGGCGCTGGCGGCTCATCTCCATCAGGCCGAAGCCCGAGATGCGGCCGACCTGGATGCGGGCGCGGTCGGTTTTCAGCTTGTCTTTCAGGCGCTTCTCGACCGCAGCGTTGTTGCGCCGCTCTTCCATGTCGATGAAGTCGATCACGATCAGGCCGGCAAGGTCACGCAGGCGCAACTGGCGGGCCACCTCTTCGGCGGCCTCGAGGTTGGTCTTGAGCGCGGTTTCCTCGATCGAGCCTTCCTTGGTGGCACGGCCCGAGTTCACGTCGATCGCCACCAGCGCCTCGGTGATGCCGATCACGATGTAGCCGCCCGATTTCAGCTGCACGGTCGGGTTGAACATCGCGGCGAGGTAGGTTTCAACCTGATAGCGCGCGAACAGCGGCATGTTCTCGTCATAGCGCATCACCGATTTGGCGTGGCTCGGCATGATCATCCGCATGAAGTCCTTCGCGGTGCGGTAGCCCGCTTCGCCTTCGACCAGCACTTCGTCGATCTCGCGGTTGTAAAGGTCGCGGATCGACCGCTTGATCAGGTTGCCTTCCTCGTAGATCGGCGCGGGGGCGATGCTTTTCAGCGTCAGTTCGCGCACCTGTTCCCACAGGCGCATCAGGTATTCATAGTCGCGCTTGATCTCGGCCTTGGTGCGCTTGGCGCCGGCCGTGCGGATGATCAGGCCGGCGCCTTCCGGCACCTCGATCTCCTGCGCGATTTCCTTCAGCTTCTTGCGGTCGGTCGCCTGGGTGATCTTGCGCGAGATGCCGCCACCACGCGCGGTGTTGGGCATCAGCACGCAATAGCGCCCGGCAAGGCTGAGGTAGGTGGTCAGCGCCGCGCCCTTGTTGCCGCGTTCTTCCTTGACCACCTGCACCAACATGATCTGGCGCACCTTCACGACTTCCTGGATCTTGTATTTCCGCAGGCGCGGCTTGCGCGGGCTGCGGATTTCCTCGGCCACGTCTTCCTCGGCGACCGATTCGATCTCGTCATCGTTCTCGGCGGCGTGATCCATGGCGCGGTAGGGTTTTTCGCCCTCGTCGGCGTCAGCCCCCTCGGGCGCATCGCCCCGGCGGTTGCGGGTGTCGAACAGCGCGTCGGCGCCGGTTTCCTCGCCCAGATCGACCAGGTCCATCCCGGTGATCGCGCCGGTCTGCACCGCGTCTTCGCCGGCCACCGCTTCGGCGCGCGCAGCTTCGGGGCGGCCGTGGTCGCGGCGGCCGTTGTCGGACCGGCTGCCGTCGGACCGCCCGGACTCCGAACGCGGCTTGCGCGAGCGGCGGTTGTCCTCGTCGTCCTCGGCGCGGTTCAGCGCGCGCTCTTCCTCCAGCAGCGCCTTCCGGTCGGCCACGGGAATCTGGTAGTAGTCGGGATGAATCTCAGCAAAGGCCAGGAAGCCGTGGCGGTTTCCGCCGTAGTCGACAAAGGCCGCCTGCAGCGACGGCTCGACCCGGGTTACCTTGGCAAGGTAGATGTTGCCTGCCAGTTGCCGCTTGTTGACGGTCTCGAAATCGAATTCCTCGACCTTGTTTCCATCCACCACCACAACCCGAGTCTCCTCGGCGTGGGTGGCATCGATAAGCATTTTCTTGACCATTGTGTTCCATGGCACCCAGGCAGCCCGACCGGGCAGGGGCGAACCCCTGCGCCGCGGACGAACGGCGTGTGGTGGCTTGTTCGGGCGAGAGGGCGCTGCGGGCAAAGCGTCCAGGTGCCCGCTGGACACCTCTCGCCTGATCCCGTCACTGTTGCGCACTGCATCGCGGTTCTATCCCAGATGCCGCTGCCGACATCCATCTGAAAAGCCCGCATTGTCAAGGACATCACGGGCAAACGTGCGGCCTTTCGGCCAATCGGTCTGCACGAGGCCGCGCTTCGGGCAGGTTGCCCGTTCCGCGCGCCCGGCAGCGAAACTGATGCGCGGGGTCTGGTCTGTCTGACAAAAGACCCGCGTGGTGCGACATTAGGCGCAGGGCGGGGCAAAAGACAATGGGCAATTTCGGCATCGCGTCCGCAACCCAGGGGCGAACCCGCCACCGGATTGGCGGGCCGTGGAATTTTCGTAGAAAATTCGTGGCACGCAGCCCCACCGCAATCAGACGTAATCGGCCCGGCTCAGGCTGTATTTCGCCATCTTCTCGTTCAATGTGCGGCGCGGCAGGCACAGCTCTTCCATCACCGCGACGATCGAGCCCTTGTGCCGCCGCATCGTGTTGTCGATCAGCATCCGCTCGAAGGCTTCGACATAATCCTTCAAGGGCTTGCCTTCGGTGGTCAGCGCAGGCCCCGAGGCCTCGTTGTCGGCCATCAGCAGCGAGGCGATCGAGCCCGAGCCGCGCCGGTTCTGCAGCACCGCCCGTTCCGAGATGTTCACCAGTTGCCGCACATTGCCGGGCCAGGGGGCCTGCAGCAGTTGCGCCGCCTCCTGCGCCGTGACCTGCGGCGCGTCGCAGCCGTATTCCTCGGCAAAGCCTTCCGACATCCGGGTGAACAGCGTCAGGATGTCCTCGCCCCGCGTGCGCAGCGGCGGAAGCAGGATCGTCATCGCCCCCAGCCGGTAGAACAGGTCGGGCCGCAGCACGTCCTCCAGCGTCTTGTCTGGGGCGTGTTCGTTGCAGATCGCGATGATCCGGGTTTCGGGCGGCGTGCCCTGACCCGAGATCAGCGTCAGCAGCCGCGATTGCAGCGGGTGGCTCAGCGCCTCGATGTCCTCAAGGCAGAGCGTGCCGCCCCGCGCCTCCTCGACCAGCGGCAGCGTGCCTTCCTCCGAGGGGCCGAACAGCTTGGCGGCCAATTGGTCTTCCGACCACGCGGCGCAGGAGATGGTGACGAACTTGCGCCCGGCCCGCGGCCCCACCGCATGGAGCGCATGGGCCACCAGCGTCTTGCCGGTGCCGGTTTCGCCGTCGATCAGCACATGGTTGTCGGCCTGACCCAGATCGAGGATATCCTCGCGCAGCCGCTCCATCACCGCCGATCCGCCGATCAGCTTGCGCATCAGCACCGTGCCGTCGGAAAGCTCGCGCCGCAGCGCGCGGTTGTCCAGCGTCAGGCGGCGGGTCTGGGTGGCGCGCTTGGCCAGTTCGGTCATCCGGTCGGGGTTGAACGGCTTTTCCAGAAAATCGTAAGCCCCGATCCGCATCGCCTCCACCGCCATCGGCACGTCGCCATGCCCGGTGATCATGATCACCGGCAGGCCCGAATCCATGCTCATCAGCCGTTTCAGGAAGGCCATGCCATCCATCCCCGGCATCCGGATGTCGCTGACCACGACCCCCGCGAAATCCGCGCCGATCCCGGCCAGCGCCTCTTCCGCCGAAGCATAGGTTTCGGTGTCGAAGCCCGAAAGGGCCAGCCACTGGCTGACCGACTGCCGCATGTCGGCCTCGTCATCGACGATCGCCACCTTCATCGCCCGCGCCATGATGTCCTCATTCCGCTGCTTCAATCTCCTTGCCCAATATGGGAAGCTGCACCTCGAATACAGCCCCCCCGGCCTCGGCATTGCGTGCCGTCAGGCGGCCACCCAGATCCTTCACGATCCCCGACGAGATGGCGAGGCCCAGTCCCACCCCCTCGCCCGGCTTCTTGGTGGTATAGAAAGGCTCGAACAGGTTATCCAGTTCCGCGATGCCGTGACCATTGTCGCGCACGCTCAGCATCGCCGTCTCGCCCTTCGACAGCATGATGTCGATCTGCGGGTTCGGGCTGGTCTTGGTGGCGTCCAGCGCGTTGCGCAGGAGGTTGATGATCACCTGTTCCAGCCGGATGCGGTCGGCCATCACCATCACCGGCTGGCGCGGCAAGGCGCGGGTGATCCGCACCACCCGCAGCTTCAGTTGCGGTTCCATCATCGACAGGGCAGACGAGACGCATGTCCGCACATCCACCGGCTCGAACGCCTCGCCGCCCTTGCGGGCATAGGATTTCAACTGCCGGGTGATCGCGCCCATGCGGTCGATCAGATCGTCGATCCGCTGGAAGGACGACAGCGCCTCCTCCGGCCGCTTGCGCTGGAGCAGCAGCCGGGCGCCGGCCAGATAGGTCTTCATCGCGGCCAGCGGCTGGTTCAGCTCGTGGCTCACCGCCGCCGACATCTCGCCCAGCGCCGCCAGTTTCGAGCTTTGCGCCAGCGTCAGCTCGGCAACCTCCAGATCCTTCTGCACCTTCTCGCGCTCGGCGATCTCGCGTTGCAGCCGGGCGTTCAGCAGCCGCAGTTCGGCGGATTCGCGCTGGAAGGACATGCTTTGCGACCAGGCCTGACGCGACAGCAGATAGAAGGTCATCGCCAGCAGGATGGCAAAGCCCATGATTTCCAGCGCCAGCACCCCGTTCACCCGCTCGCGCACCGAATCATAGGCGGTGAAGGTCACGATGCGCCAGCCGCGGAACGGCACGCGCGCCTCGGTCTTCATCACCGCCTCGCCGCGCACGTAGGCGTCGGGCGGCTCCTGCGCCCAGTCGGCGGTGGCCTGCAGCGCCCGCCGCACCGAGGACGGCGTTTCGGGAACCGCCAGCGCCTCGGCCAGCGGCAAGCCGCGCCAGCGCGGCTCAGTGGACAGGATCACCGTTCCCTCGCTGTCGGTGACCAGCACCACATCCTGCAACCCCGCCCAGGCCCGTTCGTATTTCATCAGGTCGACCGCCACGACGATGACGCCGATGGTGCGGTTCTCGGCCAGCAGGGCGCGGGAATAGGTGAAATCATACCCCCCTGCCTCGCGTCGGGTGGCGGTGAACACGGTGTCCTTCACCCGCTGGGCATCGATGAAATAGGCCGAGGAGCGGTGCCCGGTGCCCAGCAGATTGCGGTTGGTCGCCCCCACCGTGCGCCCGTCGCGGTCCAGCAGCAGGATCGACGCCGCCCCGATCTCGCCCTGAAACGAGATCAGCCGCGCCGAGGTCGACGAGAACTCTCCGGAACTTAGCGCCGAGATCAGCGCCGGGTCGCGCGCCAGCAGGAGCGGCACCACGGAGGTGCGCTGCAACTCCGAAAGCATGTTGCCGGAATAGAGCGCAAGCCGCAGTTCCGCCCGGTTGCGCGTGGTTTCGGTGAAGCGGTCGCTGAGCCAGCGGTTGGTCACCAGCACGACCCCGATGGCAATCAGGATCAGCACCGAAATGATCAGCCTGACCCGCCAGGAAATGCCCTGGGCGGCCTCCGGGCCATCGGAATGAAGGGAAGCATCCTGCATCGTTCAAGCTTACGGCGCGCGAAGGGCGGCCTCAAGCACCGCCGGCCGCCGGCCGGTTCAGGCCAGCGCCATCCCGCCGACCAGGGCGGCAAACAGCGCCGCGCCATCGGTGCCGCCCTGCGCCGGATCGACCACCCGCTCGGGGTGCGGCATCATCCCCAGCACGCGGCGGTTTTCCGACAGCACGCCCGCGATGTCGGCCATCGCCCCGTTCGGGTTCTGCGCATAGGTGAAGGCAATCCGGTCCTCGCCCTGCAGCCGCGCCAGCGTCTCGCCGTCAACGGTGTAATTGCCGTCATGATGCGCCACCGGCACCCGGATGACCTGCCCCGCGCCATAGCCGCAGGTATAGGCGCTGTCGACCGTGGCAACGCGCAGCTCCAGCATCCGGCAGACGAAGGTCAACCCGGCATTGCGCATCAGCGCGCCGGGCAGCAGCCCCATCTCGGTCAGCACCTGAAAGCCGTTGCAGATGCCAAGCACATAGCCGCCGCGCGCCGCGTGTGCCTTCACCGCCGCCCCGACCGGCGACTGTGCCGCAATCGCGCCGCAGCGCAGATAGTCGCCAAACGAAAATCCGCCCGGAATGCCCACCACATCGACGCCCGCGGGCAGCTCGCTGTCCTTGTGCCAGACCCGCACGACCTCTGCCCCCGCCCGCTCGAAGGCCACGGCCAGATCGCGGTCGCAGTTCGACCCCGGAAAGGTGATGACGGCAGCCTTCATGAACGACCCTCCAGCATGACAGGATGCTTTGCTCGTAGCGCAATCGCGCCGGGGCTTCCAGCCCCCTGCCCTTTCACATTGGCACAAATATCCTCGGGGGGGGCTGAGCGAAACGAAGACCTGCTGCGGCAGGTCTTCCGCGAAGCACGCGCGGCCAAGGGCCGCGCGGGGGGGGTCGAAAACCCCCCGTGTCGGCCGCGCCAAGGACGATTCGGGGTATCGGGGCAGCCGGCCGCCCGCATCAGGCACCAGACCGCCCCCACCGCCGCGCCAAAATTCTTCCAAGAATTTTGCAAGAGTTTTGATCAAAACTCTTGGCCCGGCCCGGCCGCCTGCGCCAATCGCCCGGCACTGGTGCCCGGTTCAAGCAATCTCGACGGTGAACTTCTCGATCACGGTGTTCGCCAGCAGCCGGGCGCACATCGCGCGCACCTCGGCCTCGGCGGCGGCGGCATCCGTTGCCGTGAGGTCGACCTCGATCAGCTTGCCCTGCCGCACGCCCTGCACCCCGGCAAAGCCCAGCGTGCCCAGCGCATGGCGCACCGCCTCGCCCTGCGGATCAAGCACCCCGTCCTTCAGCATGACATGGACGCGCGCCTTGAAAACGGAACCGGACATCGGCAGGGCCTTTCAGTTGATCAGCGTGGGCTTGGTGGTATGGGTGACGTTCGAGGGCAGCACGCCCAGACGCCGCGACAGTTCGGTATAGACATCGGCCAGCGGCCCGGGCTCGCGGCTGCCGCCCTCGCGGTCGGGGGTGTCGAGGCCGCGGGTGTCCCACAGCCGGCAACTGTCGGGGCTGATCTCGTCGGCCACGATCAGGCGCATGAAGTCGCCCTCCCATATCCGGCCGACCTCGATGCGGAAATCGGCGAGCCGGATGCCGACGCCCATCATCACGCCCGACAGGAAGTCGTTGACGCGCAGCGCGAGCGCCACCATGTCGTCCAGATCCTGCTGGCTGGCCCAGCCGAAGGCGATGATGTGCTCTTCGGCCACCATCGGATTGCCCAGCTTGTCGTCCTTGTAGTAATATTCGACGATCGGCCGCGGCAGCGCGGTGCCTTCGGGGATGCCCAGCCGGGCGGAGATGTCGCCCGCCGCGAAGTTGCGCACCACGACCTCCAGCGGCATGATCTCGGCCATCCGCACCAGTTGCTCGCGCATGTTGATGCGGCGGATGAAATGCGTGGGCACGCCGATCGAGTTCAGGCCGGACATGAAGAATTCCGACAGGCGGTTGTTCAGCACGCCCTTGCCCTCCACCGTGCCCTTCGGCGCGGTGGCGGTGACAAGACCGTCGTCCTTGAAATACTGGATGAGGGTTCCCGGCTCGGGGCCTTCGTAGAGGATCTTCGCCTTGCCCTCGTAGACCTTCTTTCGACGTGCCATGCCTTCTCCGATCAAATGGCGAAGCGGGGCGGCGCGAGCCTCCCGTTCCTGCCTTGATGGGCCTATACGGCAAGCCGCCGCCTGTCGCAAGGTTGTCGCGGGCGGGCGCTTGCGGCCGCGCGTCTTGTGCTGCCGCGGCGGCGGCAACACGCCCCCTTGCGGCAAGGGGCCGGGAAGGGCATATGGAGCATGAAACCGCCATGATACGGGGAACCGCCATGACCACATTTGACGATCGCGAACGCGCCTTCGAAAGCAAGTTCGCCCATGACGCCGACATGCAGTTCCGCGCCGATGTGCGCCGCAACAAGCTGGTCGGGCTCTGGGCGGCAGAGCTTCTGGGCAAGTCCGGGCAGGACGCCATCGACTATGCCATGACCGTGGTGCAGTCGGATTTCCACGAACCCGGCATCGAGGACGTGGTGCGCAAGGTCGCGGAAGATCTGGGGTCGAAATCCACCCCGGCCGAGATTCGCGCCAAGATGGCGGCCCTGCTGCCGGTCGCCAAGGCGCAACTGATGGACGAGGCCTGAGGCCCGCCGACTTGACCGTTGACATGGGACCGCCTTCGGGCGGTCCTTGCATTTTCGTCTGTTCCCGGCGATGCGGCTATTAGGCCGGACCCGGCAGCGCCCGCGTGGCCGTTTCCTGCGGCCTGCGCCGACAGTTCACGATCATCATGAAGATAATGGGTTTGCCTCTGCCCCGGCACCGTGGCACAGCAGAGCAATGACCGCACGGGCGCCAGCCCTTGCGTGCCCTGACCCGTGCCCGATGAGGACCGCATGACCGACCCGCTTTCCCGCCTGCTTTCCACCCGCCCCTGGCTGATGGCCGACGGCGCGACCGGGACCAACCTGTTCAACATGGGCCTGTCTTCCGGCGACGCGCCGGAATTCTGGAACGCCGACCAGCCCGACAACATCCGCAAGCTTTACAAGTCCGCCGTCGATGCCGGGTCCGACATTTTCCTTACCAACTCGTTCGGCGGCAACGCCAGCCGCCTGAAACTGCACGGCGCACAGGGCCGGGTGCATGAGCTCAACCGCCTTGCCGCCTCGCTGGGGCGCGAGATTGCCGATGCGGCGGGCCGCACCGTGATCGTGGCGGGCTCGGTCGGCCCCACGGGCGAGATCATGATGCCGATGGGCACCCTGACCCACGAAATCGCGGTCGAGATGTTCCACGAACAGGCCGAGGGGCTGAAGGCCGGGGGCGCCGACGTGCTCTGGGTCGAGACGATCTCGGCCCCCGAGGAATACCGCGCTGCGGCCGAGGCCGCCCGCCTTGCCGACATGCCGTGGTGCGGCACCATGAGCTTCGACACCGCCGGGCGGACCATGATGGGCCTGACCTCGGCCGGCATGGTGGACATGGTCGAGAAACTGCCCAACCCGCCGCTGGCCTTCGGGGCGAACTGCGGCGTCGGCGCGTCCGACCTGTTGCGCACCGTGCTGGGCTTCTTTGCCCAGGGCACCGAACGCCCGGTGATCGCCAAGGGGAACGCCGGCATCCCGAAATACAAGGATGGCGCCATCCACTATGACGGCACGCCCGAGTTGATGGCCGATTATGCGGTGCTGGCGCGCGACGCGGGCGTGCGGATCATCGGCGGCTGTTGCGGCACCATGCCCGAACACCTCAAGGCGATGCGTCACGCGCTGGAAACCCGGCCCAAAGGCCAGCGCCCGACCCTGGACACCATATCCGAGGCGATGGGCGGTTTTTCCTCTGCCACCGACGGGACCGGCGACGACGCAGGCGCGCCCAAGCGCGAACGCCGCCGCGGTCGCTGAAACTGCGGGCCGCGCGGCACGATCCGATCTGGCCGAAGGTTTTTCGGCCGGATATGTCCGTGCGCCCCCGGCAGGCTTCAGAACAGGCTCAGCTGATCCCCGGCGCGGGGCGGCGCGCGAAACAGGTCGCAGCGCAAGGGCGCCTGCGCCACCCCCAGCCCCAGCCGCGCCACCGCCTTGTCGAAGCGTTGCGCAATCAGGTCGGCCCACAGGCCCTCGCCCCGCATCCGGGTGCCGAAAGCCGGGTCATAGTCGCGCCCGCCATGCACCTCGCGCACCCGCGCCATGATCTTGGCCGCCCGCCCCGGCATCCGCGCCTCGACCCAGGCGCGGAACATCCCCGCGACCTCCAGCGGCAGGCGCAGCATGATCCAGCTTGCCGCGACCGCCCCGGCATCGCGGGCGGCGGCCAGGATGGACTCCAGCTCGGGGTCGGTCAGGCCGGGGATCACCGGGGCGACCATCACCCGCACCGGGCAGCCCGCGTCGGCCAACTGCCGGATCATTTCCAGCCGCCGGCCGGGGGTGGGGGCGCGCGGGTCGAGCGCGCGGGCAAGACCCGCATCCAGTGTGGTCAGCGACACGCCGACCCGCGCCAGACCCGCCTGCCCCATCGGCCCGAGGATATCCAGATCGCGCAGGACCAGCGCGCCCTTGGTGGTGACGGCCACCGGATGCTGCCAGTCGCGCAAGACCTCCAGCACCTCGCGCATCACGCGGTGTTCGGCCTCGACCGGCTGGTAGGGGTCGGTGTTGGTGCCGATGGCGATCGGGGCCACTTGGTAGCCCTTCGCGCGCAACTCGCCCGCCAGCACCGCGCCGATGCCGGGGCGGGCGATCAGCTTCGTCTCGAAATCCAGCCCCGGCGACAGGTTAAAATATGCGTGGCTCGGCCGGGCATAGCAATACACACAGCCATGCTCGCAGCCGCGATAGGGATTCACCGAACGGTCGAACGGCAGGTCGGGCGAGCGGTTCCAGCTCAGCGCCGAGCGTGGCCGTTCCAGCCGCACCTCGGTGCGGACCAGCCTGTCCTCCTCGACCATGCCCCAGCCGTCGTGATGCGCCTCGCGCGTGGTGGCCTCGAACCGGCCAGCCGCATTGCCCAGCGCGCCGCGTGCGCGCAGCCGCTGCCCCGGCATCACGGTGTTTTCGCTCTGTTCCATTGCCCCATTATGGAACATAAACAGAACGATTTCCAGCGGAAACCGGCCCCGCCGCAGCCGCTGTCGGCTTTCACCCCGGCCATGTCGCTTACCGAAAAGTCCCCGCCCGCCTTTCGCCCCATTCAACATGAGACACATCCCCGCAGGAGCCCGCCATGGCTGACGAAGACGACATCATCCTTGCAGACCTTTCCGATGACGAGCTTGTTCTGCAGATGCATGACGATCTCTACGACGGCCTCAAGGAAGAGATCGAGGAGGCGGTCAACATCCTCATCGCCCGCGGCTGGACGCCCTACGACGTTCTGACCAAGGCACTGGTGGCGGGCATGACCATCGTCGGGGCCGACTTCCGCGACGGCATCCTGTTCGTGCCCGAGGTGCTGCTGGCCGCCAATGCGATGAAGGGCGGCATGTTCATCCTGAAACCGCTACTGGTGGAAACCGGCGCGCCGCGCATGGGCAAGATGGTGATCGGCACCGTCAAGGGCGACATCCACGACATCGGCAAGAACCTCGTCGGCATGATGATGGAGGGGGCGGGGTTCGAGGTGCTCGACCTTGGCATCAACAACTCGGTCGACAAGTATCTCGATGCGCTGGAGCGCGAGCGCCCCGACATCCTCGGCATGTCGGCGCTGCTGACCACGACCATGCCCTACATGAAGGTCGTGATTGACACGCTGAAGGAAAAGGGGATGCGCGAGGATTACATCGTGCTGGTCGGCGGCGCGCCGCTGAACGAGGAATTCGGCCGCGCCATCGGTGCCGACGCCTATTGCCGCGATGCGGCGGTGGCCGTCGAGACCGCCAAGCAGTTCGTCGCCCGCAAGCACAACCAGCTGAGCGCCTGAGATTCAGCCACGGTTCGCACTGTCCCCGGTTTGCGCCGGGGCCATTTGTCATTCGGCCCCTTGGCAAGGTGCCATTCTGGACACATGTCGGGAACAGTTGGCCCAATGATCCGCAGAAAGGTCCGCACCATGCCCGCCAGAGTGTTCGTTTCGATGTTGCTGATCGTGATCGCCGCCGCCGGGCTGACCATCCTTGCCGCTGTCAATCTCGGGGTGCCAA
Organism: Paracoccaceae bacterium Fryx2; assembly: GCA_032334235.1. Lineage (NCBI taxonomy): Bacteria > Pseudomonadati > Pseudomonadota > Alphaproteobacteria > Rhodobacterales > Paracoccaceae > Paracoccaceae bacterium Fryx2. The sequence goes on from JAVSGI010000003.1 coordinate 559,739, forward strand.
TGGCGGCTTTCGGGCTGGTGGCGGTGCTGGCGGCGCTGGGGCTGCGGCTTTGGCTTGACCGCAGATGACGCCCCTGCTGCCCGATGACGACACGCTGACCGAGGCGGGCCTTGACCCCGCAAAGGCAGGCCGCGTGCTGCTGATCGCCTGCGGCGCGCTGGCGCACGAGGTGCTGGCACTGACCCGGATCAACCGCTGGGCTCACCTTGACCTGCAATGCCTGCCCGCCAATCTGCACCTGTGGCCCGACCGGATTCCGGGCGCTGTCGAGGCGGCGGTGGTGAAGCACCGCGCCGCCTACGACCGGGTTTTCGTGGTCTATGCCGATTGCGGCACTGGCGGCCAATTGTTGCAAAAGTGCAAGGATTTGGGCGTCGAGATGGTCGAAGGCCCGCACTGCTATTCGTTTTTTGAAGGCAACGCTGCCTTCGCCACCAAGGCGGAGACCGAGTTCACCGCCTTCTACCTGACCGATTTCCTCGTGCGCCAGTTCGATGCCTTCGTCTGGTGCCCCATGGGCCTCGACCGCCACCCCGAGCTGCGCGACATGTATTTCGGCAACTACACCAAGCTGGTCTATCAGGCACAGACCGACGATGCCGCGCTTGACGCCCGCGCCCGCGACTGCGCGGCGCGGCTGGGGCTGACCTACGAGCGGCGATTCACCGGCTATGGCGATCTGGCGCAGGCGCTGGCCGCCGCTGCGGGCTGACCGGCCTTTCCCTGCCCGCCCCCATGCCCTAGTGTGCGCGAAAAGCGGAGGGCAGGATGCAGATCGAACCGGCACTGGCGGAACTGGAACAGGCGCTGGGCGACCGGCTCAGCCGGGCCAAAGGCATCCTGACGCAACATGGCGCCAGCGAGACCCACATCCACGCGGGCCTGCCCGATGCGGTGGCCTTTCCGACTTCGACCGCCGAGGTCGCGCTGATCGTCTCGGTCTGCGCCAAACATGGCGTGCCGGTCACCGGCTGGGGTGCCGGCACCTCGCTGGAGGGGCACGCGCTGGCGCTGCACGGCGGCGTGACGGTCGATTTCGCCCGCATGGACGCCGTGCTGCACGTCCACCCCGAGGACATGACCGCCACCATCCAGCCCGGCCTGACCCGCGAGCGCCTGAACGAGGAGTTGCGCGCCACCGGCCTGTTCTTCCCGGTCGATCCGGGGGCCAACGCCACGCTGGGCGGCATGGCGGCCACCCGCGCCTCGGGCACCACGGCCGTCAGATATGGCACTATGCGCGACAACGTGCTGGCGCTGGAGGTGGTGCTGGCCGACGGGCAGGTGATCCGCACCGGCACCGCCGCGCCGAAATCCTCGGCCGGGTATGACCTGACGGCGCTGTTCGTCGGGTCGGAGGGCACGCTGGGGCTGATCACCGAACTGACGATCCGCCTGCAGGGCCAGCCAGAGGCGGTGTCGGCCGCGGTCTGCGCCTTTCCCGACATGGGGTCGGCGGTGGACTGCGTCACCGCCACCATCCAGTCGGGGATCCCGATGGCGCGGATCGAGTTTCTCGACGCCGCAGCCGTCGCCGCCTGCAACGCCTATTCCAACACCGACATGGCGCTTGCGCCGCATCTGCTGGTCGAATTCCACGGCTCCCCCGCCGCCGTGGCCGAACAGGCCGAACGCTTTGGCGAGGTCGCGACCGAGATGGGCAGCCAGGGCTTCCAGTGGGCCCGCGCGGCGGAAGACCGCGCCCGGCTGTGGAAGATGCGCCACAGCGCCTATCGCGCCTGCGTCGCCTCGCGCCCCGGCTGCACCGCGCTGGTCACCGATGTCTGCGTGCCGATCTCGCGGCTGGCCGAGGCGGTGGAACAGACGCAGGCCGACATCGCGGCGGGCAGCATCCCCGGCCCGATCCTCGGCCATGTCGGGGACGGCAATTTCCACGCGATCCTGCTGGTGGACCCGGAAAACCCCGCCGACCTGGCCGAAGCCAAGCGGCTGGCGCACCGCATGGCGGAACGCGCGCTGGCGCTGGGCGGCACGGTCACCGGCGAACATGGCATCGGCATGGGCAAGCTCGCCTACATGCAGGCCGAACACGGCGCGGGCTGGGACGTGATGGGCCGCATCAAGGCCGCGCTGGACCCCGCGGGCATCCTGAACCCCGGCAAGCTGGTGCGCCAGCCGTGACCGAGACGCCAGAGGCTTTCAGCCGCAGCTTTGCCCAGCTTTGGGGCGCCCGCGATGCCGCCGGTCTGGCCGCGCTGGCCGCCGCCGATGCCGACATGCTGACGTTGACCGGGGCGTGGTGCGATGGCCGGGCCCGGATCGAGGCGACGCTGAAGGCCGAACTCGCGGGCACCTTCGCGCGCTCGCGGCTGGTGACAGGCAAGATGCGGCTGCGCGACCTGGCGCCGGGCATCGTGGTGGTGCAGCAGCGGTTCGTGCTGTCGGGGCTGGTCGATCCCCTGGGGCGCGACATGGGCCGCGTCGGGGCCTTGCTGACCAGTATTCTGGTGTCGGGAGACGCTGGCTGGCGCGCGGCGAGCCTGCAGTTCAGCCCGGTCGGCGGCTGATCGACACGCGCGCGGGCGCTGTGCCATGCATTTGCTGCATGGCGCCTGGCCCGGCACGAAAGGTCGGATCGGCGTGGATCAGAACGCCTTGCGGAACATTCCGGCGTCGATCTGACGCTCGCGGTATTCCAGATCATACAGGTCGCGTGACCCGTTCAGATAGCGCATCTCGCGTTCCTGAACCGTCGGAACCCGGATTGCCTCGTAAAGTCGCTTCAGTCTTTGCAGCATGGTAAACCTCTATGTTCACCTCCCTGCACCAAAGGTAATGCTGCGTCGCGGCAAGCGCCACCGACAGTGTCAGGACTCCGCCTTGCGCTCAGCGCATGGCTGGCGCGGCCAGCAAGGCCCGCGCCGCCGCCCGCGCGGCCTCGGTGACGGAATCGCCCGACAGCATCCGACCGATTTCCTCGACCCGCGCCGCGGCATCCAGCGGCGTCACGGTCGAGGTGGTCATTTCGCCCTCCACCCGCTTTTCGACCCGCCAGTGATGCGCGCCAAGGGCCGCGACCTGCGGCGAATGCGTAACCACCAGCACCTGCGCCGCGCCCGACAGCGCCTTGAGCCTGCGCCCGACGGCATCGGCGGTGGCACCACCCACGCCGCGGTCGATCTCGTCGAAGATCAGCGTCAGGCCGGGGGTGTCGCCGGTCAGGCAGACCTTCAGCGCCAGCAGGAAGCGCGACAGCTCGCCGCCCGAGGCGATGCGGTTCAGCGGCCCGGCGGGGGCGCCGGGGTTGGTGGCCACGGTAAAGGCCACGGCGTCGCGCCCTTCGGGGCCGGGCTCGGCGGCGGCAATCTCGGTGGTGAAGATCGCGCGTTCCATCTTCAGCGGCCCCAGTTCGCCCGCCATCGCGGCATCGAGCCGCCCCGCCGCCTCGGCCCGCCTTGCCGACAGCGCGGCGGACTGCGCATCGTAGGCGGCCTCTGCCTCGGACACCACGCGCCCCAGCGCCACAAGGTTCTTCGCCCCGCCATCCAGCGCCGCCAGCCGGTCGCGCAGATCCTGCGCAAAGCCGCCCAGATCGTCGGGCAGCACGCCATGCTTGCGCGCCAGCGCCCGGATGGCGAACAGCCGTTCCTCGACGCCCTCAAGCTCCAGCGGGTTGAAATCGAGCGCGGTGAGACAGGCTTCGACCCCCGCCTGCGCCTCGCCCAGTTCGACCATGGCGCGGCCAAGGGCGGCCAGCGGCGCATCCAGCCGGCCCTCGGCCCGGTCGGCCACGCCGTCAAGCCAGCGTTGCGCATCACCCAGCAGCCCCTCGGCCCCCTGATCCGACAGGGCGGCCAGCGCGCGGGCAATGTCGCTGCGGATGCGTTCGGCCCCCTGCATCGACCGGCGGCGCACATCAAGCACCGCCTCCTCGCCCGGCAGCGGATCGAGCTTGTCGAGTTCGGCAACGGCATGGCGCAGGAAATCTTCTTCGGCCTTCACGGCCGCCAGCGCCGCCTCGGCCTCGGCCAGCCGCCGCCGCGCCTGCCCCAGCGCGCTCCACGCAGCCCGGGTCGCGGCCACGTCAACCCCGGCAAAGCTGTCGAGCAGCAGCCGGTGGCCACGCGGATTCAACAGCCCCCGGTCGTCGTGCTGGCCGTGCAGTTCCACCAGCGTGTCCGACAGCGCCCGCAGCACCTCGCCGGACACGCGGCGGTCATTGACCCAGGCGGTCTTGCGGCCATCGGCAAAGTTCACGCGGCGCAGGATCAGGTCGTCCTCGGCGTCGATCCCGGCTTCCTCCAGCACGGCGCGGGCGGCGTGGCCGGGCGGCAGGTCGAACACCGCCACCACCTCGCCCTTGTCGGCACCGCTGCGCACCAGTTCGGCCCGGCCGCGCCAGCCCAGCACGAACCCCAGCGAATCGAGCAGGATCGACTTGCCCGCCCCGGTTTCGCCGGTCAGCACGTTGAGCCCCGGCTGGAAACCAAGGCTCAGCCGGTCGATGATCAGCATGTCGCGGATTTCCAGCGCCCGAAGCATGGTCAGCCCCCGCAGGCCGCGCTTTCAGCCGCCCCTGCCCGGCTCACAGCCACTCGCCGCGGATGACCTGGCGGTAGACATTGCTCAGCCAGTTGTTGCCCTTGGCTTCCATCGCCAGCCCGCGCCCGGTCAGCAGCCTGTAGCTGTCGTCGTAGAACGGGCTGCCCTGATAGTTGTGGCCCAGGATCGCGCCGGCGGTCTGCGCCTCGTCAGTCAGGCCAAGTGCCAGATACGCCTCGACCAGCCGGTGCAGCGCCTCGGCGGTGTGGGTGGTGGTCTGGAAATCCTGCACCACGGTGCGGAAACGGTTGATCGACGCCGTGTAGTTGCCGCGCTTCAGGTAGTAGCGCCCGATTTCCATCTCTTTCGCGGCCAGATGGTCAAAGGCCAGATCGAACTTCAGGATCGCCGACTTGGCATATTCGCTGTCGGGATATTCCTCGATCACCGCGCGCAGGGCCTGCAATGCCTGGAAGGTCAGGCCCTGATCGCGCCCGACCTCGTCGATCTGGTCGTAATAGGACAGGGCGAGCAGGTATTTGGCATAGGCCGCATCCTCGTCACCGGGGTAGAAATCGAGGAAGCGTTGCGCCGCACCGCGGGCCTCTTCGTATTCCTTGGCCTTGTGATAGCTGAAGGCCTGCATGATCAGCGCGCGCTTGGCCCATTCGGAATAGGGGTAAAGACGCTCGACCTCGGAAAAATAGCGGATCGCCTCGTCGGGCTTGGGCCGCGATTCAAGCTCGAACTCGCCGCGCTTGTAGATTTCCTCGGCGGTGTAGCTTTCCAGCGGGGCTTCGACCTCGCCGCCGCCGCATCCTGACAGCACCGCAATGATCAGCGCCGTGCCGAAGAACCGCGCGCCCGACTTTCCGCCTGCCATCTTCCGCCTACCCTATGTCCTGCCTCGCGCCGGGCTGCCGTTCAAGCGGCCGGGGCTCTTTTGCCCTTCGTCCTAGCACAGAAAAATCCGGGGCGCAAAACGCCTTTGCACATCCGGCACCCGATCAGGAAAGTGCCGGGATATCCGAACGGTGCACGCCGACGCCCGGCAGTTTGCAGCCCGTGGTCACGCCGCATTCCACCATGCGATAGGCATCGGGCCGGGCGAACAACGCGCGCAGCAGCCGGTTGGTCAGCGCGTGGCCGGCGCGGATGCCGGTATAGCGCCCCAGAATCGGCGCGCCCGCAAGTGCCAGGTCGCCCAGCGCGTCCAGCATCTTGTGGCGCACGGGTTCATCGGCGTAGCGCAGGCCGCCGGGGCTCAGCACCCGGTCGCCTTCGAACACCACCGCGTTTTCCAGCGTGCCGCCCAGTGCCAGCCCGTTGGCACGCATCGCATCGACATCCTGCTGGCGGCAGAAGGTGCGGCTGTCGCACAATTCGCGCACGAAGGCGCCGTTGGCGAGGCTCAGCGATTTTTCCTGCCGCCCGATTGCCGCATCGGCAAAGTCGATGCGGAAGTCGATTTCCAGCATGTCCGACGGGTCGAGCCGCGCCACCGCCTCGCCGTCGCGCACCTCGACCGGCACCAGGATGCGGATCGCGCGCACCGGCGTGTCCTGTTCCTGCACGCCGCGCGCAAGGAACCCCTGCACGAAGGGCACGGCAGAGCCGTCGAGGATCGGCACTTCCGGCCCGTCGATCTCGATCAGCGCATTGTGGATGCCGCAACCGGCCAGCGCCGCCATCAGATGCTCGATGGTGGACACCGATGCGCCCGACGGGTTGGCGACCAGGGTGCACAGCTTCGACGCCACCACCGCATTCCAGCGCGCCGGGATCATCGCATCCCCGCGCCGGATGTCGGTGCGGCGGAACCAGATCCCGTAATCGGCCGATGCCGGGCGCACCACCATCCGCACGGCCGCACCCGAGTGCAGGCCATGGCCCGTGAAGCTTGCCGCAGATTTCAACGTGCTTTGCACATCAACCCTCGATTTCCTGTCGCCCTGTCATGTTGCCGGGGCGAACGGCCGCTGCGTCACCGTGACCCCGGATCCGCGAATTTGAGTTAAGCATTTGTGGGCAATTGCACAATTCACGCTTTGTAACGGGATGTGACAGGGGACGAATCATCCGGACGAAATGCGGAAACTTACTGCAAGCCATTGAAAACACGCCATGAAAAAGGCCCGGTCACCCGGGCCTTCTGTTGCCGTCACGCGACAGGTTTCAGTTGGCCTGACGGCGCAGGAATGCCGGAATCTCGATGCGTTCCTGATCGGCGCTCAACTCCTGTTCGTCATCATAGCTGGTGACGGGCGGTTGCTGGCGCTGCGGGGCCGGTGTGCGCTCGGCCTGCGGTTCGGCATGGCCCGCCATGCGGTTGATCAGCGACCCGATCCCGAAGCGCGGCTTTTCGGCGGCGGCACGGGGGGCGGGGGCCGGTGCCGCAGCGCGGGGCTGCTGCTGGACCATCGGCTGACGCGCGGCGGGCGACTTGCTGACAGCCGCCTGCAGGCGGGCCATCGCCTCGGGCGAGGGCGCTCCGGCCGCGCGCGGGCGCGGGGCGACGAAAGCCGCCGCATCCGTGTCATGCGCCGAGGCCAGCGGCCGGGCTTGCGGCGCAGGCTGCGGGCGATAGGCGGGGGGCGGCAGATCGGTTGCCTGCTCGTCTTCGGCGTAGTGGTCGTAGCCGCCCTGATCGGCCTCGTCCTCGATCGCGTCGAACAGGCTGGCGGCCGGGGCCTGCGCCGCCGGTTGCGCCATCACCAGCGGTTCGCGGCGAACTTCGGCCTTCGGCTCGGCTTTCGGTTCGGGTGCCGAGAAGGTCGCGGGCAGCGGCGCCTTCATCGAGCGGCGCGCCACCGGGTTGTCGGCACGGCCCTGGCTGGCGTCGATGCCGGTTGCGACGACCGAGACGCGCAGCATCCCTTCCATCGAGGTGTCCAGCGTCGAGCCCACGATGATGTTGGCGTCGGGATCGACCTTCTCGCGGATGATGTTGGCGGCCTCGTCGAGTTCGAACAGCGTCAGGTCATAGCCGCCGGTGATGTTGATCAGCACGCCCTTGGCGCCATGCAGGCTGATCTCGTCGAGCAGCGGGTTGGCGATCGCCTTTTCGGCGGCCTGAACCGCGCGGTCCTCGCCGCTTGCCTCGCCGGTGCCCATCATGGCCTTGCCCATCTCGTCCATCACGGCGCGCACGTCGGCAAAGTCGAGGTTGATCAGGCCGGGGCGCACCATCAGGTCGGTGACGCCCTTGACGCCCTGATACAGCACGTCGTCGGCCATCGCGAAGGCTTCGGTGAAGGTGGTGCGCTCGTTCGCCAGCCGGAACAGGTTCTGGTTGGGGATGATGATCAGCGTATCGACGACCTTCTGCAGGGCTTCGATGCCGTCCTCGGCCTGTTTCATCCGCTTGTTGCCCTCGAACTGGAAGGGCTTGGTCACGACGCCGACCGTCAGCACGCCCAGCTCGCGCGCGGCCTGCGCGATGATCGGGGCAGCACCCGTGCCGGTGCCGCCGCCCATGCCGGCGGTGATGAAGCACATGTGCGCCCCGGCCAGATGGTCGACGATCTCCTCGATGGTTTCCTCGGCGGCGGCGGCGCCCACGGTCGGGCGGGCGCCTGCGCCCAGCCCTTCGGTGACCTTCAGCCCCATCTGGATCTTCGACAGCGCGCGGCTTTGCTGCAGCGCCTGCGCGTCGGTGTTCGCAACCACGAACTCGACGCCCTCAAGGTTCTTGTCGATCATGTTGTTGACGGCATTGCCGCCCGCGCCGCCGACACCGAAAACAGTGATCCGCGGCTTCAGCTCATCACGTTGCGAGGAGATCATCAGATTGAGTGTCATTGCCTGTCCGCCTGTTTCTTGTTGTGCCGCAGCTGCCGGTTCATTGCCGTTGAATGCGCCTGTCCCCGGACCCATTCCGCCAAATTATCCTCGATTCTATCGACACAGGGACCCGAGGTCACGAAAAAAACACGCGTTCCCCACAAAATATGGGGAAGGCCAGGCCGCAATCAGCGGCATTTCGCTTTCGACGCAGGATGTAGCGGTTCACCAGTTGTCCTTGAACCATTTCAGCGCCCTTTTCAGCGACCGCGCCGGATAGCGTTCGGTCGGAATGTCGAAATCCCACCACTCGTCCTGCGGGTGCGCGGCGAAAAGGCACAGCCCCACCGAGCTTGAGAATGCGGGCCCCGTCACGGCCTGCGGCAGGCCCTGCACCCGCAGCGGCCGCCCCAGCCGGACCCGCTGGCCCAGGATGCGCGCGGCCAGCCCGTCAAGCCCCGGAATCTGGCTGGCGCCGCCGGTCAGCACGATCTGCTGGCTGGGCAGGTGGTCGAACCCGGCCACGTCCAGCCGGGCGCGGGCTTCCTCCAGAATCTCCTCGACGCGCGGGCGCATGATGCCGATCAGTTCGGTGCGGCTGACGGTGCGGCGGTCCTTTTCCCAGTCGCCGCTGTCGGCGCCGATCTCGATCATGTCGCGGTCGTCCATGCCGGTGGCATGAACGCCGCCATGCTTGGTCTTGATGCGCTCGGCGGTGGCCAGCGGAACCGACAGGCCCTTGGAAATGTCGGAGGTGACATGGTCGCCGCCCATACGCACAGAGTCGGCAAAGATCATGTGTTTCTTGATGAAGATCGAGATCCCGGTCGAACCGCCGCCAAGGTCGATGCAGGCCGCGCCGAGTTCCTGTTCGTCTTCCACAAGGCTGGAAATGCCCGAGACATAGGCCGACGAGGCAATCCCCGCCAGTTCCAGGTCGCAGCGCTTGATGCAGAACAAGAGGTTCTGGATCACGTCGGCCTCGACCGACAGCAGGTGCATGTCGCAGGCCAGCCGGTTGCCGATCTGGCCGCGCGGATCGCCAAGGCCGGTGCGGTGGTCCAGCGCGAAGTTGACCGGCTGGGCGTGCAGCACCTCGCGCCCCTCGCCGATGTCGGGCACGTCGCAGGCCGACAGCACCCGCGCCACATCCTGTTCGGTCACGACCGAGTCCTGCAGATCCCATTCGCCCGCCAGCCCGTAGCTGCGTGGGTCCGCCCCCGAAAAGCAGGCGATGACGTGATCGACGCGCACGTTCGCCATCTTCTGCGCCGCCTGCACCGCGGTGCGGATCGCGCGTTCGGTTTCGTTCATCACCGCGATTTCGCCAAACCGCACCCCGCGTGACCGGGTGGTGGCCGCCCCGATCACCCGGAAGCTCGACTGCCCGGCCATCGGCCCCACCCCGTCGGCATCGCGCAGCCGGTCGGGGCCGTCAAACCGCAGGATCAGACAGGCGATCTTGGATGACCCCACGTCCAGAATGGCAATCACGCCGCGCTGCATGGCGGCACGGCGCATGTTGCGCATGGCGCGCTGGGATTGATAGAGATCGGTCAAAGGTCGTTCTCCACGGGAATGATGCCGCGCGCGACGCGCAGCTCCTTCAGGGCATAGGGCGACAGTCGCAGCACCGGCCGGTCCTGCAACCGCAGATCGACGGCGGAAATGTCGCGCGCCAGCAGGTCTTCGGCCTGATCCAGCGCCAGCAGGCGTTCCATCGCGCGCACCGGCGCATCGACCGGCAGCAGGATGCGCTGGTTGCGGTCCAGCACCACATCCCAGCGCCGCTCGCCCATCCGCACGAGGCCGCGCACGCGGGGCAGCAGCGGCCCGGCAGCGGCAAAGATCGCCAGGGCCTCGGGCACCGCGCGGTTGGCACCATCGCCCGCGATCAGCGGCAGGTCGCCCCGGTCGGCCCGCGTCAGCACCATCGCCACCCGGCGGCCGTCGGCATCCAGCAGCGTCACCGCCTCGGGCGTGCGCCAGACCATCGCGGGCACACGCTCGGTGATGGTGACCTGCAACACGCCGCCCGGCTTGACCCGCAGATCGGCCGCCGCCACTGCATCCAGCCGCTCGACCGTCGCCCGCGCCGCCTCCAGATCCAGATCGAAAGAGCTTTGCGGCAACGGCAGCGCCAGCGTGCTGCGCACCGCCTCGGCCAGCGGGGCCGAGGCCCCGTCGATCGCCAGCAGGCTGACCATGAACTCCGGGCGGCTTTCCACCGTTTCGCGCAGGTCGGTCACGGTCGAGGTCAGGGCGGCACGGCGGTCGGAATCCGCCAGCCACAGCCCCGCCGCCATCGTCACCACGAAGGCGGGCAGCCCCACCCGCATCAGCGCGCGGAACAGCGGGGTAAGCCACAGCCGCTGCATCCGGTAGGCGGCGCGGCTGGGTGCCGGGTCGCGGCGGGGCGGCGGGGCGCTCAGCGATTGCATGACGCATCCTCCACGATCCAGCGGCACAGGTCCGGGAATGACAGCCCGGCATGGGCTGCCTGTTCAGGCGAAAGCGAGGTCGGCGTCATGCCGGGCTGGGTGTTGATTTCCAGCAGGATCAGCCCCGCCAGCCCGCGCGTCTCGTCCCAGCGGAAATCGGTGCGGCTCAGCCCCCGGCAGCCGATGGCCCGGTGCGCGCGCAGGGCATGGTCGAGACAGGCGTCGGTGACCGCCTGCGGCAGGTCGGCCGGCACCACATGCCGCGACCCGCCCGGCTTGTATTTCGCGTCATAGTCATACCAGCCGCTGGTCACGATGTCGGTGACGCAAAGCGCGCGGTCGCCCATCACCGTCACGGTAAGCTCGCGGCCCGGGGCATAGGCCTCGACCATCACCACCTCGGGCATGTCGTCGGAAAGCTGCGGCGGCGCATTGGCCCCCTCCAGCACCAGATAGACGCCGACCGAGGAGCCTTCGCAGTTGGGCTTGACCACATAGGGGGCGGGCATCACATGCCGCGCCCGCACCTCTGCCGCACATGCCAGACGGCTTTCCACCACCGGCAGCCCGGCCGCGGCAAACGCCGCCTTGGCGCGCGCCTTGTCCATCGCCAGCGCCGAGGCCAGCACGCCCGAATGGGTATAGGGGATCGCCAGCCATTCCAGCAGGCCCTGCACGCAGCCATCCTCGCCCCAGCGGCCATGCAGAGCGTTGAACACCACATCGGGGCGGATGTCAGCCAGACGCGCGGCCAGATCGCGGCCGGCATCGACCTCGATCACGTCATACCCGGCTTCCCGAAGGGCCTTGGCGCATTCGCGCCCCGTCGACAAAGACACTTCCCGCTCTGCGGAAAGCCCACCCATCAACACTGCCACACGGGAGCCTGCCCTGAAAGACACGCCCGCCATCACTCTGCCTCGTCGCACGCCGTTAATCGGCTGCGTTATTGTTGTTCTGGTCTTCCTGGTCCCGGGCCATTTCACCGACCCGCATGATTTCCCACTGTAGCGCGATACCGCTGTGATCGAAAACCCTTTTTCTGACCTCCTCGCCCAATTCTTCCAGGTCTGCGGCTGTGGCGCCACCGGCATTGATCAGGAAGTTGGAGTGCATCTCGCTCATCTGCGCCCCGCCGCGCCGCGCGCCGCGCATTCCGGCGGCGTCGATCACCTTCCACGCCTTCAGGTCGTGGCGGTCATCGGCCTGCCCGGTGCTGGAATAGCCTGCGGGGTTGCGGAAGGTCGATCCGGCGCTGCGGTCTTTCGTCGGCTGGCTCGCGTCGCGTTTCGCGACCTGCGCGGCCATCCGTGCCGCAAGCGCCTCCGGGTCGCCGGTCGCCGCGCGGAAGGTGGCCTGCACGATCACCCAGCCCTCTGGCAGGTCGGACTGGCGGTAGCGCAGGTGCAGATCGGCCGCCGCCAGCGTGACCAGATCGCCGCCGCGCGTCACCGCCTGCACTGACACCAGATGGTCGGCGACATAAGACCCGTAGCAGCCCGCGTTCATCCGCACCGCCCCGCCGATGCTGCCCGGGATGGTGCGCAGGAAGGTCAGGTCGCGCCCGGCCTCGGCGGCTTTCTTCGCCACCTGCGCATCCAGCGCCGCCGCCCCGGCCGTCACCAGATCGCCCTCCACGACGACCGCGTTGAACCCCCGCCCCAGCCGCACCACCACCGCCCGCAACCCGCCGTCGCGCACGATCAGGTTGCTGCCGACCCCCATGGGGAAGACCAGCACCGCCGCATCAAGCCCGCGCAGGAACTCACACAGGTCCGCCACATCGGCCGGCTGGAACAGCCAGTCCGCAGGCCCCCCGACCCGCAGCCAGGTCAGCTCGGCCAGGGGCCGGTTCGGCGTCAAGATGCCTCGGGGGGTGGGGAGGATCATGGCAAGGGCCCTGCGGTTGCAATCACGGTGGTAAGGCGGGGGAACCGGGCGGGGTTCAAAAAACTGCCCGTCAACAAAGGACCGGCGAAAACCCCCGTCAGTCCTGCGGCTTTCGCGGCAGCACATGCGCCCTGATCCAGCGCCACAGGTAGATCAGCGGCCAGCGCAGGACGCTGGCGCCAAAGGCGAGGATGGCCATGCCCCAGATCGGGCCGTGGTCATAGGTGACCCAGCCGAGGATCGGGATGCCGACCACGATCAGGATGTAGGCGCTGGTCCAGTGCTGGTCGCGCGAGGGGAACATCGCGATCACGTTGGCAATGATCAGCCACAGGAAGGCCACGCCCAGCGCCGGGGTCATGCGCGACCCTCCGCCGGGGTCCGCGCGCGGCGGGCAAGGGCAATCAGCGGGCGGCGGAACATCGAGCCGACCGCGAACAGCCCGAACAGCGCCCAGCCGGGGCCCGCCTGCATCCAGATCAAGCCGATCAGCAGCGGGGCCGCGACCAGCAGCCCGGCTCCCGGCAGCATCTGGTGGCGCATCGGCAGCAGCGCCACCGCCGCCGCCGCCAGCACCCAGAGCGCGCCGGGGATCAGGGCCATGCTCATGCGGCAAGCTCCGTCAACCGGGCGGGCAGCGCGTTGGCCCAGGTCGAGATGGTGCCTGCGCCAAGGCACACCACCATGTCGCCGGGCCGCGCCTGTTCGCGCACCAGCCGCACGAGATCGTTCTCGTCGAGGATGGCGCGGGCGTGGCGGTGGCCGTGGGCGATCAGCCCCGCCACCAGATCGTCGCGGCTGGCGCCCGGAATCGGTTCCTCGCCGGCCGCATAGACCTCGGCGATCGCCACCACGTCGGCCTCGTTGAAGCAGGTGCAGAAATCGTCGAACAGGCTGGACAGGCGGGTATAGCGGTGCGGCTGGTGCACGGCGATGACGCGCGCGCCGGGGTTGCCCGCGATGGCCTGCCGCGCGGCCCGCAGCACGGCGGCGATCTCGACCGGGTGATGGCCGTAGTCGTCGATCACCGTCACGCCGCCCAGCACCTCGCCCACCTTGGTGAAGCGGCGGTTCACGCCGCCAAAGGCCGCCAGCGCCTCGCGGATTTCGGCACGCTTCATCCCCAGGTGGCGCGCCACGGCAATCGCCGACAGCGCGTTCGACACGTTGTGGTCGCCCGGCATCGGCAGGGTGCAGCCCTCGATCACCACGCCCTCGCCCTCGCCCTGCAAGGCCACGTCAAAATGCGCCACACCCTTGTCATAGGTCAGGTTGACCGCCCGCACGTCGGCCTGCGCGTTGAAGCCGAAGGTCACGATGCGCCGGTCGGTGACGCGGCCGACCAGCGCCTGCACCTCGGGGTGGTCGGTGCAGCACACCGCCAGCCCGTAGAACGGCACGTTGCTGACGAAATCCAGAAAGCCGCGGCGCAGGTTCTCGAAGGTGCCCCAATGCTCCATATGCTCGGGGTCGATGTTGGTGACGATGGCGATGGTGGCGGGCAGGCGGTTGAACGAGCCGTCGGATTCGTCGGCCTCGACCACCATCCACTCCCCTGCCCCGGCGCGGGCATTGGACCCGTAGGCATGGATCACCCCGCCGTTGATCACCGTCGGGTCAAACCCGCCTTTGTCCAGCAATGTTGCAACCATGGTGGTTGTGGTGGTCTTGCCATGCGTTCCGGCGACGGCAATGTTCGATTTCAGCCGCATCAGTTCGGCCAGCATCTCGGCCCTTCGCACCACCGGCAGCTTGCGGCGGCGGGCCTCTTCCAGTTCCGGGTTGCCCTTGCGGATCGCGCTCGACACCACGACCACGGCGGCGTCACCGATGTTGGCCGCCGCCTGCCCCTCGAACACCACGGCACCCAGCGACACCAGCCGGTCGGTGATCTTGCTGGCCTTGGCATCCGACCCCTGCACCCGGTAGCCCAGCGTCATCAGCACCTCGGCAATGCCCGACATGCCGATGCCGCCGATGCCGACAAAGTGGATGGGGCCCAGTTCGCCGGGCAGTTTGGTGGCAGCGTTCATGGCAGGTCTTTCTTCGCAAGGCTTTCGACAATCTCGACCAGCCGCTCGGTCGCGTCCGGGCGGCCCATGGCCAGCGCGTTGCGCGCCATCCGGCCGGCGGCCTTGGGCCGCGTCAGCACGGCGGTCATTTGCGCGGCCAGGGCTTCCGGGTCAAGAGCCGATTCCGGGATCAGGATCGCCGCCTCGCCCTCGACCAGACCTCGGGCATTGGCGGTCTGGTGGTCGCCGGTCGCGGCGGCATAGGGGATCAGGATCGACGGGCGGCCGATTGCGCTGATGTCGGCGACCGACGAGGCGCCGGAACGCGAGATCACCAGCTGCGCTTCTGAGAGCCTGCGCGGAATGTCGGTGAAAAAGCCCTGCACCTCGGCGTATATCCCTGCCTCGTCATAGGCTTGCGCCACCCGGGCCCCGTCTTCCTCGCGCGCCTGATGCGCCACGCGCACCAGTTCCCGCAACCCCTCGGGCAGCAGCGCCACGGCGGCGGGCACCACGTCCGACAGGATGCGCGCGCCCTGGCTGCCGCCGATCACCACCAGGCTCATCGGATAGTCGCCGGGCGGGATGTAGCCCGACCCGGCGCGGTCTAGCACCGCGGCGCGCACCGGGTTGCCGGTGTGGCTGCCCTCCACCCCCTCGGGCAGGGCGGTGGGCCAGGTGCCGCAGGCCACGGCATCGACCCGGCGGGCAAAGAAGGCGTTCACACGGCCCAGCACACCGTTCTGTTCATGGATCATCCGGGGCAGGCGCAGCAGCGTCGCGGCCGACAGCGCCGGGATCGACGGGTAGCCGCCAAAGCCCACCACCACCGCAGGCCGGTCGCGCAGCATCCCCGTCACTGCCGACAGCACGCCGCCCGCGATGCGCAGGGGCACCAGCGCCCGCGCCAGCAGGCCGCCGCGCGCAAAGGTGGCCGACGACACCTGTTCCACCTGCACCACATGCGGAAAACCCCCGGCATAGCGCGCGCCGCGGGCGTCGGTGGAAAGCTTGACCCGCCAGCCGCGCCGCACCATCGCCTCGGCCAGCGCCTGTGCGGGGAACATGTGCCCGCCGGTGCCCCCGGCGGCGATCAGCAGCAGCGGCGCCCCTGCCTGATCACGCCCGGCCATCACCGCCCCCGCTTGAAAAGGATGTCGCCGATCTGCCCCTGCGGGCGGCTCCGCGTCATGGCCAGAAGCATCCCCACCGTGATGCCCGCCGCGATCACCGACGACCCGCCATAGCTGACGAAGGGCAGCGTCATGCCCTTGGCGGGCAGCAGGCGCACCGCGACGCCCATGTTGATCATCGCCTGCACCCCGAAGATGCAGGCCAGCCCGGTGCCCGCCAGCCGGATGAACGGATCACGTTCGCGCATCAAACGGAACAGGCTGCGCACCACCACCGTGCTGTAAAGCGCAATGATCACCAGCACCAGGATCAGCCCGTATTCCTCGGCAGCGACGGCGATGATGAAGTCGGTATGGGCATCGGGCAGCGACCATTTCACCTGCCCCTCGCCCACGCCCACCCCGAAGAAGCCGCCCTCCTGAATGGCGTTGGTGGCATAGCCAAGCTGGGTGCGCGGGTCGAGATCGGGGTTCAGGAAGCCGTCGATCCGCCGGGCGAAGTGTTCCGAATGGCCATAGGCCAGCACCGACCCCGCCCCCACCAGCCCGACGATCACCACGATCAGCAGCATCGGCGCGCCGGCCACGAAATACACAACGCCCCAGCCGAACAGCACCAGCGCCGACTGCCCGAAATCGGGCTGCAACGCCAGAAAGGCCACGATGACGATCGCGATCGCGAAAGAGATCGCCTTGCCCGGCGGCCCGTTCGGATCCTGACTCGCGGCCATCAGCCAGGCGGTCAGGATGATGAACCCCGGCTTCAGGAACTCCGACGGCTGGACCGAGGCAAAGCCCAGGCTGAACCAGCGCGTGGCACCCTTGCCGAAATCGGTTCCGAAGGCGGGCAGCAGCACCAGCCCCGCCATCGCCAGCACGAACCCCACCACACCCAGCCTGCGCACCATGTCGGGCGTCATCATCGAGCAGCCGAGCATGGCAATCATCGCCAGCCCGCCGAAGAACGCCTGTCGCTGGACATAGTGGAACGGCTCCAGCCCGTTGCGGGTGGCCAGCGGCACCGAGGCGGCAAGGCCCAGCAGGATGCCGATGCCGAACAGCATCAGAATGGCGGTCATCGACCATTTGTCGATGGTGCGCCACCAACGGGGAAGAACCGGCTCGGATGCCCGTGCGGGCATTGAGCCATAGACCATCTCAGTCATGGGAAAACCGCCTGATACTGCTGCACTGCCAATCGCCCGGTTGACCGGATCTGAGCGAAACTCTAGCGAAGAACGGCGAGTCTGGCTAGGGGCGTGCAGCCCCTTTTTCCGGCCTCCCGGCGCGGGCCGGGATACCGGGCGCCCTTCGGACCGGCGCGCCGCGCCCTCTGCGACCACGATTTTTCTACGAAAAATCCGCCGGGCCCGATCGCCTGCCCTGTCGGACCGGTGATTTTTCGTAGAAAAATCGGCGTCGGCCCGGCCATGTCACGCGGCAACCTGCCACGGCTGCCGACCCGAACCCCGATTTCCCTGTTTACGACCGCCCCGATTGTGGCGACGATACCGCGACGGAGGGCGGATGCGCCGACCCGGCCCTCGCCAGGGCAGCGTCGCGCCAAGTTCCGGCGTCCAAGTCAGGCGCGTGCCGCACCGCCACGTCACCGGCACAGCCAGGGAGAAACAGATCATGTGCCAGGTCTTCGCAGGTCAGGATCCCGCGCGCTATGCGGCCGTCACCCGCAGGCTGCGGCTGAACGGCCAGAGCACGAGCATCCGTCTCGAAAGCGCCTTCTGGATGATCATCGACGACATCGCCGCCAGCGAGGGGATGACCACGCCCGCCTTCGTCTCGAAGCTGCATTCCGAGGTGCTGGAACAGCGCGGCGAGCCGGAAAACTTCACCTCGCTGCTGCGCTGCACCTGTCTGCTGCACCAGGAAATGCTGGCAGGCACGAACCCGCGCAAGGCGGCCGCGGCCTGAAAAGTTGCGGGTAGTACGCCGTTACTACCCGAGCCCCACCGCGCCATCCCACTCTTGCCGCAGGGGGGGCGGGCAGGTCCGGTCCTCCCGCCGCAATCAGGGGAGCGAGGCATGGCCAAAGCCATCCACAGCATGATCCGCGTGCTGGACGAGACGCGGTCGGTGGAATTCTACGCCACCGCGTTCGGGCTGGGCGTTGCGGACCGGCTCGATTTCGACAGCTTCACGCTGATCTACCTGAGCAACGCCGAATCCGGCTTCGAGCTTGAACTGACGGTCAACAAGGGTCGCACCGACCCCTATGCCCAGGGCGACGGCTACGGCCATCTGGCCTTCTCGGTGCCCGATGTCGCGGCCGAACATGCCCGGCTGACCGCGGGCGGCCTCGCGCCGCGCAAGATCGTCGATTTCGCCCCCGCTGGCGCGGTGATCGCCCGGTTCTTCTTCATCGCAGACCCCGACGGTTACCAAATCGAGGTGCTGGAACGCGGCGGGCGCTACCTCTGACGGGCATCCCGCGCAACAGCAGCGCGCGGGACGCCCCATCACGCACGACGGGCACCGCGAGACAACCACGGGTCCGAAAGACATCAAGGGAGGAACTCATGACCCAGACACTCGAAAGGGCCGGTCCCGTCGTCGGCGCATTGGCGCGCAGCGGGTTGACGCGGCGCGAACTTCTGGCGCGCGGCGTGCTGGCCGGGGCCGGAATGCTGGTGGGGGCGGGCTTTGTCGCCGCGCCCGATGCCGCCTGGGCGCTGGAGACCCAGGCGCTGCAACCCGACACCATGGCGACGCTGATCCGGATGGCGCGCGACATCTATCCGCACGACCGGCTGGCCGACAGCTTCTATGCCATTGCCGTCAAGGGCTATGACACACCCGACGCCGCCCCGATGGTCGAGGCGGGCATCGCCGCCCTGAACGCCGCCGCCGCCGATGCGGGGCACGCCTCTTACGGGGCGATCGGCTGGGAAAAGGACCGCGTCGCAATCCTGCGCGGCATCGAGCAGGGCAGCTTCTTCCAGACCATCCGCGGCGGCCTCGTGACCGGGCTCTACAACCAGAAGGCGGTCTGGCCGCTGTTCGGCTACGAAGGCGAAAGCTTCTCGCAGGGCGGCTACATCGAGCGCGGCTTCGACGACATCAACTGGCTTTGAACGGGAGGCGGAGATGGTTGCGACTTTCGAACTGAACGACGATCAGGTCGTCCTCGTCATCGGCACCGGGGCGGGCGGCGGCGTGCTGGCAAACGAACTGGCGCAGAAGGGCGTCAAGGTCGTGGCGCTGGAGGCGGGCGGGCGCTACCTGCCCGAGGATTACCTGAACGACGAATGGGATGCCTTCGTAGTTGAGCTGGCTCGACACCCGCACCACCAGCGGCGACTGGCGGGTGGCACGCGACTTTTCCGGCCTGCCCGCCTGGATCGTCAAGGCGGTGGGCGGCACCACGACCCACTGGGCCGGCGCCAGCCTGCGCTTTCAGGATCACGAATGGAAGGCGCTGAGCAATTACGGGCCGGTGGCGGGGGCCAACCTGCTCGACTGGCCGATCGACGGCGCCGAGATGGCGCCCTGGTATGACAAGGCCGAGGAAAAGCTGGGTGTCACCCGCACCGGCGACCGCCCCGGCCTGCCAGGCAACAACAACTACAAGGTGCTGGAAAAGGGTGCGCTGGCGCTGGGCTACACCAAGGTCCACACCGGCAACATGGCGATCAATGCGCTGGAACGCGACGGGCGTCCGGCCTGCCACCAGACCGGCTTCTGCTTTCAGGGCTGCAAGTGGGGCGCGAAATGGTCCGCCGCCTATACCGAGATCCCGCAGGGCGAGGCGACCGGCAATCTGGAAGTGCGCGACCGCTGCCACGCGCTGAAGATCGAGCATGACGAGACCGGCCGCGTGACCGGCGAGCTTTATGCCGACAAGGACGGCAACCAGATGGTGCAGAAGGCGCGCATCGTCTGCGTTGCGGGCAACACCATCGAAAGCCCGCGCCTGCTGCTGAACTCGGCATCCGACATGTTCCCCGACGGGCTGGCCAACTCCTCGGGGCAGGTCGGGCGCAACTACATGCGCCATGTCACGGGTTCGGTCTATGCGGCGTTCGACAAGCCGGTGAAGATGTGGCGCGGCACCACCATGGCGGGCATCGTGCAGGACGAGGCGCGCCACGACCCCTCGCGCGGCTTCGTCGGCGGATACGAGCTTGAAACGCTCAGCCTCGGGCTGCCGTTCATGGCGGCCTTCCTCGACCCGGGCGGCTGGGGGCGCGAGTTCACCTCGGCGCTCGACAGCTACGAGAACATGGCGGGCCTGTGGATCGTGGGCGAGGACATGCCGCAGGAAACCAACCGCATCACCCTGAACCCGGCGGTGAAGGACCAGTTCGGCATGGCGGTGCCGAACGTGCATTTCACCGACCACCCGAATGACGTGGCGATGCGCGACCATGCCTTCGCGCAGGGCATCAGGATCTATCAGGCCGTCGGGGCGACCCGCGCCTTCCCGACGCCGCCCTACCCCTCGACCCACAACCTCGGCACCAACCGCATGTCGGAAAACCCGCGCGACGGGGTGGTGAACAAATGGGGGCAAAGCCACGACATCGCGAACCTGTTCGTCTCGGACGGCTCGCAGTTCACCACCGGCGCGGCGGAAAACCCGACCCTGACGATTGTGGCGCTGGCGATCCGGCAGGCCGACCACATCGCCGCCGGCCTTGCGGCGGGCACGCTCTGAGCCCCCGGGCGGGGGGCGGCCTGCCCCCCGCCATTCAGTTCAGTGCCTGCCGGACCAGTTCGACCAAAGGCTCGGGGTAGACCCCGACCACCAGGATGATCGCGGCGCAGCCGATCAGCACCGCGCCGTCGGACCAGTGCACCTCGGCCGCGACATCGCCCGACCCGCGCCGGAAGATCACCGCGAAGAACCGCAGGTAGTAATAGAACCCCAGCGCCGCCCCCGCCGCCGTGACCGCCAGCAGCCCCCAAGCCTGCGCCTGGATCAGCGCGGCGAACAGGTAGAACTTGCCCAGGAACCCCGCCGCCACCGGCAGGCCCGCCAGCGACATCAGCCCCAGCGCCAGCCCCGCCCCGGCCAGCGGCTGCCGCCAGGCCAGCCCGCGCAGATCGTCCAGCCCCGGCGCGTCGCCCAGCAGCGCCGCGACACACAGCGCGGCCAGCAGGGCCGGCGCATAGGCGGCAAGGTAGAACAGCACCGCCTCCGGCCCCAGCGCGGCACCCGAGGCCAGCACCACCGCCATATAGCCCGAATGCGCCACCGACGAATAGCCCAGCATCCGCGTCAGCGAGGTCTGGCGCAGCGCCGCAAGGTTGCCCAGCAGGATCGAGCCGACCCCCATCGCCGCCAGCCCGCTGTGCCACACCGGGTCGGGCGGTCCGACCGCGGCCAGCCGCACCAGCACCACCGCCACCGCCATCTTCGAGGCAACACCCGCAAAGGCCGCCGCCGCCGCCGGGGCACCGCTGAACGCGTCGGGCGTCCACATGTGGAACGGCACCAGCGCGAACTTGAACGCAAGGCCCGCCAGCAACAGCGCCGCCCCCAGGGCGACCAGCATCCCGCCCCCCGCCCAGGCGTCGAGCCCCAGCCTGCCGGTGGCGGCATAGGCCAGCGCAAAGGCAAACAGCAGCGTCGCCCCCCCGGCCGCGCCAAGGATCAGGAACTTGTAGCCCGCCTCCAGTGCCGGTCGGGTCAGCGGCAGCACGAACATGGCAATCAGCGACAGCGTCACCAGCTCCAGCCCGAGGAACACCGTCGCCGCATGGGTCGCGCCGCACAGCACCGCCGCCCCCAGCGCCGCGAGCAGCGTCAGGGCCGGCGCCTCGCGCGCGGGCAGGGCCGGGCGCAGGAACACCAGCCCGGCCAGCCCCGACAGGCACACCACCAGCGTGCCGAACCGTGCCAGCCCGTCATCGACCAGCAGTTCCGTCACCGCAACCGCAGGCATCCCAAGGCGGAACAGCGTCAGCGCCGCCGCCAGCGCCAGCGTCACCGCCGCCGCGACGCGGGCATGCAGCCGGTCGCGACGCGGCCCCAGCAGCATCGCCACCACCGCGCCAAGGCCAAGGACCACCAGCGGTCCGTGCGTGGCAAGGATGCCCTGCATCACGGCTGCCCCGCCGCCGCCAGCGGCGCCAGCGCCGCATCCACCGCAATCGTCATCGGCCCCATCAGCAGTTGCGGCAACATCCCAAACAGCAGCGTGCCGATCGCCAGCACGATGATCGGCCCCAGGTCGCGCATCGTCAGATCCTGCATCGGGCCGGGGCGGTGCGGCGTGCCGAACACGATGCGCTTGAACAGCCGCGTCGCATAGACCACCGAAATCACCAGCGAGACCAGCGTGATCGAGGCAAAGACCCAGTTGACCTGGAACAGGCCGGTGATCACCAGCGCCTCGCCGAGGAAGTTCGCTGTGCCCGGCATCGCCAGCGAGGCCGAGAAGAAGATCGCAAAGGTCGCGGCAAAGCGCGGCGCGTTCTTCTGCAACCCGCCCAGTTCGCGCAGGTCGCGCGTGCCCAGCCTGTCATGCAGCGCCCCGATCAGCAGGAACAGCGCCGAGGCGGAAAAGCCGTGCGCCACCATCTGCACCGCCGCCCCCATCATCGAGAAATGCACGCCGCCGCAGATGCCCATCAGCACGATGCTCATGTGGGCAATCGAGGTGTAGGCCACCAGCCGCTTGGCATCGGTCTGCCCGCAGGCCATCAGCGCGCCATAGATCGACCCGAAGGCCCCCAGAACCAGCCCATAGGGCGCCAGCACCAGCATCCCGTCGGCAAACAGCATCGGCGGAAAGCGGAACAGCCCGTAGGCCCCGGTCTTCAAGAGCAGCCCCGCCAGCAGGATAGACCCGGCGGTGGGCGCGTTGGTATGGGCATCGGGCAGCCAGGCGTGCAGCGGCGGCACCGGCAGCTTTACCAGGAAGGCCAGCACGAAGCCGCCCAGCAGCAGCACCTGCACCCCCTGCGGCAGGTCGAGCGCCGCAAGCGCGAAGGCGTCGAACGTCACGCTTTCGCCCTGCGCGCCCAGATAGAACACCGCCGCCAGCAGCCCCAGCCCGGCAACCGCGTTGAACACCAGGAACTTCAGCGCCGCCGCCTCGCGCTCGCCATGGCCCCAGACCGCGATCAGAAGGAACGCTGGCACCAACATCAGCTCCCAGAAAAAGGCGAACACCAAGAGGTCGAAAGACAGGAAGACCCCGTTCGACGCCGCCACCGTCCAGCAGAGGCAGGCGTTCAGCAGCCCCGACCGCTCGGGGATGTTCCACGACACGATCACCGAGATGATGCCCAGCCCCAGCGACATCGCCAGCAGCACCGCCGACAGCCCGTCCATCGCCAGGATCACCTGCACCCCCAGCGCGGGGGCCCAGTCCGACCGGTGCTCGGCCAGCCAGCGCCCCTCGTCGCCGGCCTGCACCGCAAAAAGCAGCACCACCAGCGCCAGCGACAGCGCGATGAGGGCCACCCAGCGTTCGCCGTCGCGACCAAGACCACGTGCGAACAGCGAGGCCACACCGCCGAAGAACGGCAGAAGGATGAGCGCGATCAGTTCCATGTCGTATCCCATGCAAGCATCAGAAGTATGGCGGTGCCGATGGCCAGCGCCAGCGCATACTCGCGCGTCCGCCCGGTCTGCACCCGGCGCGCCACGCCCCACAACCCGACCAGACCCGCCGCAAGGCGCATCCAGCCCCCGTCAAGCCGGTCGATCGCCACCCGCTCGACCACGAAGCGGTGCGCGCGCAGCACCGCCAGCACCGGCAGCGTGCCGACCGGATCGGCGATCCCGCCGCGGTAGCCGTTCAGCCAGCTGACCCCGCGCACGAACGGCCGCACGAACACCTGTCGGTAGATGCCGTCGAACTCTGCCCCCCGGCTCAGCCACAGGATCAGTTTCACGAAGGGCAGGATCAGCGCATAGCGGTAGATGCCGTCGACCTTGACGCCGCGGCGGGTCCGGCTTCTGCCCGCCACCGCCGCCACCAGCACCGGCACGAAGGTCAGCGCCAGCGCCAGCACCGCGCCCAGCAGCGGCGCCGCCGCCGCCAGCCACATCGTCAGCCCCTCGATATGCGGCATCTCTGCGCCCTGGAACCGGATCATCGGCCCGACCGCCGCGCCGCCGAACAGCGCCCCCAGCGCGAGCAGCACCATCGGCACCGCCGCCAGCGGGCTGCTGAAGCGCGAGGCGTGGTGCGCCGCCGTCGCGGCCTCGGCCGCGGCATGGCGGCTGTGGCGGGCCTGAACCGACCTGCGCTCCGGCACCAGCCCCAGGAACACCGGCCGGAAGATGTAGGCCCCGGTCAGCACCGCGGAGCCCAGCGCCACCGACCACAGCACGACGCCCAGCGGCCCCGACCCCAGCGCCGAGGCGAGGATCGCCTCTTTCGACCACCAGCCGGCCGTGATCACCGGCAACCCCGCCAGCGACACCGCCCCCGCCACGAAGGCCAGATAGGACAGCGGCTTGCGCCGCCACGCCCCGCGCATCGATTCCATCCCGGTTTCGGCCGGGCAGCCGTGGGTGATGTCGCCCGCTGCGAGGAACAGCAGCGACTTGAACAGCGCATGGATGACGAAATGCGCAATCGCCACCTCGGGTGCGCCGACCCCGATCGCCAGCATCATGTAGCCGATCTGGCTGATCGACGAATAGGCCAGCATCCGCTTCACATCCTGCTGGAAGATCGCCGACAGCGCGCCGAAGGCCGCCGTCGCCGTGCCCAGCACCGCCGCCGCCGTCAGCACGTTCGGCGCGGCGGCGACGATGGGCGAAAAGCGCACCATCAGATAGGCCCCCGCCGCCACCATGGTGGCCGAATGCAGCAGCGCCGACACCGGCGTCGGCCCCGCCATCGCAGAGGGCAGCCAGGTGTGGAACGGCAATTGCGCCGATTTGCCCAGCGCGCCCCCCAGCAGCAGCAGCGCCACGATGGTCAGCCGGTAGGGCTCCATCACCTCGCCGGCCGGGATCAGCGTATCCATCCGCACCGAGGCCGCTTCGAGAAACAGCAGCAGCAGCGCCGCCAGCAGAAAGACATCGGCAAAGCGCGTGATGATGAAGGCCTTGCGCCCCGCCGCCACCGCCTGCGCGGAATCGGTGTGGAACGCGATCAGGAAGAAGCTGCACAGCCCCATCAGCTCCCACCCGAAGAAGAAGGTGATGGTGTCGCCCGCCAACACCATGGTCAGCATCGACGCAAGGAACAGGTTCATCAGCGCAAAGAAGCGCCGCAGGTCGGCCATGCCCGACTGGTCCATGTATTGCACGGCATAGACCATCACCGCCGCCCCCACGACCGTCACGGTCGATCCGACCAGCGCGCTCAGCGGGTCGAGCAGCAGCGCCAGCGCCACTTCGGCCTGTCCGACCACCAGCGTGAACACCGGCACCACCACATGGCATTCGCCCATGCCGCAGGCAACCGACAGCGGCACCATCACCAGCATCGGCGCCACGCCGCCCAGCAGCGCCAGCGCGTTGACCGCATCCCGGCGCAGCCGGTAGGGATCAAGGCCCAGGATCAGAAACACGCCCAGTGCCGGGGCCGGCACCAGAAGCAGCAGCAGCCAGGGGGTCAACTCGATCATCTTACTGCCTCAGATCACTGACGGAATCGCTGTCCACGACATCGGCCACCCGGCGCAGCGCCAGGAAAAGCGCCAGCCCGATCGCCACCTCCGCCGCCGCCAGCACCAGCACGAAGACGAACATCCCCTGCCCCTGCGCGTCGCCATGAAACGCGCCGGCGGCAATGAAGGCCAGCGCCGGGCCCGACAGCATCACCTCCAGCGAGATCAGCTGGAACAGGATCGCGCGCCGCGCCATCACCCCGA
The DNA here is from genome assembly GCA_032334235.1 of Paracoccaceae bacterium Fryx2. Taxonomy (NCBI): domain Bacteria; kingdom Pseudomonadati; phylum Pseudomonadota; class Alphaproteobacteria; order Rhodobacterales; family Paracoccaceae; species Paracoccaceae bacterium Fryx2. Next base: position 585,302 of record JAVSGI010000003.1, read on the forward strand.
ACAGGCCGGTGGCAAAGAGGCCGGCGGAGAGGATCAGCGTCAGGATCAGCGTGGTTTCGGTCATTGCCCGTCCTCCCCCTGCCGGGGGCGCCGCCCCAGATGCCGCGCGCCCATCAGGGCGGCCAGCAGCAGGAACGACGCGATCTCCACCGCAATCGCCCAGGGGCCGAACAGGAGCGCCCCCACCCGCTTTGCCGGCACCGAGGCGACCTCGGCCCCCTCCACCAGCCCCCAGGGCGCGCCGCCCAGCGTGAAGGGCAGCACCACCAGCACCACCACCAGCGCGGGCATCTGCCAGGCCTGCTTCAGCCTGCTGCGCTCCAGCGCCAGCGCCTCGGGCGAGGCATCGACCGTCATCACCACGAAGACGAACACCGCGAGGATCGCCCCGGCATAGATCAATATCTGCACCGCCCCGGCGAACCCCGCGCCCAGGCCGAAGAACGCCGCCGCCAGCGACAGCAATGTGGCCACCAGCCACATCAGCCCATGCACCACGCTGGGGCGCGTGACAGCCAGCAGCGCCGAGACCAGCGCCACAAACCCCGCCCAGATCACGAAAACCTCGCTCATGGCCGCAGATCCCGCAGATCGACCGGCGGGCTTTCGTTTTCCGCCTCGCCCTTGTCCTTGCCCGCAATCGCCTTGCCCGCCACATCCCAGTAGCGGTAGCCCGCGTGCTTGCCCTCGCCCGAAATAAGCAGGTCCTGCTTGTCGTAGACCAGCGAGGCGCGTTCGTAGTCGGCCAGCTCGAAATCGGGCGTCAGCTGGATCGCCGAGGTCGGGCAGGCCTCCTCGCAGTAGCCGCAGAAGATGCAGCGGGCGAAGTTGATCCGGAAGGTTTCGGGATACCAGCGGCCGTCCTCGGTCTCGGTCTTGACCACATCGATGCAGTCGACCGGGCAGACCACGGCGCAGAGGTTGCAGGCCACGCAGCGTTCGGTGCCGTCGGGGTCGCGCGTCAGCACGATCCGCGCCCGGTAGCGCGGCGGCAGCACCGGCTTTTCCTCGGGGTATTGCCGGGTCTTGGTCGGCGCGAAGAACATCCGCCCCACCCGCGCCAGCGATTCCGCGATGCCCTTGATCATGCGCCCCTCCCCACCACGATCCAGCCGGTGACCAGCAGGTTCACCAGCGCCAGCGGCAGCGCCACCTTCCAGGCAAAGCTGATAAGCTGGTCATAGCGCGGCCGGGGCAGCGCCGCCCGCAGCCAGATGAAAACAAAGGCAATCACCCCGACCTTGGCCCCGAACCACAGCGGCCCCGGCAGCCACGGCCCCAGCCAGCCGCCCAGAAACAGCGTGGTGAACAGCGACGCCACCAGCAGGATCGCCAGATACTCGCCCAGAAAGAACAGCGCGAAGCTCATGCCGGAATATTCGGTCATGAAGCCCGCCACCAGATCGTTTTCCGATTCCTGAAGGTCGAACGGCAGGCGGTGCGCCGCCGCAATCCCGGCGATGAAGAACAGCACCGCGCCGAGCGGCTGCACCACGATAAACCACAGCCCCTGCTGCGCCGCGACGATCTCGCCCAGGTTGAAGCTGCCCGCCAGCAGCACCACGCCCATCAGCGACAGGCCGAGAAAGCTTTCATAGGCCAGCAGCTGCGCCGCCGCCCGCAGGCCGCCCAGCATGGCATAGCGGTTGCGCGACGCCCAGGCGCCCAGCACCATGGCATAGACCGTCAGCGCCAGCATCCCCATCACGAAGACCAGCCCCATGTCGAGGCCCGAAATCGCCAGCCCCGGCCCGAACATCACCACGCCGAACCCCGCCAGCATCGGCAGCGCGGCAAGCGCGGGCGCCATCAGATAGGCCGCGCGGTCGGCACCGGGCGGGGCGGCGTCTTCCTTGGTCAGCAGCTTCACCGTGTCGGCCACCCATTGCATGAAGCCGAAGTATCCGACCCGGTTCGGCCCCAGCCGTTCCTGAAAGAAGCCCAGCACCCGGCGTTCCACCCAGGTGAACACCCCCGCCGCCACCAGCAGCGCCGCGATCAGCACGACCGAAAATGCGAGGGTCAGCCCGAGGCCGATTGCGGTGTTCATGGCGCGGCCTCCAGCCTCAGGCGGCCCGCCCGGCCGCGTGGTGCGGCAAGCCCCACCGAAAGTCCGACATGGCCACGCGGCATCGCGGCATCAAGCGTCAGCATTGCCGCAGTCGGCGCGCCCTCCACCAGCACGGCCGCCCCCGCCGCCAACCCCAGCGCCGCCGCATCCTCGGGGTGCAGCAACAGGCGCGGCCCGGGCGCGCGGGCGGCCAGCAGCGGGCTCGCGCGGTCGGTCTCGGTGGCCGAGAAGGCATCGTGCAGCGGCAGCCAGATCAGCCCCTCGCCGTCCGTTTCCGGCACGGGGGCCACGGGGGTCACGCCACCCTGCCCTGCCACCAGCAAGGCCGCACCGGGGTCGCCGCCCTTCAGCGGCCCGCCGATGTATTCCTGCGCATGGTATGCGGCAGACACCGAATGCATCCCCGGCACCACCGGCCCGGTCGAAAGCGCAGGCGGCACGCGCGCCCCTCGAATGCCCTCCATCGTCCAGCTTAACCCAGAGTCGCGGTCGTGCGGCGGCGTGCCCTCGGGCAGCCGTCCGGCCAGATCCGACGCGGTGCGCCCGGAAAACGGCGCAGGCGCGCGGGCGACCCGGCCGGGCACAACGCCGACCGGGGCCGCGTCAACCGCCCCGGCCAGCGCCGGACAGTCGGCCTCCATCGCCGCAAGCACGTCCTCCAGCGTTGCATCCTCGGCGAACAGCCCGCCGATCTGCGACAGCACCCGCCACGCGGCGGGCCGCCCCTCGGGCAGTCCGGCAAAGCCGCGCTGCGCCCTGCCCTCGAAATTGACCACCGTCCCCGCTGCCTCGGCAAAGCTCGCCACCGGCAGCACCAGATCGGCCGCTGCCGTCAGCCGGGTTTCCAGACAATCCAGAACAATGACCGATGTCGCCGCCGCCATCAGCCGCGCCACCGTCGCCGGGTCGGCACGCTCGAACACGTCGGCCTCCAGCACGAACAGCGGACCAGGCGCGGCCTCCAGCGCCAGCGCCGCCGCCTCCAGCCCCTCGCCGCCCAGCAGGGCCAGCCCCATGCTGTTGACCTCGGCCGGGAACAGCGCCAGCCGCGCCCGCACCCCAAGTTCCGCCACCACCGCCGCCGCCGCCTCGACCGCGCCGCCTGACCCCAGCCCCATCCCGGCCACCACCAGCGGCGCCGCAGCCTCGGCCAGCGCGGTTGCGGTGGCCAGCGCCTCGGCATCCGCCACCGGCTCGCCGCGCAGCGCCGCCGCCACGGCAAAGCCGAACTCGGCCACCTGTGCGGGGGTCCGCCGCAGCGCCGGGCGGGCAATGTCGTCCAGCGCGTCGGGCAAGGGTGTCACCAGCGTGACAGGCGACAGCCGCCCCTCACCCGCCACGCGCACCGCCGCATCCTGCCAGCCGGGCACGCCCTTTTCCGCCGCCAGCGCCCGCGACGCCCCGCGTGATGCCTGCCGCAACGCCAGGGCGGCGCGCGGGGCGGTGCCGGTCAGATCCTCGCCCAGCACAAGGGCCGCATCGGCGGTTTCAATATCCTTCATGCTGGCGATGCGTGCTGGCCCCGCCACCAGAACCGCCGCCATCCGCCGCACCAGCGCGGCTTCGGCATCCGACACGCCAGCAAAGAACCGCCCCGCCCCCACCAGCCGCCGCAGCGCGAAATTCGCCTCCAGCGACGCACGGGGCGAGCCTACGCCGCAAGCTCCCGGCACCAAAGCCCGCGCCGCTTCCAAAGCCGCCTCGGGGGCCACCGCGGCCCCACCAAGGCGCGGCACCGAAATCCGCGCGGCATCGGCAAACAGCGGCCCGAACCGACCACGGTCGCACAGGAACGACCCGTTCAGCGCGCCGTGATAGCGGTTCTGCACCTGCCGCAGCGTGCCGTGGCGTTCATAAAGCGTGATGTTGCAGCCCGCCGCGCAATGCGGGCAGATCGCGGGCGTCGCCGCCATGTCCCAGCGGCGGGCGTATTTCTGCGACCAGCCCTTGTCGTTGAACACGCCGGTCGGGCAGATCTCGGCCAGATTGCCCGCGAAGGGGCTTTCCAGCACGCCATCGGTCGCCCGGCCGAAATACACCCGGTCATGCGCGCCAAACACATCCAGATCGGTGCCGCCCGCATAGTCGCGATAGAAGCGCACGCAGCGATAGCAGGCGATGCAGCGGTTCATTTCGTGCGTCAGCAGCGGCCCCAGATCCTGATTGCGGTGGGTGCGCTTGGGCGCATCGGACCGGCGGTTGCGGTGGCCGGTCGCCACTGTCATGTCCTGCAAATGGCAGGCGCCGCCTTCCTCGCAAACCGCGCAATCATGCGGGTGGTTGAGCATCAGCCATTCGATGACATGGGCGCGGAAGCGCGCGGCGTCGGGGTCGGCAACCTCGACCCGCTGGCCGTCGCGCACCGGGGTCATGCACGACATCTCGATCCGCCCCACGGTATCCTGCGGACCATCGAAAACCCTGACCGCGCACAGACGGCAGGCGCCCACCGACCCCAGATCGCCATGCCAGCAGAAATGCGGCACCTCGACCCCCTGTTCCAGACAGGTGGACAGCAGGTCGCGCCCGGCCTCGGCCTCGACCTCGCGGCCGTTGATCGTGATCTTCACTGTCACAGCATTCCCCTCCGGATCGGGCAGCCGCCGTCAAGATGCGCCGCGACCAGATCGCCGAACCGCGCCAGCAGGCTGGCGAGCGGCCCCATCGCCCCGCCCATCAGGTCGCAGAAGCTGCGGCCGCGCGGCCCGGCCTCGGCCGCCGTCATCGCCAGCACGTCAAGGTCGGAGCGGGTCGCCGTGCCCTCCTCCAGCGCATCCAGAATCCGCGCGGCCCAGGGCAGCCCGTCGCGGCAGGGCGTGCACCAGCCGCAGCTTTCGCGGGCATAGAAGCGCATGTGCCGCGCCGTCACCCCCACCGGGCAGGCGGTCTGGTCCAGCACGATCAGCGTGCCCGTGCCGAACATCGACCCCGCCCGCGCCGTGTGGCCGAAATCGAGCGGCACATCCAGATCGCCCGGTTCCAGAAACCCCGAGGCGCCGCCGCCCGGCTGGAAGCAGCGCAGCACGCCATTGCCCGACACGCCGCCGCAGCGGTCGATCAGCTCGCGCGCCGTGGTGCCCATCGGCGCCTCGATCAGCTGCGGGCGGTTGACCCGGCCCGAGACGCCGTAGAGCTTGGTGCCCCCTTCTTCGGTGCGCGACAGGGCGCGGAACCATTGCGCGCCATGCTCCAGAATGTGCGGCACCAGCGAGATCGTCTCGACGTTGTTCACCGTGGTCGGCCGCCCCCAGAGGCCGACCTGCGCCGGGAACGGCGGGCGCTTCCTGGGCACGGCGCGCTTGCCCTCCAGCGCCTCGATCAGCGCGGTTTCCTCGCCGACGATGTAGCGCCCGGCCGAAGGGTGGACCCGCATCCGCAGGCTGAAGCCCGAGCCCAGGATGTTCTGGCCCAGCAGTCCCGCCGCCTCGGCCTCGGCAATCGCGCGCTGCATGGCGGCGATGCCGCCGCGATAGGCGTCGCGGATCAGCACGATGACCTCCGACGCATGGGTGCCGTAGGCGGCGATGGTCGCGCCCTCGATCACCTGATGCGGCAGCGCCTCCAGCAGCAGGCGGTCCTTGAAGGCGCCCGGCTCCATCTCGTCACCATTGACGATCAGGTAGCTTGGGCCGTCACCGGGCGTCGTGCCCGGCTCGGGCATGAAGCGCCATTTGTGCGCCGCCGGAAAGCCCGCGCCGCCGCGCCCGTTCAGATGCGCCTCGGCAACCATGTCCACCACCTCGCGCGGCGTCATTCGCAGCGCGCGGGCCACCGCACCATAGCCGCCCAGCGCCTGCCATTCGGCCAGCGTGTGCGGCACCCGGTCGGGGCGCGCCCGCCCGGTGAGGGGGGCAAGGCCGTTCGGGGGGGCAAGGCCGTTCGGGGGGGTGAGGCCGGTCATAGCCCGCCCTCCAGCAGCGCGGCCAGCCCGTCCGGCGACAGCGGCCCGACCAGACGGCGGTCGCGGCCCACCACGGCGGCAGGCGCACGGTCGCAGCCCCCGACGCAGGCCATGTTGATCACGGTATACCTGCCGTCGGCCGTGGTCTGGCCGAAGCCGATGCCCAGCCGCGCGAACAAGGCATCGCGCACCGCGTCGCCGCCGTTCAGCCAGCACGGCGCGCCGTCGCACAGAAGGATCACCGTTTCCCCCACCGGGCGGCGGAAGATCAGGCTGTAGAAGGTGGCAAGGTTTTCCAGCTCCGCCACGCCCACGCCCAGCACCTCGGCCGCCTCGGCCAGACGTTCGTCCGACACCCAGCCTTCGGCGTGCTGGATCAGCCGCAGCGCCTCCAGCATGGCGGCCTGCGGGCTGCCGTCATGGTCCACGGCGGCGCGGATACGGGTGGCAAGGTCTGCGGGAAGGGTCATCTGTCTACATCCGACATCACGAAATCAAGGCTGGCGACATGGGCCACCAGATCGGCCACCGTCATGCCGGGCAGGATAAGCGGCAGCATCTGAAGATGCGCGAAGGACGGCGTGCGGATGCGGGTGCGGTAGCTCATCCCGCCACCATCCGAGATCACCGAATACTGCGCCAGCCCGCGGTGCGACTCGATCTGTCCGGTCGCCTCGCCCACCGGCACGTTGGTGCCCCAGCTGACGGCGAGGAAATGCTGGATCAGGGTTTCGATGTCGTGCTGCATCCGGTCACGCGATGGCGGCGTGGTCAGCGGATGGTCGGCCTTGATCGGACCTTCCGGCATGTTGTCAAGGCATTGGCGGATGATCTTCAACGACTCCCGCATCTCGTCCACCCGCACCCGCGTGCGGTCGTAGCAATCGCCGCGCGTGCCGGTCGGCACCTCGAAGTCGAAGTTCTCATACCCCGAGTAGGGCCGCATCTTGCGCCAGTCCCAGTCGCAGCCCGTGGCCCGCAGCCCCGGCCCGGTGGTGCCCCAGCGCAGCGCGGTGTCGGTGTCATAGGCGCCCACCCCCTTGGTGCGGATCTGGAACAGTTCCGAGCGCATCACCATGCCCTCGTATTCGTCCAGCCGCGCGGGCATCCAGTCAAGGAACCCACGCACCAGCGCATCCCAGCCGGTCGGCAGGTCCATCGCCACGCCGCCGATGCGGAAGAAGGCCGGGTGCATCCGCGCGCCGGTGATGGTCTGCATCACCTCATGCGCACGCTCGCGGTCGGTGAACATGTAGAACACCGGCGACATCGCCCCCACGTCCTGCGCCATGGTGCCGTAGAACAAGAGATGGTTGGTGATCCGGAAGAATTCGCACAGCATCACCCGGATCACCTGTGCCCGGTCGGGCACCGTGATGCCGCACAGCCGTTCGACCGCCATCAGATACGGCAGTTCCGACATGACGCCGCCGAGGTAGTCCACCCGGTCGCAATAGGGGATGAAACCGTGCCAGGTCTGACGCTCGGCCATCTTTTCGACGCCGCGGTGGTGATAGCCGATATCGGGCCAGGCCCAGACCACCTCTTCGCCGTCCAGCCCCAGCAGAATCCGGAAAACGCCATGCGTGGAAGGGTGATGCGGGCCGAAGTTCAGAACCATCAGCTCTGCCCCGTCGCGCGAGGCGGGCAGGCCAAGCTCTGCCGGGTCGGATACCTGCGCACGCTCCTCGCGCTCGAAATAGGCGTCCGTCATGCGGAACGGCGGCTGCTCGGTGGCGCGGGCATAGTGGCTCTTGCGCAGCGGATGCCCTTCCCAGGTCGGCGGCATCAGGATGCGGCGGTGGCTGTCGCGCCCGTCGAAATGCACCCCGAACATGTCGAACGCCTCGCGCTCATACCAGTCGGCATTGGCATAGACGCCCGCCAGCGACGGCGCGCGCGGGTCGGCCCCGTCGCAGGCCATCTTCAGCCTGATGTCGGCATTGCGCCCGAACGAGGTCAGGTGCGTCGCCAGCGTGACACCCGAGGCGGGCTGGCCCTCGCGATGCACCCGCGCGGTTTCGTCAATCGCCCAGAGGTCGGTCAGCAAGCCGAACGGCTGCGCAATCTCCTCGCGCAGGAAGCGGTGAATGGCGGTCGCAGCTTCCGGCGCGATCCACAGCACCGGAAACGCCTCGCCGGTCGGCTGCGCGTGCAGCACGGCCGACCCGAAGCGCGCGCGCAGGTCGTCAATAACATCAAGGGCAGAGGACTCCGGACTCATCACGCCTCCGGGTCGGCAAGGCGGGTGACGGCGCTACGTTCGGCGCGCAGGGCGTCGCGGCGGGGTTCGGGCGCAAAGGGGCGCGGCCCGGTGGGGCGGGCGGCCAGCGCCTGCTCCATGTGCAGCCCGGCGGGCATCGGCACCGAAGGCGGCAGCGTAATCGCCAGCGGGCGGCGTTCCGCCCCGATCTTGCCTTGCAACAGCACCAGCGCATCCATCAGCGCCTCGGGGCGCGGCGGGCAGCCGGGAATGTAGACATCGACGGGCAGGAAACTGTCGACCCCCTGCACCACGGAATAGATGTCATACATCCCCCCCGAATTGGCGCAGGCCCCCATCGAGATCACCCAGCGCGGCTCTCGCATCTGCTCGTAAAGCCGTTGGAGCGGCACCGCCATCTTGCGGAATACCGTACCCGACACGATCAGCAGGTCGGCCTGACGCGGCGTCGCCCGGATCACCTCGGCGCCAAAGCGGGCCTGGTCGAACACCGGTGTCAGCGCGGTCGCCATTTCCACATAGCAGCACGACAGGCCGAAGTTGAACGGCCAGAGGCTGTTCTTGCGCGACCAGGCTACCAGATCGTCCAGCCTCGTGAACAGTTGCGACATGGCCATACGCTCGCCGGGCGGGGTTTCCGCGCCGGGGCGGGTCAGATCATAGGTCATCGGCACCCCCCTTGCGCGGGCCGGTTTCTAGCGCGCCATCCATCCAGAGCCAGGCCAGCGCCGCCAGCAGCACCGCGATGAACACCGTCGCCGCAATCAGCCCGTCGCGCCCGACCTCGGTCGCGGCCACAGCCCAGGCGAACAGCAGCGCCGCCTCGACATCGAAGATCATGAAAAACACCGCAATCATGAAGAACGGCGCGTCAAGCTGGCCCTGCATCGGCTTGCCGGGGGCGGCGCCGCTTTCATAGACGCCAAAGCCGTCGCGCGAGCGTTCGCGCAGGAATCCGGCCACCACGAGAATCGCCACGACCACGCCCACCACAATCGTGACGTGCAGCAGCAATGCCGCGCGCGGGTCGACGAATGACAGGAAATTGAACATGGACGGCTTCCTTCCGATTGCGTGTTCCGGCCTGCCGCCCCCTTCGGCGGCATCGCGACATCCCGTGTCCTGACCGTGCTTAGCGGGTTGTTCCGACGGGTGACTTTGATCTTGATCAGATATTCCCTGTCATTGCCCTAACGTAAGTCGGCCGCAGAATACAGGTTTCTGACGGCGCCGCCCGCAGGAAATCGCCGCTGCGGCCCCCCTGCCGCGCCCGCCCGCACCATCGGCCAAAGCCGACGGCACACCCGTTCAACGCGAACCTGCACACTAGCCCGCCGTTCGGCAAGTTCCAGCCCATGCGACACGATGTTGCTGCGGCCACAAGACCGGCCCGCGCGGGCAGCACCGGCTCCGGCCCGATTCGGGCCTTCCCTTCCCGCGGCAAACCGCCTAGATCACAGCGTCCGGAAACCGGATGCGGGGCGTCATGCGATGGTCCGGAATACCGCCGCGCATGCGCTCTTTGCAGGAGTCCCGCCATGCAGAAACCGGATGGCGCCGCAGAGCCCGCCCTTGCAGACCGTGCCCGCCTTGCCGCGCTGGCGGATCTGCAGGTGATGCACAGCCCCCGGACCGCCGCCCTCGATGCCATCGTGGCCAGCGTGGCCGCGATCTTCGGCTGCCCGGTCGCGCTGGTGTCGCTGATCGGTCACGACGAGCAATGGTTCAAGGCCAGACATGGCACCGACCTTGAGGGCACGTCGCGCGACGTGGCCTTCTGCAACCACACCATCCGGATGCGCGACCCACTGGTGGTGCCGGACTCGCGGGCCGACACGCGCTTTGCCGACAACCCGCTGGTCACCGGCGCGCCGCACATCCGCTTCTATGCCGGGGTGCCGGTATCGGTCGACGGCACGACCAACCTCGGCGCGCTTTGCGTGATGGACACCCGGCCCCGCAGCCCGACCCCGGCCCAGATGGCGCACCTGCAGAACCTCGCCCGCGCCGTCGAGGGCCTGCTGCAGGCCGAAAGCGCCGCCCGCGCCGCCCGGATCGCGCTGCGCGATGCCGAAGCCCAGCGCCAGATGGCCGAACGGCGCGAGCTTCTGCTCCGCCAGGTAGAGCGCATGGCAGAGGTCAGCGCCTGGCGCGTGAGCTTCGACGGCAGCCCGGTCGAATGGTCCGACGGCCTTTACCGGCTGCACGACCTGGCACCCGACACGCCGCTGACGCTGGACCTCGTGCTGTCCTACTACCCCGAACCCGACCGCAGCCGGGTGCGCGCCGCGATCGACCCGGCCAACCCCGACCCCAGGCCGTTCGATCTCGAAGCCGATTTCCGCACCCCGTCCGGCCCGCCCCGCCGCATCCGCACCATGGGCGAGGTCGAATACGTGAACGGCCGGCCCGGCGGCTATTTCGGCATCTTCCAGGACATCACCGAACGCGTGCTGGCCGAACGGAAGCTGTGGCATACCGCCCATGTCGACGATCTGTGCGACATCCCGAACCGGCGCTGGTTCCACGAACATCTGGCAGCGGCCATTGCCACCCGTCGCGAAGGGCCGGACCGCCTTGCGCTGATGCTGATCGACCTCGACCACTTCAAGGAGGTCAACGACTCGCTCGGCCACCGCGCGGGCGACGTGGTGATCCGCAGCCTCGCGCAGCGGCTGCTGGCCCGGGCCGGCCCCGACACCTTCGTGGCACGCCTCGCGGGCGACGAATTCGCCCTGCTGCTGCACACCCCCCTGACCGACGCCGACCTGCAGACCCGTGCCGACGCGGTGCTGGCCGACCTGCGCGCGCCGGTCGCCTTCGGCGGCCGGCAGATCTTCCCGTCGGCCTCGCTCGGCATCGCCTGCTTCCCGACCGATGCGGAGACGGCCGACGACCTGCTCGGCCATGCCGACATGGCGCTTTACCGCGTCAAGCGCACCGGCCGCAGCAGCGCCGGCTTCTACAGCGCCGACCTTGGCGACATCTTCGACACCCGCCGCCTTGCAGTCGAAAACGTGCGCCGCGCCAGCATCGAAGGCCGCATCGTGCCGCACTACCAGCCCAAGGTCCGCCTGTCGGATGGCCGCCTGACCGGCTTCGAGGCGCTGGCCCGCATCGTCACCCCCGCAGGCGAGGTCTGCGAAAGCGATGCGTTCCACCCGGCCCTGTCCGATCCCGCCAGCGCGCAGCTGATTCACCGGCACATGATCGAGGCGCTGACCACCGACATCCGCCGCTGGCTCGACCGCGGCCTGATCCCCGGCACCATCAGCTTCAACGCCTTCGAGTTCTGCTTCCACACGCCGCGCTTCGTCGATCACCTGATCGCGCGGCTCGATGCCCTGCGCATTCCGCGCGCGATGATCGAGGTCGAGGTGACCGAAACCGTGTTCTGGGGCGACGACCCGGCGCTGTCGGGGCGCATCCTGCACCAGTTGCGCGACAGCGGCCTGCGGATCTCGCTGGACGATTTCGGCTGCGGCACCGCCTCGCTGCTGCACCTGCGCGAGTTTCCCATCGACTGCATCAAGATCGACAAGTCCTTCATCGCGGGGATGCAGAGCAACGACCGCAACCTGAAGATCGTGAAATCCGTTCTGGCGCTGGGGCATGACCTGCAGATGGAAATCGTGGCCGAAGGCATCGAGACCAAGGCGCAAAGCGACCTGATGCGCGACATGGGCTGCGATACCGGCCAGGGCTACCTGTTCGGCACCGCCCTGCCCGCCGCCGAGGCCGAACTGCGCATGGACCGAAAGCCGGGGCCTGATTTTTCGTAGAAAAATCGCACCCCATCCGATTTTTCTACGAAAAATCCCGTCTCACCACACGATGCGCCGCCCTGTGCCATCGAAAAAGCCGCCGCTTTCCGCGGGGGTCAGCCCGTCCATCACCGCCAGCAGGGCCGCCGCAGCCTCGTCGGGGGCAATCGCCGGATGGCTGGCCTGATACTTCGCGGTGAAGCCCGTCGCCACCGTGCCCGGATGCAGGCAGACCACGACGGCCCGCGGGTGGCTGCGCGCCACCTCGATCGCCGCGGTATGGATCAGCTGGTTCAGCGCCGCCTTCGCCGCGCGGTAGCCGTACCAGCCGCCCAGCGCATTGTCGCCGATCGAGCCCACCCGCGCCGAAAGCGCGGCAAAGCGCAGCACCCGGTCCTTCGGCATCAGCCGCAGCGCGTGTTTCAGCACCAGCGCGGGCCCGATGGCATTCAGGGCGAACTGCGCCGCCAGCGCGCCCGCATTAAGCGCGCGCAGCGTCTTTTCCGGTCCAGCCCCGCCGATTTCCAGCGCGCCGGTCGCCACGATGATCCGGTCGAACCCCGGCTCCAGCGCGCCCAGCAGCCGCGCCACCGACGCCTCGTCGGTCACGTCCAGCCCGTCGGCCGACCGCGACAGCCCCTGCACCTCTGCCCCGCGCGCCGTCAGCACCCGCACCAGCGCCGCCCCGATCCCGCCCGAGGCCCCGACCACCAGCGCCCGTTCGCTCCGCTCTGCCATCACGCGGCGCAGCCCGGCGCCCGGATCAGCCCGCGCTGCAGCAACAGGCCGATCACCGCCGCGCCATAGCGGGCATTGCCATGCACCCCGTCTGGCAGAAGATAATCGGCGTCCAGCGGTGCGCCCGGCGGGCAAAGCTCCGGCGCGGGGTCGAACACCCTGACCCCCGCCGCCCGCATCCGCCCGGTCAGCGCCTCGGCGAAGGCCGGGAAGTTGCGCCGCGCAAAGGCGTGCGGCGGCGCCACCAGCGTCATGTTGCCATGGCGCGACATCCGCCGCGCCAGCCGCACATGGTTGGCGCGGAAGGCATCGACATAGGCCCCGACCATGGCCCGCGAGACATAGGCGCTGCCCGCGTCCGCCGCGAAATCGGCCGCGTCGGTGACGTGGCCGTTGGCACTGAACGGCGGCACGATCCGCCCCATGTGATAGCCCATCGCCGCCAGCACCGGCACGTCGGCACTGATCACGCTGCGCCCGCCCAGCCGTTCGCGCAGGGCCAGCACCTGCTTCTGCATTCCCGGCAGGCCGCGCACCCAGATGCCATGCTGGGCGTGAAACACCACCTGCCCCGAATGCCATATGTTGCCCGAAAACCGCAGCATCTCGACCCGCAACCCGTGGGCGGCACAGCCGTCGGCCAGCGCGTCGGAATGGCTGTCGCCGATCACCAGCAGGTCAGGCAGCATTGAAACCCTCCAGCGTCATCTCCTCGCAGACCAGTTCCTCTGCCGCCATTTCGGCGCGCAGCGCCTTCATCCGGTCGGCCGCCGCGGGGTCGGCGCCATGCACCGGCGGGGCCGACACGTCCAGCCCGGCAAAGAAATGCGACATCACGAAATCCACTCCCTGATGCGCCACCGACCGCAAGTTCGGCTCGTAGAACGCCGACCGGGTCGGCGCGCCGGAAATGATCTCGTAAGACGGGAAATAGTCGATCCGCGCATCATCCGCCGCAAGGTCGCCCGCCACCGCGCGCAGCACCGACTTGGAATACATCGTTGCCGCCAGCACATGCCCGCCCGCCGCTGTCGCGGTCAGCGGAACCGGCGAGACGGTCAGCAGCACCCGCAGCCCCGGATTGATCGCCCACATCAGCGCGAAGGCCGCCTGCAGGTCGGCCAGGATCGCCGGATAGCGGTGGTTGCGGAACACATGCGCCGCCGGATCGAACTGCCCCGCCAGCGTGCCGGGGCAAAGCGGATACACCTGCCCGGTCGCCGCATTCTCCCACCCCTCGGTCAGCCCGAGCGTGAACACGAACACCTCCGCATCGGTGATGGAGCGCCGGAAGGCCCGCACCATCGACGCCCGGCTCAGCCCCAGGTCGGCGGCATCGGCAAAGGCCACCGGCTCGATCGCCGGGCGGATGCTGTCGCGCAGCCCCGGCCCGTCAGCCCAGACCTCCAGTGCCGCCGGGTCGGCCTCGCCCGCCGCCATCCGCACATGGGTCAGCAGTTGTGCTGCGGTGTAGATGTTGCCGGTCCGCGCCGAAAAGACGCCGTAGTTGTAGGCCTCGGCCAGTTTCGGCGGGGTGCGCATCGGCGCGGGTTCGGCGTTCAGCCAGTTCATGCCACGCGCAACCAGCGCCCGGCTGATGTGCTGGGCGAAACACGAGCCAAAGGTGGAAAACCGCGCGTCCGATGGCAGTTGCCACTTCGACGCCCACAGATCCTTCAGCCCGAACAGCCCCGGCTCCGCCACCCCGGTGCGCCAGAAGGCGCGGGGCGGCAACCCGGCATAGGGGTTGGCAGGCGGGCTGACGGGGGAACTCATTGTCGGATCACCGGAAATTGCCTTGTCTCAGGCGCCAGTTGGAAACGAGGCCCAGCACCGCGTCAAGCCTGCACCCCGGTTTTTTGCATCTTTCCTTTTGCGGAATCCCTCGTATAGTCCGCCCCATGACACGGGACCGCCACATCGCCTGCACGACCGGGACTCTTCATCCCCGGCAGACGCATGCCTGCCCTCCCACGCTTCTGCTTCTTAGCCGCCTCTGAGCGTGCCCTTGGGCGCGACCGCTCAGAGGTGACCAGCGCCCGGGAAGCAAGAGCCAGGAACCAGGAAAGATACCCCCATGACCCAGATCACCCCCCGCATTCCGCAGGACAAACAAGACCGCGTCCTGATCTTCGACACCACGCTGCGCGACGGCGAACAGTCGCCCGGCGCCACCATGTCGCACAGCGAAAAGCTGGAAATCGCCATCCTGCTGGATGAGATGGGCGTCGACATCATCGAGGCGGGCTTTCCCATCGCCTCGGAAGGCGATTTCGAGGCGGTGGCGGCGATTGCCCGGGCCGCGCAGAACGCCACGATCTGCGGTCTGGCCCGCGCCAGCTTCGGCGACATCGACCGCTGCTGGGAGGCGGTGAAGCACGCGCGCCGACCGCGCATCCACACCTTCATCGGCACCTCGCCGCTGCACCGCGCCATTCCCAATCTCGACATGGACCAGATGGCGGCCCGGATTCACGACACCGTGACCCACGCCCGCAACCTGTGCGACAACGTGCAATGGTCGCCGATGGACGCGACGCGCACCGAGCACGACTACCTGTGCCGCACGGTCGAAATCGCCATCAAGGCCGGCGCCACCACGATCAACATCCCCGACACCGTGGGCTACACCGCCCCGCGCGAAAGCGCCGCGCTGATCCGGATGCTGCTGGAACGGGTGCCGGGGGCGGATACGATCATCTTCGCCACCCATTGCCACAACGACCTCGGCATGGCGACCGCCAATGCGCTGGCTGCCGTCGAAGCGGGCGCACGGCAGATCGAATGCACCATCAACGGTCTGGGCGAGCGTGCGGGCAACACCGCGCTGGAAGAGGTGGTCATGGCCCTGAAGGTGCGCAACGACATCCTGCCCTACCGCACCGGCGTCGACACCACCCGCATCATGAACATCAGCCGCAAGGTCGCGACGGTTTCCGGCTTTCCGGTGCAGTTCAACAAGGCCATCGTCGGCAAGAACGCCTTCGCGCATGAATCCGGCATCCATCAGGACGGGATGCTGAAGAACGCCGAAACCTTCGAGATCATGCGCCCGACCGACATCGGGCTGGCCGACACCAGCCTCGTGATGGGCAAGCACTCGGGCCGCGCCGCGCTGCGCGCCAAGCTGCGGGCGCTCGGCTACGAGATGGCCGACAACCAGCTGGCCGACGTGTTCGTGCGCTTCAAGGCGCTGGCCGACCGCAAGAAGGAAGTCTACGACGACGACCTGATCGCCCTGATGCAGGATCAGACCACCCACGCCGAACATGACACCCTGCAACTGAAGCGCCTGCGGGTGATCTGCGGCACCGAAGGCCCGCAGGAGGCCGAACTGACGCTGAGCATCGAGGGCACCGACCACAGCATCGACGCCACCGGCGACGGCCCGATCGATGCCGCCTTCAACGCGGTGAAGATGCTGTATCCGCACAAGGCGCGGCTGCAGCTCTATCAGGTCCATGCGGTGACCGAGGGCACCGACGCGCAGGCCACGGTTTCAGTCCGGCTGGAGGATGAGGGCCGCATCGGCACCGGCCAGTCCGCCGACACCGACACCGTGGTGGCCAGCGTCAAGGCCTACATCAACGCGCTGAACCGGCTGATCGTGCGGCGGCAGAAATCGGCCCCCGATGCCGACGTGCGCTCGGTCAGCTACCGCGACGTGACGACCGGCGCAGCCGCAGGGGCGTAACGCAGGCGCCGCCGCAGGGGCGTGACACGGGCGGGGCGGCCCTTCCGGGGGCCGCTCGCAGCCCCCCGTGACCCTTGCCGACCGGCCCTCGCCGCCCATCCCCCCGCCGCTACCCTTCGCCGTGCAGCCCCCCGCCTCGCAGCGCGTCGCCGCCCAACCCGTGGCCGCCATCGACCACCAGCGTCGCGCCGTTGATGAACCCCGCCGCCCGCCCCGCCAGAAACAGGCAGGCGGCGGCCACGTCCTGCGGCAGGCCGGGGCGCCCCGGCCCGTCCTCGGGCAGCGGCGGCTCGACGATCCACCCCGGCAGCACCGCGTTGCAGGTGATGCCCAGAGCGGCGTTTTCCTGCGCGATGCGGCGCGTCAGGCCGGTCAGCGCCGCCCGCGCCGCCCCCAGCCCCGCCGACCCGGCCAGCGCCCCGGTGACGGGCGCGACATGCACGATCCGCCCGAAGCCGCGCACCTGCATTCCCGGCAGCACCGCCCGCGTCACGTTGAACGCCGCCGTCAGCGTCTGCCCCGTCTCTGCCTGCCAGTCGGCGTCGGCCATGTCCTCGATCCGCAGCGCCTCGGCCTCGGTGGCCGGGGCCTCGGCGGTGGTCACCACGATGTCCAGCCCGCCGAACCGCGTCCGCACCGCCGCCACCATGCCGCGCACCTGTTCGGCGTCGCAAAGGTCCGCGACAAAGCCCCGGTGCCCCTCGCCAAGGGCGGCCTGCCGGTCGAAGATGCGCCCGCCCCCGGCCGTGATGGCGACCCGCGCGCCCGCCGCAGCCAGCGCCTGCGCCGTGGCAAAGCCGATCCCCCCGGCGCTGCCGCATCCCGTCACCAGCGCCACGCACCCCGCAACACCCGTCATTCCCGCCCCCGCAACCGGCCCCTGCAACACCTTCTCGTGTCGATTTCGACCGTTCTCACGATTGCCATTCTGCCACATTCACACCCGGCAACTTGCCTCCCGGGCGCTAGAGTCTTGCCTTTATCCAACATTCCTGCATCATCGACCCCAGTTGAAAACCATCCGCGGGGCTGCCTGCGGGCGGCTTGGCGCCCATGGGGCAGACCAAGCCCCTTTCCCTTGTCGGCCCCTGCACCTATAAGAAGGCGCCTGCCCAGATCAGAGTCGCGGGCATGTTTCTTATCTCGCAAGTGCAGGATCCCCCACGGATGTCGATACTCTCGGGCCTCTTCTCGTCAGACATGGCGATCGACCTCGGCACGGCCAACACGCTTATCTATGTGCGGGGCAAGGGGATCGTGCTCAACGAACCCTCGGTCGTGGCGTATCACGTCAAGGACGGCAAGAAGCAGGTGCTCGCGGTGGGCGAGGATGCCAAACTCATGCTGGGCCGCACCCCCGGCAGCATCGAGGCGATCCGCCCGATGCGTGATGGCGTGATTGCCGACTTCGACGTGGCCGAGGAGATGATCAAGCATTTCATCCGCAAGGTCCACAAAAGAACCACTTTTTCCAAGCCGAAGATCATCGTCTGTGTCCCCTATGGCGCAACCCCGGTCGAAAAGCGGGCGATCCGCCAGTCGGTGCTGTCGGCCGGCGCCCGCCGCGCGGGCCTGATTGCAGAGCCGATCGCCGCCGCCATCGGGGCCGGAATGCCGATCACCGACCCCACCGGCAACATGGTGGTGGACATCGGCGGCGGCACCACCGAGGTCGCGGTGCTGAGCCTGGGCGACATCGTCTATGCCCGCTCGGTCCGCGTCGGCGGCGACCGGATGGACGAGGCGATCATCAGCTACCTGCGCCGCCACCAGAACCTGCTGATCGGCGAATCGACCGCCGAGCGCATCAAGACCAGCATCGGCACCGCCCGGATGCCGGATGACGGGCGCGGCACCTCGATCACCATCCGCGGCCGCGACCTGCTGAACGGCGTGCCGAAGGAAACCGAGATCAACCAGGCCCAGGTCGCCGAAGCCCTTGCCGAACCCGTTCAGGTGATCTGCGACGCGGTGATGCAGGCGCTTGAAACCACGCCGCCCGACCTTGCCGCCGACATCGTCGACCGCGGCGTGATGCTGACCGGCGGCGGCGCGCTGCTGGGTGACCTCGACCTTGCGCTGCGCGAACAGACCGGGCTGTCGATCTCGGTCGCCAACGAGTCACTCAATTGTGTGGCGCTCGGCACCGGCAAGGCGCTGGAATATGAAAAACAGCTCCGTCATGTGATTGACTACGACAGCTGATCGCAGGGGGCCCCGCGCCCCGCACGAAAGACGAGGCACCCGTGGCGAAGAACCGGACCGGACCGGACGAATTTGCCCGCCCCATCCGCCGCATTCTGGTGGGGGGGCTGGTGCTGCTGCTGCTTGCGATCTTCCTGCTGTGGCGGATCGACAGCCCGCGCGTCGAGCGCTTCCGCGCCGCACTGGTAGACCGCATCGTGCCCAACCTCGACTGGGCGATGGCCCCGGTGACCCGCGCGGCCGCGATGATCGAGGATTTCCAGTCCTACACCCGGATCTACGAACAGAACCAGGAACTGCGCCGCGAGCTGCAGCAGATGAAGGCGTGGAAAGAGGCCGCGCTGCAGCTGGAACAGAAGAATGCCCGGCTGCTCGACCTGAACCAGGTGCGGCTCGACCCCAATCTGACCCATGTGACCGGCGTGGTGCTGGCCGACAGCGGCAGCCCGTTCCGCCAGTCGGTGCTGCTGAACGTCGGCGCCCGCGACGGCATCCGCGACGGCTGGGCCGCGATGGATGGCATCGGGCTGGTGGGGCGGATCTCGGGCGTGGGGCGGGCAACCGCGCGGGTGATCCTGCTGACCGATTCCAACAGCCGCATCCCGGTGACGGTGCAGCCCTCGGGCCAGCGCGCGCTGCTGTCGGGCGACAATTCGCCCGCCCCGCCGCTGGAGTTTCTGGAAAAGCCCGACCTCGTGCGCCCCGGCGACCGGGTGGTGACCTCGGGCGACGGCGGGGTGTTCCCGGCCGGGCTGATGGTGGGCGAGGTGGCGCTGGGCCCGGACCGCCGCCTGCGGGTGCGCCTGTCGGCCGATTATCAACGGCTGGAATTCCTGCGCGTGCTGCGCAGCCACGAGCTTGAACCGATCACCGACCCCGGCGCGCTGGTCGCTCCCCCCATCGCCCCCCCGTGCCGACCCCCGCCGAACCCGCACCCGTCGCCGCAGCGCCCGAGGCCGGAAATGGTTGATCCGGTCCGCGCCGACTTGTGGCTGCACCGCGGCATCTTCGTCGCGGTCGCGCTGGTGCTCTTGTTCCTGCGGCTCCTGCCGCTGGGCGGCCTCGCGGGCGAATGGCCGGGGCCGGACCTGCTGATGTGCCTCGTGCTGGCCTGGGTGCTGCGCCGCCCCGACTACCTGCCTGCCCTGCTGATCGCGCTGGTGGTGCTGGTCGAGGATTTCGTGCTGATGCGCCCGCCCGGCCTCTGGGCCGCCATCGTGCTGCTGGCCTCGGAATTCCTGCGCTCGCGCGCCGCCCTGACCCGCGAGCTGAGCTTTGTCGCGGAATGGCTGATGGTGGCGGGGCTGATGCTGGCGATGCTGCTGGGCTATCGGCTGGTGTTCGCGGTGGCCTTCCTGCCGCAGCCCGATTTCGGTTACGCGATGGTGCAAAGCGTGGTGACGATGCTGTGCTACCCTGCGGTGGTCGGCCTGTCGTGGCTGGCGCTTGACGTGCGCAAGCCCGCGATGGGCGAGGTGGATGCCATGGGGAGACGGCTGTGAGACGCTCGCCGCGCGATACCGAGGAAAGCGCCCGCCGCATCAACCGCCGCGCCCTGTTCCTTGGCGGGGCGATGGCGGCGACGGTGGCGGTGCTGGGCGCGCGGATGCGCTACATGCAGGTCGATCAGGCCGACCAGTTCCGCCTGCTGGCCGAGGAAAACCGCATCAACATCCGCCTGATCCCGCCCGCCCGCGGCCAGATCTTCGACCGCAACGGCAAGCTGATCGCGGGCAACGAGCAGAATTACCGCGTGGTGATCACCCGCGAGGATGCGGGCGATGTCGAGGCGGTTCTGCACCGGCTGGCCAGCCTGATCCCGCTATCGCCCGAAGACATCGACAAGACGCTGAAGGAAGCCAGACGCCGCAGCCCCTTCGTGCCGATCATCGTCGCCGACCGGCTGGCCTGGGACGACCTGTCGAAGATCGCGATCAACTCGCCCGGCCTGCCCGGCGTCAACCCCGAGGTCGGACTCAGCCGCATCTACCCGCTGGATACCGATTTCGCGCATGTGGTGGGCTATGTCGGCCCGGTGTCCGAGGCCGATCTTGCCAAGCTGGAAGACCCCGACCCCCTGCTGCAGATCCCGAAGTTCCAGATCGGCAAGATCGGCGTCGAGACCTGGATGGAAAGCACGCTGCGCGGCCACGCCGGCGCCAAGCGGATCGAGGTCAACGCCCTTGGCCGCGTGATGCGCGAACTGGAACGGCGCGACGGCAGCCCCGGCGCCGACCTGCGCCTGACCATCGACGCCGACGTGCAGAACTTCGTGCAGGCGCGGCTGGGCGAGGAAAGCGCCGCCGCCGTGGCGATGGATGTCAACACCGGCGACATCCTGGCCATCGTCTCGTCGCCCTCGTTCGACCCCAACCTGTTCGTGCGCGGCATCAGCCAGACCGACTATTCCGGCCTGACCGGCAACGACCACCGCCCGCTGGCGAACAAGGCGGTGCAGGGGGCCTATCCGCCGGGCTCGACCTTCAAGATGGTGACGGCGCTCGCGGCGCTCGAGGACGGGGCGATCACCGCCGACACCGCGGTGCGCTGCCCGGGCCATTACGAGATGGGCGGGCGCCGCTTCCACTGCTGGAAACGCGGCGGCCATGGCACGGTGTCGCTGCAGCGCGGCCTTGCCGAAAGCTGCGATGTCTATTTCTACGACATCGCCCAGCGCGTCGGCATCGACAAGATCGCCGAGATGGGCCGCAAGCTGGGCCTCGGCCAGCGCCACGACCTGCCGATGTCGGCGATCACCGAAGGTATCATGCCCGACAAGGCGTGGAAACAGCAACGCTACAAGCAGGAATGGCGGATCGGCGACACCATCAACGCCTCGATCGGTCAGGGCTATGTGCTGACATCGCCGCTGCAACTGGCGGTGATGACGGCCCGGCTGGCGACCGGGCGCGCGGTGATCCCGCGCCTCGTCCACAGCATCGACGGGGTGGACCAGCCGATTCCGCCCTCGGCCGGCCTCGGCCTCACCGCCTCGATGCTCGCGGGCGTGCAGCGCGGCATGTTCGAGGTGATGAACAACCAGCGCGGCACCGCCTATTCGTCGCGCATTGCCGACGACGCGCTGGCCTGGGCCGGCAAGACCGGCACGGCGCAGGTGCGCAACATCTCGGCCGCCGAACGGGCGCGCGGGGTGATCTCGAACGCCGATCTGCCGTGGGACCGGCGCGACCATGCGCTGTTCGTGGGCTACGCCCCGTTCCACGCCCCGCGCATCGCGGTGTCGGTGGTGGTCGAACATGGCGGCGGCGGCTCGGCCGTGGCTGCCCCCATCGCGCGCGACGTGCTGCTGCGCGCGCTCTCGCCCGGCCTGCCGCCGCTGACCGCCTACCCGTCGAGCCAGCGCAACCGGATCGAGACGCAGTTGCAGGCGCTCAAGCTGCGCCAGCCCGAAACCGACGCCTCCACCAAGTCGCGGGCCTGAGGGACAGACCACCATGAGCTTTCTCGAATACCGCATCAAGACCGCCCCGACCGGCTTCCAGAAGGTGCTGCACCTGAACTGGGCGCTGGTGCTCTTGCTGACCGCGGTGGCGGCGGTCGGCTGGCTGATGCTCTATTCCGTGGCGGGCGGGCGGCTGGAAACCTGGGCCGAGCCGCAGATGCAGCGGTTCGGCATGGGCCTTGCGGTGATGATGGTGATCGCCTTCGTGCCGATCTGGTTCTGGCGCAACCTGTCGGCGCTGGCCTATCTGGTCGCGCTGACGCTGCTTATGGTGGTGGAATTCTTCGGCCATGTCGGCATGGGGGCGCAGCGCTGGATCAACCTCGGCTTCATGATGCTGCAACCGTCGGAGCTGATGAAGGTCGGGCTGATCATGCTGCTGGCCGCCTATTACGACTGGCTCGACGTGAAGAAGACCTCGCGCCCGCTGTGGGTGCTGATCCCGCTGGCGCTGATCTTCATCCCGACCGCACTGGTGCTGACGCAGCCCGACCTCGGCACCGCCATGCTGCTGATGATGGGCGGTGCGGTGGTGATGTTCTGCGCCGGGGTCAGCTGGGTCTATTTCGCCGTGGTCCTCGCCGCCGGCATCGGGCTGGTGGTGGCGGTGCTTGCCTCGCGCGGCACGGACTGGCAGCTGCTGCACGACTATCAGTTCCGCCGAATCGACACCTTCCTCGACCCCGGCTCCGACCCGCTGGGGGCGGGCTATCACATCAGCCAGGCCAAGATCGCGCTGGGCTCCGGTGGCTGGGGCGGCAAGGGCTTCATGCAGGGCACGCAAAGCCGGCTGAACTTCCTGCCCGAAAAGCACACCGATTTCATCTTCACCACGCTCGCCGAGGAATTCGGCTTCATCGGGGCATTTTCGCTGCTGACGCTTTACGCGCTGATCGTCGCGTTCTGCGTGGTGTCGGCGCTGCAGAACAAGGACCGCTTTTCCAGCCTGCTGATCCTTGGCCTCGCCGCGAACTTCTTCTTCTATTTCGCGGTCAACATGCTGATGGTGATGGGGTTGGCCCCGGTGGTCGGCGTGCCGCTTCCGATGGTTTCTTACGGCGGGTCGGCGATGCTGGTGCTGATGGCAGGCTTCGGTCTGGTGCAGAGCGCGCATGTCCACCGCCTGCGCTGACCCCGGGCGGCGGAGCCTCCGGCGGGGATATTTTAGCCAAGATGAACGGGGTGGGGCGTGAAGATATATTTTGCGGCAGGGGCGGCGCTGTGGCCGGAGTATGAGGCGCCGCTGCGGCGGGCGCTGGACGAAGCCGGGCTGGAGGCGGAGCTGTCCTGCGACGCGCACGATCCGGCAGCGGTGGATTACATCATCTTCGCGCCGGGCGGGGTGATCGAGGATTTCTCGCCCTATCGGTGCTGCAAGGCGGTGCTGAACCTCTGGGCCGGGGTGGAAATGATAGTGGGCAACCCGACGCTGGTGCAGCCGCTGTGCCGCATGGTCGACCCCGCCCTGACCGAGGGCATGGTGGAATGGGTGACGGGCCACGCGCTGCGCCACCATCTGGGGATGGACCGGCATATCCTGAAGCAGGGCGGCTGGCAGCAGATCATCCCGCCGCTGGCGCGCGAACGCCCCGTTGCCGTGCTGGGTCTGGGCGAGTTGGGGCTGGCCTGTGCGGCGGCGCTGGCGGCGCTCAACTTTCCGGTCACCGGCTGGAGCCGCACGGCGAAGACCGTGCCCGGCCTGTGCTGCCTGCATGGCGAGGCGGGGCTGGAGGCCGCCTTGCGCGGCGCGCAGATCGTGGTGACACTGCTGCCGAAGACGCCAGAGACCGAGAACCTGCTCGACGCCCGGCGGCTGGGCTGGTTGCCAAAAGGCGCGGTGATCCTGAACCCCGGGCGCGGCGCGCTGATCGACGATGAGGCATTGCTGGCGGCGCTGGACGAAGGGCGGCTCGGTCATGCCACGCTTGATGTGTTCCGGGTGGAACCGCTGCCGCCGGAGCACCCCTTCTGGGCGCACCCCAGCGTCACCGTCACCCCCCACATCGCCGCCGACACCCGCCCCGACAGCGCGGCGCGCGTGGTGGCCGAGAACATCCGGCGAGGCGAGGCGGGCGAGCCCTTCCTGCATCTGGTGGACCGCGCGCGGGGCTATTGACCCCCGATTGCACCGCGCCGGCGTAAGAAACGGAACAGACGCCTCCCTGCCCCCGCCGTGACACTGCCGGAAAACCAAGGGGCGGGCATGCGATACGGAACAGGGGTGGTGCTGGTGGTTCTGGCCGGCGTGCTGTGGTCGGCCATGGGGCTGGCGATCCGGCAGATCACCGTGGCAGGCACCTGGGAGGTGCTGTTCTGGCGCTCGGTCGGGATGGTGCCTGTGCTGTTTGCCTACATCGCCTGGGCCTCGGGCGGGCACCCCCTGAGGCGGCTGCGCAAGGTGGGGGTCGCGGGGGTGGTCGGCGGGCTGGGGCTGGTGTTCGCCTTCGCCGGGGCGATCTATGCGATCCAGGCGACCACGGTTGCCAATGCGGTGTTCCTGTTCGCCGCCTCGCCGTTCCTGACCGCGATCCTCGGCTGGTTCCTGCTGCGCGAGCGGGTGCGGGGCGCCACCTGGGCGGCCATCGCCGTCGCCGGGGTCGGCATGTTCATCATGGTGCGCGAGGGGCTGGCGGCGGGTGCCATGGCGGGCAACGTCGCGGCGCTGCTGTCGGCACTGGGCTTCGCCGCCTTCACCATCACGCTGCGCTGGGGACGGCTGGAAGACATGATGCCCGCCGTGGTTCTGGGCGGGCTGTTCTCGATGGCGGTAGCAGCGGTGGTGCTGCAGGTGCAGGGCGGCACGCTCTGGGTGCCGCTGCCCGACATCGGGGTGGCGATGGCCATGGGCGCCGTGCAGCTGGCGACCGGCATGGCGCTTTACACCCTTGGCAGCCGGGTGATCCCGGCAGCGGACCTGACGCTGCTGAGCATGGTCGAGGTGCTCCTGGCGCCGATCTGGGTCTGGCTCCTGCTGGGCGAGACGGCAACGGCCGCGACCTTCGTCGGCGGCGCGATCCTGATGGCGGCGGTGGCGGGCAATGCCCTGTCGGGGATGCGGCGCAAGCCGGTTGCACCGCCGATGGTATGACCCGGGCCAGGCGGCGGAGCCTCCGGCGGGGATATTTGGGAACAGAAGAAGGTGCAGGGCGCGACAGCGCCGGCCGAGGGGGCTCGATGCCCCCGAGGGCGGCCCCTGCGCCCTGGCGGCAGGAAAAGAAAGAGCCTCCGGCGGGGATATTTGAGAAACAGAAGAAAGGGCAGGGCGCGACAGCGCCGGCCGAGGGGGCTCGATGCCCCCGAGGGCGGCGGCCCGGGTTCAGCGGTGGCGGCGGAAGAAGCGCGAGCGGGTGTAGAGGTCTTCCAGCCGTTTCAGGCGGCTTTCGGTCTGCTCGCGCGTCAGCGACTGCACCGAGGCCAGCAGCGTTTCCACCAGCACCAGAATCGACACCGTGCTGTCCCAGGCCGAGGGCGCCTCGACGTGGCAAGACAAAGTGTGGCGGGCGTGGGCGGCGGCGGGCGACACCCAGCGGTCGGTGACCAGGATCACCTCGGCCCCCTGCTCGACCGCCATTTCCACCACCTGCAGCACCGAGTTTTCATAGCGGCGGATGTCGAACACCAGCAGCACGTCGCCCCGCGCCATGTCGAGCAGCGCCGGCGGCCAGGTGTTCGACATGTCCGACATGAGCGTGACATCGGGGCGGACCACCTTCATCAGCGTCACGAAGTAATCGGCCATCGCATGGGTGATGCGCCCGCCCATCGCGAAGACGCCGCGCGCCGGGTCGGCCAGCAGGGCGGCGGCGGCGTCGAACTCGGCATGGTCGATCTGCCCCAGCGTGGCCGAGAGGTTCGCCACCACCGCATCTGCAAAGCGGTTCAGGATATGGGTGTCGGGCACCCCCCCCGCCCAGCGCGCGTGCTTGGCAAGCGGCGAGACCAGCATCGCCTCGACCTCGCCGCGCAGCGCGTGCTGGTAATCGGGGTAGCCCTTGAACCCCAGCTTCTGCGTCAGGCGCACCACCGTCGGCGCCGACACCTCGGCCGCCCTCGCAAGGGCCGTGATCGACCCCAGCGCCGCCACCGGGTAGTGCCGCAGGATATGGGTCGCCAGTTGCCGTTCGGCGCGCGTCAGGTCCGGCAGGGCGGTCAGCATCTGGACCTCGATGGTGGGGGTGCCGCTCAACCATTCCTCCTGCCGCCTTGCCGTGCTGCCCGCAGTCTGCACCGCTTTGGTAAACATTGTAACAGAAATTGTGCGAAAGAATAATTCTTGACAGAACGCGGCGCGGCGGAGGACGCTTCCTGCCAAACAGGGGGATGACTCGCAGCAATGACTGCACCGGATGCACCCATGACCGCGCGCTTTGCGCCGGTGCCAACGCCCGCACCCTTTGCGCCGGCGATCGAGAATGTCGGTGCCGCGTCGCGGATCGTGCTGGTGTGCGAACATGCCTCGAACGCCTTGCCTGCGCCCTGGGGCGACCTGGGACTTACTCCGGCGCAGCGGCAGGCGCATGTCGCCTGGGACCCCGGCGCGCTCGGGCTGGCGCGGGGGCTGGCGGCGCGTCTGGGCGCGGCGCTGGTCCATGCCCCGGTCAGCCGCCTGATCTATGACTGCAACCGCGCGCCCGACAAGGCGGCCGCGATGCCCGCCCGGTCGGAAGTGCATGACATTCCGGGCAACGCCGCAATTTCCCCCGCAGAGCGCGCCGCGCGCACCGCTGCCGTCTACCTGCCGTTCCACGACGCCCTGCACGGCCTGATCGCGCGGCGCATCGCGCTGGGGCTGGCGCCGGTGATCGTGACCATCCACAGCTTCACGCCCGTCTGGCACGGCCAGCCGCGCGCCGTCCAGTTCGGGGTGATCCACGATGCCGACGAGCGTCTGGCCCGCGCCATCCTTGCCGCCGCCCGCGCCCGCACCCCGCTGAACGCCGAGCTCAACGCCCCCTACTCCGCCGCCGATGACGTGACGCACACCCTGCGCCTGCACGCCACGCCCTACGGCCTGCCCAACGCCATGCTGGAGGTGCGCAACGACCTGATCGCCACGCCGGAGGCCGAGCAGGCGATGGCCGACACCCTGGCCCCGGTGCTGGGCGACGCACTCGCCGCCCTGCGCCCGGTGGAGATGGCGCAATGACAGACACGATGCCGCGCCCGCTGGTGATCTTCGTGCGGCTGGTGGACCGGCTGAACTACGGCGTCGGCCGGTTCGCGATGTATCTGCTGTTCGTGCTGATGGCGATATTGCTGTGGTCGTCGGTGTCGAAACTGGCGTTCAACCCCTCGCTCTGGACGCTGGAGATGGCGCAGTTCACCATGGTGGCCTATTACATCCTCGGCGGCCCCTATTCGATGCAGATGGGCAGCCATGTCCGGATGGACCTGTTCTACGCCCGTTTTTCCGACCGCAAGCGGGCGTGGTGGGATGCCGTCACGGTGCTGGCGCTGATCTTCTACCTTGGCGTGATGCTGTGGGGCGCGGTGGACAGCACGGCCTACGCCTTCGCCTACAACGAGCGCAGCCCGACCGCCTGGCGGCCCTACATGTGGCCGATCAAGGTGATCATGTGCGTGGGCTTCGTGCTGATGATCCTGCAGGCGCTGGCCGCGCTGATCCGCGACGTGGCAACCCTGCGCGGGAAGGTGATCTGATGGGTTACGAGTTGATCGCCGTCCTGATGTTTTCCACCATGCTCTTGATGATGGCCACCGGGCAGCGGGTGTTCGGGGTTATCGGCTTTGTCGCCGTGGTGGCGTCGCTGGCGCTCTGGGGCACCGGCGGGCAGAGCATGGGCTTCTCGGCGGCGATGAAGCTGATGAAGTGGTATCCGCTGCTAACGCTGCCGATGTTCGTCTTCATGGGCTACGTGATGAGCGAAAGCCGTCTGGCCGACGACCTTTACCGGATGTTCCACGTCTGGTTCGGGCCGGTGCCGGGGGGGCTCGCGATCGGGACGATCCTGCTGATGGTGCTGATTTCCGCGATGAACGGGCTGTCGGTGGCGGGCATGGCGATCGGGGCCACCATCGCGCTGCCCGAACTGCTGCGCCGCCGGTACGACAAGCTGATGGTGACCGGGGTGATTCAGGCGGGGTCGAGCCTCGGCATCCTGATCCCGCCTTCGGTGGTGCTGGTGCTTTACGCGATGATCGCGCGCCAGCCGGTCGGGCAGCTGTGGCTGGCGGGGCTGTTCCCCGGGCTGGTGATGGCCACCCTGTTCATCTTCTACATCTGGCTGCGCTGTCGGCTGAACCCGGCCCTCGGCCCGGCCCTCGATCCCGAGGAACGCGCCACCATCACCCGCGAGGAACGCTTCCGCCTGCTGCGCGCCGGGGTGCTGCCCTTCGGCATCTTTGCCGCGATGATGATCCCCTTCATCTACGGCGTCACGAGCCTCGTGGAAAGCTCGGTTGTGGGGGTGCTGGCCACGGTAGCGGCGGCGGTCTGGAAGGGCCGCTTCACCCGCCATGTGTTCGAGGTTTCGACCCGCTCCACCCTCGCCGTGTCCTGCATGTTCATGTGGATCATCCTCGCCGCGCTGTCCTTCGGCGCGGTGTTCGACGGGCTCGGCGCGGTGAAGGCGATCGAGGGGCTGTTCGTGGGGCAGATGGGCCTGTCGCCCTGGACGATCCTGATCCTGATGCAGTTGTCCTTCCTGATCATGGGGATGTTTCTCGACGACACCGCGATGCTGGTGATCGTGGCGCCGCTTTATGTGCCGCTGGTGGGGATGCTGGGCTTCGATCTGATCTGGTATGGCGTGCTTTACACCATCACCTGCCAGATCGCCTACCTGACGCCGCCCTTCGGCTACAACCTGTTCCTGATGCGCGCCTTTTCCCCGCCCGAGATCACCATGGGCGACATCTACCGCTCGGTCGTGCCCTTCGTGATCGTGATGGTGGCGACGCTGGCGCTGATCATGGTGTTCCCGCAGATTGCCCTCTGGCTGCCCCATGCGGTTTACGGCATCAATTGACCCAACCCGAAAGGCGGACCAACCGCCCCCAATCAAACCAACGGAGGCTGAAATGACCACAAGACGCACGTTCCTGACCACCGGCGCCCTGGCTGCCGGGGCCGCGACCCTTGCCGCCCCCGCCATGGTCCGCGCTCAGGCGCCGATCAAATGGCGGATGCAGACCTATGCCGGTGCCGCCCTTGGCGAACAGGTGGTGAAACCCGCCGTCGAGCAGTTCAACAAGATCGCCGCCGGGCAGATGGAGATCGAGCTCTACTACGCCGACCAGCTTGTTCCGACCGGAGAGTTGTTCCGGGCCATGCAGGCCGGCACCATCGACTGCGTGCAGTCGGATGACGATTCGATGGCCTCGCCCACCGAGGTTACCGTGTTCGGCGGCTATTTCCCGCTGGGCCTGCGCTATTCGCTCGACGTGCCCGCGCTGTTCACCAAATACGGCCTGGGCGAGATCTGGGCCGAGGAATATGCCAAGGTCGGCGTCAAGCACATCTCGGCCGGCGCGTGGGATCCGTGTCATTTCTCGACCAAGGATCCGATCAACAGCCTGGCCGACCTCAAGGGCAAGCGCGTCTTCACCTTCCCGACCGCCGGGCGCTTCCTCACGAAGTTCGGCGTCGTGCCGGTCACCCTGCCGTGGGAAGACATCGAGGTGGCGATGCAGACCGGCGAGCTTGACGGCATCGCCTGGTCGGGCATCACCGAGGTCTATACGGTCGGGTGGTCGAACGTGACCAACTACTTCCTGACCAACAACATCTCGGGCGCCTGGATCGGCCATTTCTTCGCCAACATGGATCGCTGGAACGAGGTGCCGCCGCACCTGCAGGAACTGATCAAGGTCTGTTTCGAGCAGTCGCACTACTATCGCCAGCACTGGTACTGGGCGGGCGAGGCCGACCTGCGCGTCAACGGGCCCAAGCTGAAGCTGACCACGATCCCCGATGCCGAATGGGCCACCGTCGAAACCGCCGCCCAGGAGTTCTGGGAGGAAATCGCGGCGGAATCGGAAACCAAGGCCAAGGTCGTGGCGATCATCAAGGCCTACAACGATGTTCAGGTGAAGGCTGGCCGCCCCTACCGCTACACCTGACCGCACCCTGACTGTTGCAGGCCGCGCCCCCCCCGCGCGGCCTGCCGCCCCGAACCCGAACAGCCCCCCGCAAAACCGATGAAAAGAGGCCGGACATGCCCGGAAACATGAAGTTCGACGCGCTGAAAGACGCCGTGGCGCGCGGCGAGATCGACACCGTGCTGGTCGCGGCGGTGGACATGCAGGGCCGGATGATGGGCAAGCGCTTTCACGCGCAGTTCTTCCTCGACGGCGGGTTCGAGGAAACCCATTGCTGCAACTACCTGCTGGCCACCGACATGGAAATGACCAC